>JAMNXS010000001.1 GCA_023653025.1 Burkholderiaceae bacterium
GCACCGTGTGGTGGGATACGCCCAGTTCGCGCGCAATCTGCTTGTGGCTCATGCCGGCGGCGAAGCGGCGTGCGACGACGAACTCGCGCGGGGTCAGCAGTTCCATCACATCCATCGGCCGGATGCGGCAGAGATTGCCGCCGCTCTGGGGGACCAGAGCAATTTCGATTTGGGAACCGCGGTAGGTCTTGCCCTCCGTCAGCACTGCCATCGCCTCCTCGGGGACGAAATCGGGTGCCATGTCCGGCCACTCGCGCTCGAGCAGGTCAAAGAAGCGCTGGTCGGCAATCTCGATCTGCCCGTCGTCGCCGATCAGGCCGGAGGCACTGCCATTGTCGCGGCGCGGCCCCGCCGTGCTCAGCCGCTCCAGCGAGCGCGCGCGGTTGATGGCCAACGCGCGCGAGAGGTGAATCCACAACCCATGCAGGCAGGCGGCGTCGGTCTCGGCAAAACGGACGTCGTGCTGGCGATACAGCACAATCCAGCGTGCCGGCCGGACCTTGGCCGGATCGTCGCCGTGGACCATCAGATGGCACAGGCCCAGCTCCTCGGCCAGCGTGCGCGCCACGCCGGTCGGTGCGCTCGAGGTCTTCTTGCCGTCACGGCTCTTGCGGTAGACCTCGCGCACGCCGCCGCGCGACGGCGACAGCGGCGCATTCCTGAATCCCTGCGCCACCGGATCGTCACAATAAGACGAGCGCGCTGCGAGGGATTCCGGAACAGTCGCTGCCGGCGCCGCAGCATCGGACTCGAGCATGGTGACGGCTTGCAGGCTGGCACGCTCGCCAGTGCCGAAAATGGCTCCGTCGAAGCGGATCCACATTTGCATCAGGCCGATCGCGCGGGAGAGGAACTGATCCGGCGACGCATATTCGGCCAACGCATACAAGTCCCTGACAGTGCTTGAGAAGGCTTGCATTTTGTCTCCTCCGACGATTCGGGCGGTAGTCGGTTTTAAGCATCCACCGCTGAACGTTCTGTTCGGTAATCGATGAAAGGAACGTACCGGATGTTTATCTATTTGACAACAACGATGTGAGTTGACCGCTCTGACAAATGTTGTTTTCTTGCACAAACCGAGGTCTTGGTTGGAGGAAACACCGCAGGACCCTTGTGAAAAAATCATGGTTCGGTCATCAACAGACGCTATCATCTGCCCGCACCGACCCTGAGGTTTCCGACCACGTCCTCCAGAAGACCGGCCCTCGCCGGCATCCGATCCCGAGCCATGCGCCCTGCTCCCGAGCCGACTGCCCCGTCCCTGCCAGATTCACCCACCTATGCCGCGCTGCATGCCCATGCCCGGCACGCGCGCCAGTGGCGGCTGGCCGACCTGTTCCGCGCCGACGCCGACCGCGCGTCCCGCCTGACGCTGGACGCGGCCGGCATCGCGCTTGATTTTTCGAAAAACCTGCTGCAACCCGAGACAGTGGCGCTGCTTGCCGACTTTGCGCGCGCGCAGGGCGTCGAGACGCTACGCGATGCGATGTTCGGCGGCGAGCCGATCAACCTGACCGAGAGGCGCGCCGTCCTGCATCCCGTGCTGCGCATGCCGCCCGGATCCCGCTTCGACTGCCAGGGCGAAGAACTGGTCGCCGAGGTGCAGCAGGTGCTGCAGCGGATGGAGGCGTTTGCCGAGCAACTGCGCAGCGGCGCGTGGACCGGCTACACCGGCCGGCGCATCACCGACTTAGTGAACATTGGTATCGGCGGCTCCGATCTCGGCCCGGCCATGGCCTGTGCCGCGCTGCGTCCCTGCGCCACGCCGGCGCTGCGCCTGCATTTCCTGTCGAACGTGGATGGCCATGCGGTGTCCGCGCTGCTGGACGGGCTCGACCCGCAGACCACGCTGTTCATCGTGTCGTCGAAATCCTTCACCACGCATGAGACGCTGCTTAACGCCCATGCGGCGCGCGACTGGTTCCTGCAATCGGGCCGGACGGAGGATTTGCCCAGGCACTTCGTCGCCGTGTCGACCAATGCGCAGGCCGTTGCTGATTTCGGCATCGCACCGGCGAACATGTTTCCGTTCCGCGAATGGGTCGGGGGCCGGTACTCGATCTGGTCCGCGATCGGCCTGTCGCTGCTGGTGGCCATCGGCCCCGGGCATTTCCGCGACTTCCTTGCCGGCGCCCATGCGATGGACGAACATTTTCGGCAAGCCCCGCTCGAGCGCAACCTGCCGGCGCTGCTCGGCATGATCAGCTTCTGGTACCGGGAGTTTTTCGGGACGGCCTCGCAACTGATCGCGCCCTATCATCAGGATCTGGGGCTGTTTCCCTTCTACTTGCAGCAACTGGAGATGGAGAGTAACGGCAAGGAAGTCACGCGCGACGGCCAGCCGGTGCCGATGCGCACCTCACCCGTGATCTGGGGCACGGTCGGCACCAACGGCCAGCATGCGTATTTCCAGCTGCTGCATCAGGGCACCGACCTGATCCCGGTGGATTTCATTGCCGCGCTCAAACCCGCGCACAAGCAGCTGCACCTGCACCGCACGCTGCTGGCAAACTGCTTCGCGCAAGCCGAGGCGCTGATGAACGGGCTCGACGATCCGGCCTTGCCGCCGCACCGCGCCTTCCCGGGCAACCACCCGAGCAACATGCTGCTGCTCGATCAGTTGACGCCGGCAACGCTGGGCGCGCTGATCGCGCTCTATGAGCACAAGACCTTCGTGCTCGGCGCGCTGTGGAAGATCAACAGCTTCGACCAGTGGGGCGTGGAGCTGGGCAAGACGCTGGCCACGCGCATCCTGTCCGAGCTCGAGGGCGCGCCCGATATGGGTGCGCACGACAGTTCGACGGCCGCGCTGATTGCCCGCGCGCATGCGGCCTTGGGCTAAGCGTACCGGCGGCGAGTGGGTACAATGGACGGGCGTCGCCAATCCACCCGACGCCCATTCACCTGACACCGCCTCTCATGAACCAGCTAGCGCAATTGAAGCAGTACACGACTGTAGTCGCGGACACGGGCGACTTCCATGCGATGGAAGTCTTCCAGCCGCATGATGCGACTACCAATCCGTCGCTGATCCTGAAGGCGGTGCAAAAGCCCGAGTACCGGCCGCTGCTCGAAGAAACCGTGCGCGCCCATGCGGGTCAGGAGGTCGGCGCCATCATCGATGAGTTACTGGTCGCCTTCGGCCGCAAGATCCTCGCCATCATCCCGGGGCGCGTCTCCACCGAAACCGACGCCCGGCTCTCGTTCGACACCGACGGCACGATCGCGAAGGCGCATCACCTGATCGCACTCTACGAAGCGGCTGGCGTACAGCGCGAGCGCGTGCTGATCAAGATCGCGTCCACCTGGGAAGGCATACGGGCGGCCGAGGTGCTGGAGAAGGAAGGCATACGCTGCAACATGACGCTGCTGTTCTCGCTGCCGCAGGCGATTGCCTGTGCCGAGGCCGGCGCGCAGCTGATCTCGCCCTTCGTCGGCCGCATCTACGACTGGTACAAGAAAGCCAGCGGTACTGACTACGCCGGCGCCGACGATCCCGGCGTGCAGTCGGTGCAGCGCATCTACAGCTATTACAAGAAATTTGGCTACACCACCGAGGTGATGGGCGCGAGCTTTCGCAACACCACGCAGATTCTGGAACTGGCCGGCTGCGATCTGCTGACCATCAGTCCCGAATTGCTACAGAAACTGGCCGAAACCGAGGGCGCGGTCGAGCGCAAGCTGTCTCCGGATCAGGCATCAGCGACCGAACTGCGGAAGATCAGCTTGGACGAAAAGGCCTTCCGGCTCGCGCTGAACGAGGATGCGATGGCCACCGAGAAGCTGGCCGAGGGGATACGGCTGTTCTGCGCCGACGCAGTGAAGCTGGAAAAGCTGGTCGCGCAACTTGGCTGAGCGCTCAGTACGCACACCCTGCAAGGGCATGAACTTGGTCGCGCTTCGCGAATACAGGCATTCGATCAAAACTTCCCGAGCGCAATATCCAGCGCGTAAATTGTCATCATCGGATCAAAGTCAAAACCGGTTCGCGCTCCGCGATCACTCTTCGGTAGCTTCAGGTAAGCCAATGCGAATTCTTGTGCTTGCTGTTTTATTTCTGGAGAAAGCGTCGTGGAATGGCCTTGGACGCAGTGCCTGAATGCTCTCAGGTTTTCCAATGACACGGCACCAGTACCTCCCTGCCCGACCGTCGTCAGTAATTTTTTGGACTGATTAACGTCAAGATTCACAAAACTCCTGATCTGCCTGGTCAGTTGGGCGAGCGTTAACTGTGGCGGCTGTTCGGAAGCGATTTTCTGCCTGAGGCCCTGCTGTCTGACCGCGTCTGTCTTGGGCAAGGGCTTCGGCGGTTTGGACTTGGGAGGGGCCATGATCGACATCAGGCCAGCATCGAGCGCGGCTCTTCGTACATGGGTCCGACTACGTCCTACGCCCTCCGATGACGCACGAACCTTGGCCGTGATCTTTTCCCCTCGAGAGGATGGAGCCGTCGATGCTTCCGTGACTGCGTTGCCCAGATCGAATGTGACGCGTGAATTGCTTGCCGAGGATCTTTCCATCAGAACGTCTCCCTCTCCTTCATCTCAGATCCTCTAGGCTGGAGGATCTGACGCGGTCAGTGACTACCGCCTCGCATGTACCGACTCTGCATCCTCCCTGCGGACGACGCATCAGCCATCGGATGTTTGGGTGGGTGGTCGGCCGCTCGTGACGAGTTCAGTGCATGACGTACTAGTACCCACCGTCTCGGACGGACGACGGCCTGCTGTCGCATCAACGGTTACATACGCTGGTGTCGGCCGCAGCAATCATTCTAGAGAACTCCGCTGCCGCGCAGCTTGGCGATTGCTTCGGCCGAGTAGCCGAGTGCGGCGAGCACCTCGTCGGTATGCTCGCCCAGTTCCGGCCCCATCCAGCGCGTGCCGCCGGGCGTCTCCGACAGCTTGGGCGTGACGGCCGGCAGCTTGACCGGTGTGCCGTCGCGGAACAGGTGCTGCTCGAACATCTGCCGCGCGAGGAATTGCGGGTCCTGCAGCATGTCGCGCACCGAGTAGATTTTCGACACCGGCACGTCGGCCGCCTTCAGGGTGTCCAGTGCGGCGTCGATGCCGCGGCCGCTACACCAGGCCTGCAGGGTATCGTCGATCTCCTGTGTGCGCGCCACGCGGCCGGCATTATTGGCCAGTTGCGGATCGTTCGCCATGTCCTCGCGCCCGATCGCCGTCATCAGACGCTTGAAGATCGCATCGCCGTTGCCGGCAATGACGATGTTCTCGCCGTCGGCCGTGGTGTAGGTGTTCGACGGCACGATGCCGGGCAGCGAGCCGCCGGTGCGTTCGCGCACCACGCCGGCATAGTCGTACTCGGGCACCGTCGATTCCATCAGGTTGAACACTGCCTCGTAGAGCGCGACGTCGACCATCTGCCCCTGCCCGGCCACGCAGCCAGCGCCGGCCTCGCCGTTCCAGCGCCCGCCTGTCGCGTCGCGGTGGCGCAGCGCCATCAGCGCGCCGATCGCGCCGTGCAGAGAGGCGATCGAGTCGCCGATCGAGATGCCGATGCGCACCGGCGGCCGGTCCGGGTGGCCGGACACATACCGAATCCCGCCCATCGATTCGCCGATGGCGCCGAAGCCCGGCGCGTCGCGCATCGGGCCGGTCTGGCCATAGCCGGACAGGCGCACCATGATCAGCGCCGGGTTGATCGCTTTCAGCTGCTCATAGCCGAGGTTCCACTTCTCTAGCACGCCGGGGCGGTAGTTCTCGATCACGATGTCGGCATCGAGCGCGAGCCGGCGCGCGATGGCCTGCGCACGCTCGTCCTTCATGTTGAGCGTGATGCTCTTCTTGTTGCGGCTCTGCACCGACCACCACAGTGAGTTGCCATCCTTCAGCACCCGCCACTGGCGGATCGGGTCGCCGCCGTCCGGCGCTTCGATCTTGATGACCTCCGCGCCGAACTCGGCCATCAGCCGGGCGCAGAACGGGCCGGCGATCAGGGTCCCGAGCTCGAGTACCTTGATGCCGGCCAGCGGGCCGGCGGGCTTGTTTTGTTCGGACATGGCAAGACGGGAAGGATCAGGTGGCGCGCCGGTCCAGCATCGCGCGTGCGATGGTGCCGGCGTCGACATATTCGAGCTCGCCACCGACCGGCACGCCGCGCGCCAGGCGCGAGACTTGCAGGCCGCGCGCCTTGAGCGTCTCGCTCAGATAGTGCGCGGTGGCTTCGCCTTCATTGGTGAAGTTGGTGGCCAGCACCACTTCGGTGACGATGCCGTCGGTCGCGCGTGCGATCAGCTTTTCGAGATGCAGGTCCTTTGGGCCGATGCCATCGAGCGGCGACAGCCGGCCCATGAGCACGAAGTACAGGCCCTTGTAGGTCAGCGTCTGCTCGATCATCAACTGGTCGGCCGGCGTCTCGACCACGCACAGCAGCGTCGCATCGCGGCCGTCGTCGAGGCAGGTCTCGCAGACCTCGTTCTCGGTGAAGGTATTGCAGCGCGCGCAGTGATGGATGCGCTCGACCGCCTGCGCCATCGCGCGCGCGATCAGGGCCGCGCCGTCGCGATCATGCTGCATCAGGTGGTAGGCCATGCGCTGCGCCGACTTCGGCCCGACGCCAGGCAGGCGGCGCAGGGCTTCGGAGAGGAAGTCGAGGCTGGAGGGTGTCTTCACGTCGGGATCAGAACGGCAGCTTGAACCCCGGCGGCAGCGGCAGGCCGGCGGTCAGGCCACCCATTTTTTCCTGCGATGTGGCCTCGGCCTTGCGCACCGCGTCATTGAACGCCGCGGCCACCAGGTCTTCCAGCATGTCCTTGTCGTCGCCCAGCAGCGACGGATCAATCGAGACGCGTTTGACGTCGTTCTTGCAGGTCATCACGACCTTGACCATACCGGCGCCGGCCTGGCCCTCGACCTCGATGCCGGCCAGCTGCTCCTGCATCTTCTTCATGTTGTCCTGCATTGCCTGTGCCTGCTTCATCAGGCCGGCCAGTTGGCCTTTCATCATGGTGAGCTCCTAAAAGAAAATCGCATGGTTTTCGGAAGCGGGGCCGCCCTCATACCGGCCGGATCGAGCCGGGCACGATGGTGGCGCCGAATTCGCGCATCAGTGTCTGCACGAAAGGATCGTCGTGCAGGGTCTGCTCTGCCAGCCGCTGCCGCTCGGCCTGCTCCGCCACGTCGGCCGCGTGGGCGGTCACGCTGGCCGCGCCGATCTCGGGATCGAGCCGGACGGTCTTGCCCAGATGCTCGCCCAGTGCTGCCGCCAGCTTGTCGGCGCTGCCGGCCGACAGCAGCGTATCGACCGGCACGCGGATGCGCATCGTCAGCGCAGCACCGGACTCGTCGCAGGCCAGCAACTCGCTCTGCATCGCCAGCTGCTGCGCGACACCGCGCAGCGCCAGCTGTTTGACCAGCGCGGGCCAGTCATATTTCGCGGCGGAAGTCGCGGCAAGCGTCAGCGCGGCAGGCTGTTCAGTTTTTTTTTGAGCAGGATCGACCCCATCGGCTGCTTCCGGCAGCGCATCGTCGATCACAGGCGGGGGTGGCGGCGGTGGCGGGGAAGCAGCCTTCCTGCTGCGCACCGCAGCGAGCGCGGCCAGCGCCGGGCTGGCGGCGCGCGGCGCGGCTTCGGCAGCCGCCGGCACGGTGGGGGCGGTGGGGGCGGCGGGCGCAGTGGCGGTTGACGCTGCGCCCGTGGCGGCCGCGACCGGGGCGGCCGGCACACGAGGCGCCGGCAGCGGCTGGCCGCCGGCGCTGACCGGAGAGAACGCCAGCATGCGCAGCAGCGTCATCGTGAAGCCCGCGTATTCATCCGGTGCGAGTCCGAGTTCGTTGCGGCCGTGAACGACGATCTGGTAACCGAGCTGCACGTCTTCCGGCGAGAAGAGCTGCGCCAGACGAAGGATGTCGTCGCGCTCGGGCAGGTCGTCGGGTACGGCGGCCGGCACGGTCTGCGCGATCGCGATGCGATTGAGCAAGGTGCCGAGGTCCTGCAGCGCCGCGCTCCACGACAGGCTGCGCGCGGCCATCTCGTCGGCCACGGCGAGCAGCGCCGCGCCGTCCTGCACGGCGAGCGCGTCGAGCAGTTGCACGAGGTAGCTGTGGTCGAGCGCGCCGAGCATACCCTGCACCGCCTCCAGCGTGACCTTGCCGGCCGCATAGGCGATGGCCTGGTCCGTCAGCGACAGCGCGTCGCGCATCGAGCCCTGCGCGCCCTGTGCGAGCAGGCGCAGCGCCGGCGGATCGAAGGGAATGCCCTCCTGTCCGAGGATGTTGTCCAGATGGCCGACGATGTGGCTGGGCGGCATCTGTTTCAGGTTGAACTGCAGGCAGCGCGACAGCACGGTGACCGGAATCTTCTGCGGGTCGGTGGTCGCGAGAATGAACTTCACGTGCTCCGGCGGTTCTTCGAGCGTCTTGAGCATCGCATTGAACGCGTGGCTGGTCAGCATGTGCACTTCGTCGATCATGTAGACCTTGAAGCGCGCATTCGACGGCGCGTACACTGCCTGTTCGAGCAGCTGCGCCATTTCGTCGACGCCGCGGTTGGACGCCGCATCCATCTCGATATAATCGACGAAGCGGCCGGTGTCGATCGCCGCGCAGGCTTCGCAGCCGCCGCAGGGATGCGCGGTGATGTCGCCATCGCCGTTCGCGCCGCGACAATTCAGCGACTTGGCCAGGATGCGCGAGAGCGTGGTCTTGCCGACGCCGCGCGTACCGGTGAACAGGTAGGCATGGTGCAGCCGCTTCTGTTCGAGCGCATGGGTCAGCGCGCGCACCACATGCTCCTGCCCGACGAGGCTGTCGAAATTCTTCGGGCGGTATTTGCGGGCGAGGACCTGATAGGACATGTCCGGGGCGGCTCTGAATGGCGAAGCTGCCATTTTACCTGAGCATGCCTGTTGGCCGATTCAACCGCGCCGGCAACCGACGCGGGCGCAAGCGCCCCGCTCACCGATGGAGGACACGATGCGCTGGCGCCTTGGCGCGAATCGCTGGCGCGGGTGTTGCTGACGCTGCCCAGGTTGATGATCCGGCACGCGCCGCCCGACGTGGCGAAAGCTTTCGTTGCGAGCCGCTGCGGCGCTGCCAATGGGCGGGTCTACGGTACCTTGTCGGCGGCTGCCTGCGGGAAGATCATCGACCGTGCATGGCCGATGTAGAAGAAGAGGCGAGCCTTGTCTGCGGCACTTGCGGTGAACGGCTGTGGCTGCTTCGTTCCCGACCTGACCAGGTTGACCATGCCACAATGCGCAGGGGCCCGCCGTGGCGAATTTTACCAGCAATGGTAAGCGACAGGCAGGAATGATGGCGGGTTTCGCTGCGCTCTTCCCGCCCTATGCAGAAACAACTACCAGATGACCATAGGGCGGGTAGAGCGCAGCGAAACCCGACGGTCGCACCTGCAAACTCACCACCCCATTTGTTGCCAGATCGCATCCACCCGCCGCTTGACGTCCGCATCCATTTCTATCGTCCGCCCCCATTCGCGCGCGGTTTCCCCGGGCCACTTGTTGGTCGCGTCGATGCCCATCTTGCTGCCGAGCCCGCTGACCGGCGACGCGAAGTCGAGATAATCGATCGGCGTGTTATCGACCAGCGTAGTGTCGCGCACCGGATCGACGCGGGTCGTGATGGCCCAGATCACTTCCTTCCAGTCGCGGATGTTCACGTCTTCGTCGACGACGACGATGAACTTCGTGTACATGAACTGCCGCAGGAAGCTCCAGACGCCGAACATCACGCGCTTCGCATGGCCCGGATACGACTTTTTCATCTGCACCACCGCCATCCGGTAGCTGCAGCCCTCGGGCGGCAGGTAGAAGTCGGTGATTTCGGCGAACTGCTTTTGCAACAGCGGAATGAAGACTTCGTTCAGCGCCACTCCCAGCACGGCCGGCTCGTCCGGCGGCTTGCCGGTGTAGGTCGAGTGGTAGATTGGGTCATGCCGCATCGTGATGCGATCGACGGTGAAGACCGGGAACCAGTCCTGCTCGTTGTAATAGCCAGTGTGGTCGCCGAACGGGCCTTCGAGCGCATGCTCGTACCCGCTGGGATGCGTGTCGTCCGCGTAAATATGGCCCTCGAGCACGATCTCGGCCGAGGCCGGCACCCGCAGCTCGCTGCCGATGGCCTTGACCAGTTCGGTCCGGCTGCCGCGCAGCAGTCCGGCGAACTGATATTCCGACAGGCTGTCCGGCACCGGCGTCACCGCGCCCAGGATGGTAGCCGGGTCGGCACCAAGTGCGACCGCGATCGGATAAGGCTGGCCCGGGTGGCGCAGGCAATGCTCGCGGAAATCCAGCGCGCCCCCGCGGTGGGCGAGCCAGCGCATGATCAGCTTGTTCGGGCCGATCACTTGCTGTCTATATATACCGAGGTTCTGCCGCTTCTTCATCGGCCCCTTCGTAATCACCAGCCCCCAGGTGATTAGGGGCGCCGCATCGCCCGGCCAGCAGTGCTGGATCGGCAGCTGCGCCAGGTCGACTTCCGCGCCCTCCCGGATGACATCCTGGCAGGGTGCCGAACGCAGCTCGCGCGGCGCCATGTCCCAAACCGATTTCACCAGCGAGCCGAGGCCCAGCACGTCCTTGAATCCCTTCGGCGGCTCGGGCTCCTTCAGCGCCGACAGCAGCTGGCCGATGCGGCGCAGTTCGCTCACGTCGGACGCACCCATCCCCAGCGCCACCCGTTTCGGCGTGCCGAACAGATTGCCCAGCACAGGCATCGTGTGCCCGGTCGGGTTCGTGAACAGCAGCGCGGGGCCGCCGGCGCGCAGCGTGCGGTCGCACAGCTCGGTCATTTCGAGATGCGGCGATACCGGCACGGCGACCTCCAAAAGCTCACCGGATTGTTTCAATTTGGAAATAAAATCCCGCAGATCGGAATATTTCATCGATGGTTGACGTTTTTCAAAGTGAGAGCCATTAGTTTAATCAACCATGGCAACTGGCTGATTTTACTGGATATTGCTACAGTGAAAGCGATTTTTCATAACGAATGGTTATAGCTTTGTATTTTTCCAGTATTGACTCGATATAAACACCCCCCTACAATCCGCTCAAATTTTTCGGGCGGCCACGCCGGAGCATCCTCCGGTCCATTGCAAAGGGAAGTCTCAGCCGCCCTTCACATCGGGGATCGACCCGCTGGCCGGCGAAGCACCTGGTCCAGCGCAGGGGGTCAGTCTGTCATCCCCGAAACAAGATTGCCGGCGCCCTCCCCTCCGGAGCGCGCAAGGCAACACCGGCGTCTGCAGGGGAGCCGACACGAGCAGCACAGGTGTCCGGTCGCAGATGATTTTTTGTCTCGCGGTGAATTGAAGCACGAAGCACGCTTGCAATTGGCCTCAGCTCAGAGCGCCTGACAAAACGTGAGTGCAGACTTGTCATGCCGGCAACAATCGCCGTGCAGGACGGGAGTGAAGCTCTCGGGTTTTGCCAGGCGCTTTGAGGGCCGCGATGATTCAGGAGGTAACATGAATAATCGACGCAGATTGACAGCGTTGGTCGGTGCGGGGCAGTCATCCCTGCAGTTTCCCATCCTCGGCGAGGTAGCGCTCGCCACCGTGGCGCGGGTTCTCGCCGCCGCGCGCCGCACGCTGATGGCGCTGGGACTGGCGGCCATCGCCGCGCTGGCGCTGATGTTTTTCCGTCCCGAACTGCTGGACGACCTGAAGGCGCTGTCGCCCTTCTCCGACTCGTATGACGAGATCCAGGCCAGCCCGGCCGGTCTTGCCTTTGCCGACATGCTCGAACTGCCGGCCCACTTGCCGGCAACCAATGCAGCGGCCGACACGGCAGCTGCCGCGGGCGCCGCAGCCGCCGCGCAGACGCGCGAGCAGCAGCGGGTGACGCAGTGGCTGGCCAAGCGCTACCGGATCGCCGTCAGCGCCAGCAGGATGTTCGTCGGCGCGGCGTTTGAATCGGCCGAAGCGGTCAAGATCGACCCGCTGCTCGTGCTGGCCGTCATGGCCATCGAGTCGCGCTTCAACCCGTTCGCGGAAAGCGCGGTCGGCGCGCAGGGGCTGATGCAGGTGATGTCGAAGGTACACCACGACAAGTTCAGCAACCACGGCGGTGTCGCCGCCGCACTCAACCCGGCGGCCAACATCCAGGTCGGCGCGACCATCCTCAAGGACATGATCCGCCGGACCGGCTCGGTCGAAGCGGGCCTCAAGCTGTACGTCGGCGCGGGTAACCTCGAGACCGATGGCGGCTATGCCGAGAAGGTGATGGCCGAGTACGGGCGCCTGCAGGCGGTCGCCGCCGGCAAGCGCGTGCCCACGTTCACGCGGCCCCAGCCGCCGTCCGACAGTGAAGTGCGGGAAGCAAAGGCCGAGCCGAAGCCGGCCGCGCATCCGCACACCGAACCCGAACCGGCCTGAGTTCTCTCCTCGCGGTCATTCACGAGCCGGGAGCCGCCCTTGGGTGCTCCCGGTTTTTTTATGTCGGCTCGGCGCGACCAGCCGCAGGACGACCAAAATAGACACGCAGCCGCCGCACCGCTTCCTCCAGGTTGGCCATCGACGTCGCATACGAGACGCGAATGAAACTCTGCGCGCCGGCAGCGCCGAAATCGAGGCCGGGCGTGAGCACCACGCCGGTCTGGTCGAGGATGTCGCGCGTGAGCCGGTCCGCATCGTCGGACAGTTCGCTGCAGTCGGCATACACATAGAACGCGCCGTCGGGCAGCACCGGAATGCCAAAGCCCAGCGCCAGCAGCTCGGGGACGAGATAATCGCGGCGGCGGCGGAATTCGGCGCGGCGCTCCTCGGCCGCGGCCATCGCCTCCGGCGTGAAGCAGGCCAGCGCAGCATGCTGCGCCAGGCTGGAAGCGCAGATGAAAAAATTCTGCGCCAGCTTCTCGATGGCCGGCAGCATCGCCGGCGGCACCACCAGCCAGCCGAGACGCCAACCGGTCATGCAGAAGTATTTCGAAAAGCTGTTGATGACGACGATGTCGTCGCCGAGCTCGAGCGCCGTGAACGGCGGCGCATCGTAGGACAGGCCCTGGTAGATTTCATCGACCAGCGCGAAGCCCCGGTGCCGCCGCACCACCGCCAGCGTTCGCTCCAGTTCGTCGCGCGCGATCGACGTGCCGGTCGGGTTCGACGGCGAGGCCAGCAACACGCCCCTGGTGTTGGCGTTCCAGTGCGACTCGACCATCGCCGCCGACAGCTGGAAGCGCTCGGCTGACCCGCTCGGTATCAGCGTCGGCTGCCCGTTGAAGGCCGAAATGAAGTGCCGGTTACACGGATAACTTGGGTCCGGCATCAGCACTTCGGCGTCGCGCTCTACCAGCGCCGCGCAAGCCAGCAGCAAGGCCGCCGACGCGCCGGCGGTGATGACGATGCGTTCGGCCGGTACATCGACGCCGAAAGCGGTCCGGTAATGCTCGGAGATGGCCTCGCGCAGCGGCTGCAGGCCGAGCGCTGCGGTGTAGCGCATGGCCGCGCCGCTGGACAGGGCCGCGGCGGCCGCATCGAGCACCGGCTGCGCGGGCGGGAAGTCCGGCTCGCCGATGCACATCGAAATCGTCGAGCGCCCTGCTTTCTCCAGCTCGGCCGCGCGCTTGAGCACTTCCATCACGTGGAAGGGCTCGATCTGCTGCAGGCGCTGTGCGAGCGGGAAATCCATCGCGGATCGGCAGCCGTAAGTGACCGTCAGAGGCCGTCCGTGGCCGTCAGCGGCCGGCGGCGACCTCGGTCGCGCGCAGCCGGGCGGCAAGCTTGTCGAGCACGCCGTTGACGTATTTGTGGCCGTCGATGCCGCCGAAGGACTTGGTCAGCTCGACCGCCTCGTTGATGACGACCCGGTACGGAATCTCGACATGGTGCTTCAGCTCGAATGCGCCGATCAACAGCGCCGCATGCTCGACCGGCGACAGCTGCTCGATGCCGCGGTCGATAAAGGGAACGATGTCCTCGCGCAGGCTCCCGACGTCACGGATCGTGCCGTGCAGCAGGATGTCGAAATGCTCGCGGTCGGCCTTCTCGAAGCCGTGGGCGTTGCGGATATGGGCATCGATGACGCCCGGGTCTTCCCGGCTCATCAGCCACTGGTACAGGCCCTGCAGCGCGAACTCGCGCGCGCGGTGGCGCGGCGTGCGGTTCTTGTTCGGGTTGGCGTGCTGGGATTTGGTGCCACTCATGGTGTGCCTTATTCTTCGTTCGCTTCGTCGGCCAACTCTTCCATCGCGGCCACGAGGTTCGCCATCTCGACCGCCACGCGCGCGGCGTCGGCGCCCTTGGCGGCCATCCGGATCTCGGCCTGCTCGTCGTTCTCGGTGGTCAGCACGGCATTCGCGATCGGCAGGCCGAAGTCGAGGCCGATGCGCGTGATGCCGGCGCCGGATTCGTTGGAGACCAGCTCGAAATGGTAGGTCTCGCCGCGGATCACCGCGCCCAGCGCGATCAGCGCGTCGAACTGGCCGGACTCGGCCATCTTCTGCAGCGCCAACGGGATCTCGAGCGCGCCGGGCACCGTCACCAGCAGCACGTCCTGGTCTTCGACGCCGAGGTGCTTGAGCTCGGCCAGGCAGGCGGCGGACAGTCCGTGGCAGATATCTTCATTGAAGCGAGCCTGCACGATGCCGATGCGCAGGCCGTTGCCGGTGAAGTCGGGTTCGTAGGTTCCTACGGTCATGGTATCTCCTGCGTCAGTGGTCCGAGGGTTGGTCGGGGCTGGCCTGATAGCCGACCACTTCCAGGTTGAAGCCGGTCATCGAGGGCATTTTCCTCGGATTGGCCAGCAGCTTCATCTTGCCGACGCCGAGCGCGCGCAGGATTTGCGCGCCGATGCCGTAGGTGCGCAGGTCCATGCGGGCCGCACGCGGCGGAGTCGCCGGCTGCGCGGCGCCCAGCGCGGCGAACTGCGCGAACATCTGCTCGGCCGACTCCTCGCAATTGAGCAGCACGATCACGCCGCGCTCGGCCGCCTGGATCGCGCTCATCGCAGCGGCCATGTTCCAAGAATGGGTAGTAGCACCCGTTTCCAGCATGTCGAGGATGGAGACCGGCTGATGCACGCGCACGAGCGTTTCCAGTTCGGGCCGGAGCGCGCCGTGCACCAGCGCGAGATGCGCGCCACGGCTGGGCGTATCGCGGAAGGCAATCGCATGAAAGCTGCCGAACGGCGTCTGCATCGTGCGCTCGCCGACGCGCTCGACGATGCTCTCGTTCTGGCTGCGATAGTGAATCAGGTCGGCGATGGCGCCGATCTTCAGCCCGTGCTCGCGCGCGAATTCGAGCAGGTCCGGCAGGCGCGCCATCGTGCCGTCGTCCTTGAGAATCTCGCAGATGACGGCTGCCGGCGTCAGGCCGGCGAGGTCGGCGAGATCGCAGCCGGCCTCGGTATGGCCGGCGCGCATCAGTACCCCGCCGTTCTGCGCGCGCAGCGGGAATACATGCCCGGGCTGCACGATGTCGGCGGGCTTGGCATGGCGGGCGACCGCGGCCTGGATCGTGCGCGCGCGGTCGGCGGCCGAGATGCCGGTCGTCACGCCTTCGGCGGCCTCGATCGACACGGTAAAGTTGGTGCCGTACGAGGTGCCGTTGCGGGCCGTCATCATCGACAGATTCAGCTGGTCGCAGCGTTCCTCGGTCAGGGTCAGGCAGATCAGACCGCGACCGTGCTTGGCCATGAAATTGATCGCCTCGGGCGTGACGAAGTCGGCCGCCAGCACGAGGTCGCCCTCGTTCTCGCGGTCCTCCTCGTCGACGAGAATGACCATCCGGCCGGCGCGCAGCTCGGCGATGATCTCTTGTGTGCTTGAAAGTGACATGCGGGTGATTCCGGAAAGGTCGGCCATTTTAAAGGATTTCGGTGGCAAGACCGCGCCGGGATGACGATTCATCGGCCGTCAGCGCGCGCTCACCGCCATCGTCGCCAGCATCCGCTCGACATAGCGCGCGATCAGGTCGACCTCGAGGTTGACCCGCGCGCCAGGGGCCAGGTGTTTCAGGGTCGTGACCGCGATGGTGTGCGGGATCAGGTTGATCGAGATCGTGCAGCCGTGCTCGCCGTCGGCGACGCTGTTGACGGTCAGCGAGACGCCGTTGACGACCGCCGAGCCCTTGTAGGCAAAGTATTTCGCCAGCTCGGGCGGGGTCAGGATGTCGAGCCGCCATGACTCGCCGACCGGCGCGAAATATGCGACCGTGCCCAGGCCGTCGACATGGCCGGAAACGAGATGGCCGCCGAGCCGCTCGGCCAGCGTCAGCGCCTTTTCGAGGTTGACCTCGCCTTCGCGGTCGAGGCCCACCGTGCAGTTCAGGCTCTCGCGCGAGACATCGACGGCGAAGCTGTCGGTCGTCTTGTGGGTGACGGTCATGCAGGCGCCATTGATGGCGATCGAATCGCCGAGCGCGACGTCGTCGAGCGTCAGGCCGCCGGCGTGGATCTGCAGCCGGACGCCAGCGTCCGGGTCGCTGCCCAGCGCCCGGATCGAGGTGATGCGACCAATGGCCGCGACAATGCCTGTGAACATGGAGGTCTTTCGGAGAAAGTCGGAAGGTGGTGGGAAGAATTCAGGAAGCAGTCGGCAAGCGGTCAGGAAGCGTTCAGGAAGCGGCGAGGCGGGCGCGAATCCGGAGATCGGGCCCGACGCGGCACACGTCATGGAAATGCAAGGGCAGGCGGCCGTCCAGCCGCTCGAGCTGCGGCAGCCGCGCGATACCCTGCGCCGGGCCCAGCAGGCAGGGCGCGACATACATCAGCAGTTCATCGACGACGCCGGCGCCCAGCAGCGAACCGTTGAGCTTGGTGCCGGCCTCGACGTGCAATTCATTGATCTGGCGCCGACCGAGTTCCTGCATCAGAACGGCGAGGTCGACCTTGCCGCTGCCGGAGGGCAGGACGATCACCTCGTGGCCATCGGCGCGCAGGCGCGCGGCGCGGGCCGCATCGTCGACGGCAGCAACAATCCAGCTGCCGCCGCCGGCCAGTACCTTCGCCTCGGGCGCAATCTCGAGCCGGCTGTCGACGACAATCCGGCGCGGCTGGCGCGGCGTGGCGACAGCGCGCACGTTCAGTTGCGGATCGTCCTGCACGACGGTGCCGATGCCGGTCAGGATGGCGCAGGCCCGCGCGCGCCACGCATGGCCGTCGTCGCGCGCCGCCGCCGACGTGATCCACTGGCTCTGGCCGTCCGGCAGCGCGGTGCCGCCGTCGAGGCTGGCGGCCACCTTCATCCTGACCCACGGACGGCCGAGCCGCATCCGGTGCAGGAAACCGATGTTCATCTCGGTAGCCTCGTCGGCCAGCACGCCGACCTCGACCGCGACGCCGGCCGCGCGCAGGCGCGCCAGACCTTGCCCGGCCACCAGCGGATTCGGATCTTCGATGGCCGCGACCACGCGCGCGATGCCGGCCGCGGCCAGCGCGTCCGCGCACGGCGGCGTGCGCCCGTGGTGGCTGCAGGGCTCGAGCGTCACGTAGGCAGTCGCACCGCGCACGTCGATGCCGGCCTCGGCCGCATGCCGCAGCGCATGCGCCTCCGCGTGCGCGAAGCCGGCCGGCTGCGTGTGGCCTTCGGCCAGGATCTCGCCGCCGCGCACGATGACGCAGCCCACGCGCGGGTTCGGGGTGGTCGTGTAGAGCGCATGGGCCGCCTGCGCGAGCGCCGCGCGCATGCCGTCGCCGTCGTTGGCGATGCGGTTGACGATGCGGCTGACAATGCGGTTGCCGACGGGCTGGCTGGAGAAGTCGCTGGTGTTCACGATGAGCGCTGGAAAACGGTCGCCCATTCTAGCAAGTCGTTCTGTCGCGGTCCGGGTCGCACTGCCGCGCGCGCCCGAGGAAGTTGATGATGATCTTGCGCCGCTGGTCGCCAAGCCGGAAAGTCAGTGAGCCGAACTGCGGCGCCGACGCGCTCTTGTCGGTGCGCGGCCGCCCGCTGGGCGCAAATGCCAAGTAGGCACGCGACATGTCGGACAGGCTGGCGCTGACGGCCAATGACGCCGGCAAACCGGGACCGGACCGGATGACCGTGCGGCCGCCGTCGGCAACGACGCGCCAGCCGGCGCTCCAGCCTGCCGGCGATACCGGTTCCAGATCGACCCGCCGGCCGCGCCGGATCGCCTCG
Organism: Burkholderiaceae bacterium; assembly: GCA_023653025.1. Lineage (GTDB taxonomy): Bacteria > Pseudomonadota > Gammaproteobacteria > Burkholderiales > Burkholderiaceae_D > Pernthalerella. Next base: position 18,054 of record JAMNXS010000001.1, read on the forward strand.
TTGCGCGCGAACACCAGCGCCGAGCGGAAGTCGCCGCAGGCAGCGACGAGGCGCAGCCGGTCAAGGAGCGGACTGAAACCCGCGGCGCCCATCGCTGCCAGCGAGCCCGTGATGGCGGCGACGGCCAGCAGCTCGATCAGGCCAATGCCGCGGGCTGGCCGGCGCCTCATTCGACCGACAGCTCGCGCCACGCGATCCGTCGCACGCGCGGCGTGCATGGGTCGTCGTGTGCACTCTCGCAGCCGTCGATCGCATAGTCGGCCTGTATCCTGACCCGGATGCGGCCGCTTTCGCCGGTTGCCGTCATGCGCAGCAGCTGCAACGGCAGATCGGCCAGCTCGCCCGTGTCCGAACTCGCGACTTCGTCGATGCGAATGGCAGCGTCCGCGCGCGCGAGGCTGTCGGCAGCGGCATGTGTTTCCCCCAGCCCTGCTGCCGCGCGCCGCAGCGCTGCCTCGGCATGCATGCGCGCCAGCTGATGGTCGGCATGCCGGCTCTGGGCCAGCCCGCCGTCACGCACGATGCTGGCCGCGCCGGCAGCCGCCAGTACCACGGCTACCATGGCCAGCAGCGCCGGCAGCAGGCTCATGCCGATGGCTCCAGGCTGTTACGCAGGAAGATCACCGCATCGTAGCGCTTGTGCTGCCGGTAGGCGTCGAGCTGCTGAGGCGTCAGGCGCACGCCCGGGTCGTCGGAGCCGTGCAGGTCCGCATAGCGGGGGCCAAACAGGTCGATCGTGCGGCGCGCGCCACGAACCGTCTGGCGCCCGGAGCGCAGCAGCAGGGCCACCTGCACGGCCACCACCCGGGTCCATGCCGCCGGCTGGCCGCTCGGACGATGGGCGTCGCTGGCCCGGAGCGCGGTGGCGCTGACGAAATCGTTCGGCAAGCCGTCGCGGTCGGTGTCGAGGCCGTACAGCAGCTGGAAGCCGGCGACGCCGGCAGCCACGGCATGCGCGCTCCATTGCGCGCCGGCCCGGGTCCGGCAGCGCAACTCCGGCTCGCCGGCGCGGTCGGCAGCAACATACAGCTGGCTTACGCCGGCATACGGGTCCGCCGCCTCGTCCGGAGAAAAGTCCGGCGCTGGAACCGACACCGGCAGGCCGGCGCAGTCGAGAACGAGGCCGGATTCGTCGCCAGCCAGCCGAAGCTCGAGCAAGTCGCTGCCGAGATGGGCCCCGGATGTCGGTGCCGCGCTGGCGGCGGCGTTCGCAGGCAGCGCGTTGTCATGCCCGGCGAGCGCACCGTCGAAGGGACGCGCACGACGGCCCGCCATCGTCCGTGTCGGATCGACATGGCCGGCGTGCTGCAGCAGGCGCGCGATGAGGTCGAACACGTAAGCAGCCTGTTCGTCCATCAGCGCGGCCTGTTCGGTCTGCAGGACCTCGCCGTTCGACATCGCCATGACCTGCAGCGACGCCAGCGAGACGGCCAGGGACAGCGACAGTGCCGTCATGACCGCCAGCAAGCTGGCGCCGCGCGCCCGGCACCGGCGGTGGCACCGGCCGGCCGCCCTCAAGGCGCCGCTCCCAGATCGATGATGGCCGCCGGCTGCATGCCGCCGCCGCGCCATGCCCGGCCGATCTTCAGTACCTGCGTGACGCCATCGGCAGCGCACGACCAGTCGGCTGACGCGGCATCGGCCGTCGAGGCGGCGCAGACCAGCAGGCGTGCGTCGCCGATCGACTCGAGCAGCCGCGCGCGCCAGCGCGCCAGGTAGTCGCGGGCCGCTTGCCGCGCGTCACAGCTTGATTCAGGATCGTGGCAGTCGTCAGCGAATTCCGATGTGCCGGTGGCATCGAGCGCCTGCGCCAGCGGCATGTCGAGGTGATGGTGGCCGCCACGGCGCGTCCATTCGGCCAGTTCGGTCCCGAGACGCACGGCGCTGGCGCGGGCCAGCGACTGGGCCCGGGTCGCGGCGTTCGAGCGGCTGACCTGCACGAGCAGCAGCGCAGCCAGCGACACCACCAGCAAGCCCACCATGACATCGACGAGCGAGAAGCCCCTGGCCGACAGCGGCAAATTCGTTGTCCGGTTCATCCGCGCATCGTGCGGCCGGCATCGCCCATCCGCGCGAACTGTTAAGGCTCGCCTAACAATTCATGCGCGAGATCAAGGATTCAAACGAGATGTTCCGGTTCGACCGGCAGCAGAGTCAGCCGGCGCGTGCCTTGCCGGCGTCCGGCGCGCCACCCTTGGCGGCAGCTTTGGCATCAACATCGATCTCGTCGATCGCCTCGCGGAACTCGGCCACGTCCTCGAAGCTGCGGTAGACGGAGGCAAAGCGGACGTAGGCGATCTTGTCGAGCCGCTTGAGCTCGCGCATCACGAGTTCGCCGATCTGGCCGGACAGGATCTCTCGCTCGCCGGACGAGCGCAGCTTTTCCTCGATGCGCAGGATCGCGGCATCGACCGCGTCGGCCGACACCGGACGCTTGCGCAGGGCCAGCATCAGGCTGGCGCGCAGCTTGGCCGGCTCGAAGTCGGTGCGGCTGCCGTTTTTCTTGACGATGACCGGCATCGCGAGTTCGACCCGCTCATAGGTGGTGAAGCGCTTGTCGCAGGCATTGCAACGGCGGCGGCGGCGAATGCTGTCGCCCTCCTCCGAGGCCCGGGTGTCGAGCACCTGCGTGTCTTCGCTGTGGCAGAAAGGGCAACGCATTGTCAGTCGTCCGTCGTCGAAATCATGGCGCGGCCCTGCGGTCGGTCAGCGCTGGTAGACCGGGAAAGCGTCGGTCAGCTGTTTGACCTCGGCCCTGACGCGCTCGAGGCTGGCCGCGTCGTGCGGGTTGTCGAGTACGTCGGCGATCAGGTGGCCGACCTTCGCCGCCCCGGCTTCCCGGAAGCCGCGCGTCGTCATCGCCGGGCTGCCGAGGCGGATGCCGGAGGTGACGAAAGGCTTCTCCGGATCGTTCGGTATGCCGTTCTTGTTGCAGGTGATGTGCGCGCTGCCGAGGATGGCTTCGGCTTCCTTACCGGTCAGCTTCTTCGGGCGCAAATCGACCAGCATCACGTGCGACTCGGTACGGCCGGAGACGATGCGCAGGCCGCGCTCGATCAGCGCCTTGGCCAGCGCATCGGCGTTCTTGACGACCTGCTGCTGGTAGGCCCTGAATTCCGGCGACAGCGCTTCCTTGAACGCGACGGCCTTGCCGGCGATGACGTGCATCAGCGGGCCGCCCTGCAGGCCGGGGAAGATCGCGCTGTTGATCTTCTTCGCGATCTCTTCGTCGTTCATCAGGATGATGCCGCCGCGCGGGCCGCGCAGGCTCTTGTGCGTGGTCGAGGTGACGACGTCGGCAAACGGCACCGGGTTCGGATAGACGCCGCCGGCGATCAGGCCCGAGTAGTGCGCCATGTCGACCAGAAACAGCGCGCCGACGTCCTTCGCCACTTTCTGGAAGCGGGCCCAGTCGATCTTCAGCGCATAGGCGGAAGCGCCGGCGATGATCAGCTTCGGCTTCTTCTCGTGCGCGAGACGCTCCATCTGGTCGTAGTCGATTTCTTCCTTGTCGTTCAGCCCGTAGGAGACGACATTGAACCACTTGCCCGACATGTTCAGCGCCATGCCGTGCGTCAGATGGCCGCCCTCGGCCAGCGACATGCCCATGATGGTGTCGCCCGGCTGCAGGAAGGCCAGCATCACGGCCTGGTTGGCCTGCGAGCCGGAATTGGCCTGGACGTTGGCGAATTTCGCGCCGTAGAGTTCCTTCAGGCGGTCGATGGCGAGCCGCTCGGCGACGTCGACGAATTCACAGCCGCCGTAGTAGCGCTTGCCCGGGTAGCCCTCGGCATACTTGTTGGTGAGTTGCGAGCCCTGCGCCTCCATCACCGCCGGCGACGCATAGTTTTCGGAGGCGATCAGCTCGATGTGATCCTGCTGACGCTGGTTTTCCTGCTGGATGGCCGTCCACAGTTCGGGATCGACGCTGGCAATCGTGTGCTGGCTTGAAAACATCGGGAAGCTCCAATCGGTGCAAAGTGAAGTGATTCAATCCATGGGGCCGCACGTTGGGCCAACCGGGGGACCAACGAGGGGACCGAGCCCGGCGCTGACTGGGCATGCGGGCGTGCGGCAGCCTGTGCGATGTTCCCGAGACCTCGCGGTCCCTGTGACAGCTGCCCGGGCGTACGGCGGTTGGCGGCTCTCGCACTCCCCAGCGGGTGCTCCGTCGCGCCGGCTGGGGGCCGTGGGCTGGGGGCCGACTATGCGCCAGTCATGCGAGACAAAATGGACTCAGATTCTAGAGGACAGGCCGGTTTTCGGCAACATTGCATGGATTTTCCCGAGGAGGATTCGGCTACAATGCGTTGTTTTACTGACCCACCAGTAACTAGCATTTCGCAGAGGCTTCAGCATGATCGTACTCGTCACCGGCGCCAGTTCCGGCTTCGGCGCAGGGATTGCCCGCAAATTCGTCCACCACGGTCACCGCGTGATCGCAGCCGCGCGCCGCACCGACCGCCTGCAGGCGCTTGCGGCCGAACTCGGCAGCCAGCTGCTGCCGGTGGCGCTGGATGTGACGGACAAGGCCGCCATCGACCACATGCTGGCCGGCCTGCCGGCCGACTGGCGCGAGATCGACGTGCTGGTCAACAACGCCGGCCTCGCGCTCGGTCTCGAACCGGCGCAGGACGCGCATCTCGCCGACTGGGAAACCATGATCGCCACTAACTGCCAGGGCCTGGTCTGGATGACCCGCGCCCTGCTGCCGTCCATGGTGGCGCGCGGCAGCGGGCTAGTCATCAATATCGGCTCGGTGGCAGGCCACTATCCCTACCCAGGCGGCAATGTCTACGGGGCGACCAAGGCCTTCGTCGAACAGTTCACACTGAACCTGCGCGCCGACCTGGTCGGCACCGGCGTGCGGGCGACCAACCTGGCCCCCGGAATGTCCGGCGGCACCGAGTTTTCGAACGTGCGCTTCAAGGGCGACGATGCCGCCGCTGCCAAGGTCTACCAGGGCACGCAGCCGCTGACCGCCGATGACGTGGCCGAGGCTGCATGGTGGGTCGCCAGCCTGCCGCCGCACGTGAACATCAACCAGATCGAGATGATGCCGACCTGCCAGGGGTTTTCGCCGTTCACGGTGCGGCGCAACGCATGAACGCCGCCTTCCGCTGGCCCGTGCGCGTGTACTTCGAGGACACCGACACCGGCGGCATCGTGTTCTACGCGAACTACCTGAAGTTTTTTGAGCGCGCCCGCACCGAGTGGCTGCGCGCCGCCGGCATCGGGCAGCAGGCGCTGGCGGAACGGGCGCGACGCATGTTCGTCGTCAAAAGCACGGCCGTCGACTATCACGCGCCCGCGCGGCTCGACGACCGGCTGGACATCACGGTCGTCGTGCAAAAGCTGGGCCGGGCCACGGTGAATTTTTATCAAGAGGCCTGGCTGGCCGACGCCGAATCGCCGCGACTTCTGTGCAGCGGCAGCATCCGCGTCGGCTGCGTGGATACCCTCACGCTGAGGCCCGGTGCGATTCCGGCCGAAATCGGCGTGGCGCTACGCGGTTTCATGACGCAGATCAGCGACTGAATGCACGCTGTCTTCGGCTTACAAGTCGTTTTCTTCTGGGTACAATCCCCAGCGGCCCTCCCACCACTCCAACCACACTCGCCATGACCGTCACCCAAGACATGTCTTTCGTCGCCCTGATCAGCAACGCGTCGCTGCTCGTGCAGTTGGTCATGGCCCTGCTGCTGCTGGTGTCCGCGATGAGCTGGACCTACATCTTCCGAAAGGTATTCGCGATTCGCGGCGCCACCGCGCAGACCAACGCTTTCGAGAATGCCTTCTGGTCGGGCGCCAACCTCAACGCCCTGTACGAGGAAGTGACTGCAAACCGCCGCCGCAACGGGCGCAACGGCGCGCTCGAGCGCATCTTCGAGGCCGGCATGGAGGAGTACCGCAAGGCCCGAGTCTCGTTCAGCGGCAAGGACATCGACACCAGCGCGCTGCTGGACGGCGCGCGCCGCGCGATGCGCGCGGCCTACCAGCGCGAAATGGACGCGCTGGAGTCGCACCTGTCCTTCCTCGCCTCGGTCGGCTCGGTGTCGCCGTATGTCGGACTGTTCGGCACGGTGTGGGGCATCATGAATTCCTTCCGCGGGCTGGCCAACGTGCAGCAGGCAACGCTGGCGGCGGTCGCGCCGGGCATCGCCGAGGCGCTGGTCGCCACCGCCATCGGCCTGTTCGCCGCGATCCCCGCGGTCGTCGCCTACAACCGCTTCTCGCACGACATCGACCGCCTCGCGATCCGCTTCGAGAGCTTCATCGAGGAATTCTCGAACATCCTGCAAAGGCAGGCGCGCTGATGGCCATGCACTCCACCATGCGCGGCGGCAAAGGCCGCAAATTCAAGTCAGAGATCAATGTCGTTCCGTACATTGATGTCATGCTCGTGCTGCTGGTGATTTTCATGGTGGTGGCGCCGCTGACGCCGCCGAACACGATCAACCTGCCGAAGGCCGGCCGGTCGACCCAGCCTCCCGCCGAGTATATCGAGGTCGAACTGAAACCCGACGGCTCGGCGCGGGTGGGCATCCACGGGCAGCGCGTCGACACGGTCGCCAGCCGGCAGCAACTGGGGGAGCGGATGGCAAGCCTCTCGCGCAGTCATCCGGAACTGCCGTTGATGATCTCGGCCGACAAGGACATCAAGTACGACGAGGTCGTGCAAGCCATCACGCTGGCCAACAAGGCCGGCATAGGGCGCGTCGGCCTCGCGACCCGTTAACCCGAGCCGAATACACTCGTGAACACGAACGCCGCCCCGTACCGCGTGCCGCCCGAACCGGGCCGCTGGCGCGCCTTCGTGCTGGCGATGCTGATGCACGCGCTGCTGCTGGGCTTCCTGTGGATAGGCGTGTCGTGGCAGAGTACGACGCCGGTGGCCATCGAGGCCGAGATCTGGAGCCCGCAGGTGAAGCTGGCGGCCCCGCCGCCGCCGCCCGAGCCGCCGCCCGAACCGGCACCTCCTCCGAAGCCGGCGCTCAAGCCGGCGCCGCCCCCCAAGCCGGTGGCCGAGCCCGAGCCCAAGGCCAAGCTGCCGGACCCGGACATCGCGCTCGAGCGCGAAAAGAAGCGCAAGGAGGCGCTGGAGAAAAAGCAGGCCGAAGAGCAGGCACAACGCGAAGAAGCGCTCGAGAAGCAGCGCCAGGCCGAGCTCGAGAAGAAAAAGCTGGCTGACGAGCAGAAGCGCCGGCAAGAGGCCGCCGCGGAAGAAAAGCGCAAGCAGGCCGACGAAGAGAAACGCAAGCAGGCCGAGGAAGACAGGCGCCGGCTGGCAGAGGAAGAGAAGCGCAGACAGGAAGAGACCGTGGTCGAGCAGCGCGCGAAGAAGCGGCGCGAGGACGAACTCAAGCGGCTGCAGGCGCTGGCCGGCGAGGGCACGGCGGGCGACGCTGAGAAAGCGGCAAGCCCGCGGCTCGACCCCGGTTACGCGCGCCTGATCGCTGCAAAAATAAAATCCAATACAATATTGCCGCCGCTGAACGAGATTGCGGGCAACCCGGCCGTCGAGTATGTGATCGACCTGCTGCCCGACGGCAGCGTGCGGGAGGTCAAGCTGCTGCGTTCGTCGGGCATTCCGGCGTTTGACCAGGCAGTCCGGCGCGCGATAGACCGCGCGGCGCCGTTCCCGGCCGACCCTGCCTCGGGCAAGGTGCCGGGCAGCATGGCCATCTCGCACCGACCGAAGGACCAATGACCTCTGGACAGGCTTCCCGATGAAAAGAACTTTCCTGAAGCTGATCTCCGTCGCGTGCCTCGCCCCGTGGGTGCCGGCCGCGCGCGCCCAGCTGCGCGTCGAGATCTCGGGCGTGGGCGCGAATCAGATACCGATCGCCATTGGCCAGTTCTGGGACGACCCGGCCGGCGAGAACCAGATCAGCGCCATCGTCAAGGCCGACCTGAAGCGCAGCGGCGTCTTCCGCATCATCGACACGACCGATCTCGTGCGCGAGAACGCGCCGCCGAATGACGCAGAATGGAAGTCGCGCGGCGCCGACGCGCTGGTCGGCGGCAGCCTGCGCCGCGCCGGCGACGGCCGCATCGAAATGAACTACCGGCTGCGCGACACCGTGAAGGCGGCCGACCTGTCAGCGCTCTCGCTGGCCGTGCAACCACAGTTCGCCCGCCTCGCGGCGCACCGGATCGCCGACGACATCTTCGAGAAAATGACCGGCATCCGCGGCGCCTTCGCGACCCGCATCGCCTATGTCGGACGCAGCGGCAGCGAACACCGGCTCGAAATCGCCGATTCCGACGGCGAAAACGCCTTCATCGCGCTGCGCTCGACCGAGCCGGTAATCTCGCCAACCTGGTCGCCGGACGGCACGCGGCTGGCTTATGTATCTTTCGAGAGCAAGAAGCCGGTCATCTACGTGCAAGACCTCGCCACGCGCCGCCGCACGGCCGTCGCCAACTTCAAGGGCAGCAATTCCGCACCGGCCTGGTCGCCGGACGGCCGCCGGCTGGCGATTGCGCTCTCGCGCGAAGGCCTGACCCAGATCTACCTGATGAACGCCGACGGCGGCGACCTGCGCCGCCTGACCAACACCGCCGGCATCGACACCGAGCCCTGCTTCGGCCCTGATGGCCAGACCATCTACTTCACCAGCGACCGCAGCGGCGGCCCGCAGATCTTCCGCATGAACGCCGACGGCGGCGACGTGCGGAGGGTTACGTTTAACGGCAGCTACAACATCAGCCCGGCGATATCGCCGGACGGTAGAATGCTGGCTTACGTGTCCCGGCGCGATGGGCGCTTCCAGTTGTACGTGCTGGATCTTGCCACCTCTCAGGAAATCCGCCTGTCCGACGGCGCGCGCGACGAATCGCCCAGTTTTGCGCCAAACGGCCGCTACATCATGTTCGCCAGCGAGGCCGGCGGCCGCGGCACGCTGTCGGTAGTGGCGGTGGACGGCAGCGCCCGATACAGCCTCAGTGCAAGAACCTCCAACATTCGTGAACCGGCCTGGGGGCCATTCACGAAGTAAAAATAACAGCAAGATTTTTCAAACCAACCAGGGAGAACAACCATGCGTGGATTTCAAACCAGCGCACTACTTGCAGCGATCCTGATGCTCGCATCGGCCTGCTCGACTGTGAAGCTAGACGACAAGGCGCCGATCGAAAACCGCGTCCCGAGCGGTGTGGATTCATCGACCGCGCCAGCCTCCGTGCCCGCGCCGTCGTCCGGCGCCGCCGCCTCCGGCGATGCATCGAAAAACGCGCGCTCGAACGACCCGCTGGACGATCCGGCCAGCGTGCTGTCCAAGCGCAGCATCTATTTCGACCTCGACAGCTACGCCATCAAGGAAGAGTTCAAGTCCGTCATCGAAGCTCACGGCAAGTACCTGTCCGGCCGTCCGGACCGCAAGGTCGTGATCCAGGGCCATACCGACGAGCGCGGCGGCAGCGAGTACAACCTTGCCCTCGGCCAGAAGCGTGCCGAGGCCGTGCGCCGCGCGCTGGCGCTGGCCGGCGCCAAGGACGCGCAAATGGAAGCCATCTCGTTCGGCAAGGAAAAGCCGAAGGCGACCGGCAGTAGCGAGGAAGCGTGGGCACAGAACCGCCGCGCCGACATCGCTTACTGATCCGATCGATGAACGCCTCATCCCGGGTTCTGAGCGCCGCCGCCGTGGCGGCGCTTTTCATTCTGGCGCCGATGCAAGCGCATGCGCTGATCGAGGATACCGACGCGCGCCGCGAGATCATCAGGCTACGCAAGCTGGTCGAGGACCTCAGCGTGAAGATCGACCCGCTGGTGGCACGCACCGACGGCAAGGCCGACACCAAGAGCGTGCTCAACCTGGGCAGCGAAATCGAGCGCCTGCGGGCCGACATCGCCGAGTTGCGTGGGCAGATCGAGCTGCTGTCGAACGACCTGGCCAACGCCCAGCGCCGCCAGCGCGACCTGTACGCCGACGTCGACCAGCGACTGCGCGCGATCGAGACCAGGACGGCCCAGGCGGCGGCAGCGGACAACCGGCAGGCGGAGCTCGCCGCCAGCGAGCAGCGGGCGTTCGACGAAGGGCTGTCGCAGTTCAAGGCGGCCAACTACGGAGGTGCGATCCAGTTGCTGTCGGCTTTCCTTCAGCGCTACCCCGATTCGGTTTATCTGCCGCAGGCCTACTTCTGGCTGGGCAGCAGCCACTTTGCGCAGTTCGATTGCGCGAATGCGATGCCGGCCTTCCAGACCGTAGTCTCGCGCTTCGCGAGCAGCCCGCGCGCCGCCGATGCGATGCTCAACATCGCCATCTGCCAGCTTGACCGTAAGGACAAGGGCGCGGCGCGCGAAACGCTCGACAACCTGATCAGGAAGTATCCGAACTCCCCCGCGGCGAGCGCCGCGAGAGAGCGGCTCGCCGAGACGCGGTAAGACGGTCTTCGCTCGCCCGAGGCGCGCAGCGATCGGCATCAACGCGACTCGGCCGACAGCGCCATCGTCATTCCGCATTCGACTGCAGCCTTGGCGATCGAGCAGTGCAGATGGAGAGTGATGAACAGATTGGCGTTTGACAAAACAGAATTTTGCTGAGTATAATTTCGTTCTTTCGGGTCGTTAGCTCAGTTGGTAGAGCAGCGGACTTTTAATCCGTTGGTCGCAGGTTCGAGTCCCGCACGACCTACCAGAAAAATGAAGGGGGCGCTTTAAAGCGCCCCCTTACTATTTACAGCGATGTGATGTGAACGTGATGCGCGCATCCCTCGCTCTCACATTGTTCGCGCGCCTTGGCAAGGCGTGACACGCACGCCTCCGGCCCTTGCGTTGCGCCCAAACACTCGCCTCCTCCACCGATCCTTGTGAGGAGTTGCACACGCCGGCAATGATCCCCAGATTCAGCTGTACCAATTCCCCCCGGCTCAGCAAGGTATTCAACAAAACTTGCGATCCCGTGGCCGGGGTGTGTATGGTGGCGCTACGACTCACCCATTGACCGCTTGGTTAGGCCAAGTGCTCTATGGGCGGCAGGCCGCCTTCGGGCGGCTTTGTCATTTCTGGGGGTTCGGTATGCGAACAATTGTCTATGTAGACGGCTACAACCTCTACTACGGCTTGCTCAGAAAATCCAAGCTGAAGTGGCTAGATTTGTATTCGTTGTTCGATGATCATGTACTAGATGATCGCGCCAATTTACTTGAAGTGCGCTACTACACTTCTCCTGTGCTTGGGCGAATGGCCGACGATTCGCGATCGACGCAGCGACAGCGTACCTATCTTCAGGCACTCAGAAAAATGTATCCAGCAAAGCTGGAGATCATTGAAGGAAGAATTCTTGCCACCACGCCTTATCAGCGCTTGGTCAGACCAATCCCTGAAGCTCCTTACCTCGAAAAAGTGCAGGTCCTCGACTTCAATTAAAAAAAGACCGATGTAAACCTTGCCTCGGATATGTTGGCAGGAGCATGGACAGGCGCATTCGACCAAGCAGTTTTGTGTAGCAATGACTCTGATCTGGAGGGCGCATTTTCAACGATCAAGAAGCATCTTCCTCAACTTCGATTGGGTCTGGTTGCCCCAATACTTAGTGAAGATCATCGGCGTATTTCAAAAGACCTCTCGCAGCACGCTGATTGGTCAAAAATACTGAGTCAAGTCCATCTGATGAACTCACAACTTCCCGACCGGATTCCAAATTCTCGCTTGTGCAAGCCAGATACTTGGTGAGTCGCCCCGTTTTTTCGGAGGCTCGAAGCTTTGAGAAAATCCAAGCTTAGCTATCCCAAACTCATTGAAGCAATCTTCACCTCTGACACGTACAACGTCACGCACAGCCTGCTCGTGGTCGTTTGTTTCTCGCGCGACTGCGGCCGGAAGCATCGGCGTCAGCGAAAACTTCCTCGGCAAGAGCGAGCGCGGCAGCGGCACCGTCCAACAGCCGCTACTGGCCCGCCCTGTTTCCCGGGATCGGCGTATTCAGGTAAGGAAAACGATTCTGGTAATCCGCCGCGGACTTGCGTACGCCGTCCGTTAGCGCGGCACCTCCGGCGGGTGCGTCGGACGGCCTGCATCCGACGCCCAGCGCGTCCTGGGCGCCGGTCAATACGCACAGGGCGCCCATCGACACACGCAGCGACAGATCCACCACGTCGTCGGCCGGCCGGCGGCCGTTCGGGAAGCCGGCATTGTCGCCTGCGGCGACGCCCAAGGGGTTCTGTGCCCCTTGCGCCGTGACCGGGATCGACGTGTTCAGGCGGAGCATCTCGGAAGCGACGACGTTGCTCGGCTGGTTCAGGCCCGGCACCCCTTTCAGAAAGACGGTGACGAGGTCGGTTCTGGGAAAATTGGTCGGCGCGGGCGCGGACGGGAAGAGCGTCTGGATCAGCGTCGGCAAGCTGGGGTTGGTGACATAGTCGGCGAATTGCGCGTCATCCTGCGGGCGGGAATGGTTGAACCGGTTCTTGTCATCCATGCCGATCACCAGCTCGTTGACCAACGGCATGCCCAGTCTCGATACTTGCGTGTACTGGCCTTCCTGTCTTGCTGCCGTATTCAGGCCCGGGGCCGGCGGCGAATTGAGATTGCGCTGCTGTGGCAAGCTGGCCGTGGTCCAGCTGCCGACGATCGGTTGCCTGTCTGTCGCAAGACAACTGATCGGGACTTCCATCGCTATGCTGGTAACGTTTTTTCCTTCCAGATTGTTTTCATTTCCGCCTGTCTCCGGCCCCAGCGGATTCAGGTTGAAGAGATCAAACGCCTTGCCGACGGCAATGTAAAACGGCTCTTTGCGCTGGCCGACGAATACCCTGGCATGGCCGCAGCCGGCAATGGCCACCTCATGAATGTGGCGGCTGGCATAGGTCTCATAACCGCCGGGAAAACTCTTCTCGCCGATATTGTCGACAGGCTTGTCCAGCGGATAGGAAGTGACCCGCGTGCGGTTGTTACCGCGACGGTCGCCGCGCACGAGATCAACGGTATAGGTTTCCCTCACATTCAGTGTCGGCGAATTCACGCCATCGATGGGACCGGAGTTGATCAGCGGGATTTTCGTCTGCTTGCCGCCGACCGGAATGGCGGCTGCTTTGGACTGATTTTTGAAGCGGAACTGGAAACTCAGATCTTCTTTCGCGTCGCCATTGGTGTCGAAGTGAATCTCGTAGAGCGCGTTCTCGTCGAACTGGTAGAAGTTCGGCCCGCCGAACGGATCCTGGAAAGGAATGTAGTTCGCGATCACCGTCACGAAGGCCTCCCGGCCGGGTTCGTAACTTCGGAAAAGATACAAGTCGGTCGCGTCCACTTTGGGCTGTTCCGTCAGGAACGGCGCCTCCCGGTGACTGGCAGCCATGGCAACGTTCGCGACAGTCAGCGCCAGCAGCGACAGCCCTGAAAGAATTCGGACTGCCGAGAAACAAGTGGTTCGCATACAGTCACCTTGAAGAGATCCGGAGGAACGTGCCTACGCACGCAGCGCGCAATGTCGAGTTCGACTCGCAGTGCGGTCTTGCGTTCTGCATGTCGATTGACGCATTGCGCCCCGTCTCGTCCTCAGGCTCTGATGGGAGTCAATCTCGGCGCCGAATTGGAATTGATAAACTGGCCTGTCCGGATTCGGCGGAGTTTTTCTCCGCTGACGGCCTCGTCCATGAAAGTTTCCCACCGTGAGCAAGCATGCTGCCATGAGGTTTGGAGCCTGTCCCGCTCGATCGACGGCAAGGCGCGCCGACGCAGGCAAGTCGATTGGGTCGACAGCGAGGCGCAGCCCAACTGGCGGCCTGACGAAAAGGGCGCTTGTCTCGGCTCTTCTCTGGCTGCTCCTGCCCGGCTCGGCGATTTCTCATGAGTTCTGGGTCCTGCCCAGCAGCTTCGCTCCCGCAGCGGGGCAGCCTCTGTTGCTGCGACTCTACGTGGGCGAGTTCTTCCGGGGCGAGTGCGTTCCGTTCACTCGTACTTATGTGGAATCCTTGCGCCACTTCTCTGCGCGGGGCGTCATCGACGAGCAGATCGGGCAACGGTCCGCTGTTTGCGAGCAAGGGATGCGACTGCGCCCGGTCGAGCAGGGGTCGCTGCTTTTAGCGATCGACACGGCACCCAGGGTGGTCAAGCTGTCCGGCGACAAATTCACGGATTATCTTCTTGCCGAAGGCTTGGACGACGCGCTCGCGATGCGGAGCGCATCGGCCAGCACGAACCAGCCGGGACGAGAGCGCTATCGCCGGCACGTCAAGACCCTGATCTCGGTCGCGGGGAAGAGCGACGCGACTGCCTTGGCCTCCACCGGGCAGAGAATTGAAATACTCCCCGCTTCGCCGCCGCAACGATGGGGTCCCGACGAGCAAGCCGAACTGCGGGTGATATTCGACGGCAAACCCCTGACAGGCGCTCTGCTCAAGGCATGGCATCGGCACGGCGGACAGCTGGTGTCGGCAAGCCAGCGCACGGACGCGCGCGGCCATGCGAAATTCGCCCTGCCTCATGAAGGCATCTGGATGTTCAGCGTCGTGCATATGATTCCCGCGATCCGCGTCCCGGACGCCGACTGGGACAGCTTCTGGGGCAACCTCACCCTGCACACCGGACCCGGCGAAAAATCGAAGTAGCCCGCGGCGCAAATGCACGCTTGACGATCAGGCAGGCAAGCGCTCATCCAGCACTTTTCGCAATCCGCGCAACGTCACCGGCGCCGACTCCGGATCCAGTGCCTGACGCAGTGCCTCGTTGATCATCGTCTGGTAACCGCGACCGGACGCGTCGGCCCTGCTTCTGAAGGCTTCGATGATGTCATCGTCGAGCATGATGGTGATGCGGGTCTTGCCCGGCGAGGCAATCACTGCACCGCGTTGTCCTCGGCCGAAATCGTATTCCTTATCCATGGTAGTTCCTTGTCTCGTTTGGACTGGCCTTGCGAGCGGAGATGATTCTTGTCCGGTCTCCACGCTGAGTGTGGCACACCACCAGTAGGCGCCCGATCGCATCCATCCCGAGAGTCAGGAAACGTTGCTCGTCATGATGAGCCGGATCCAGGATGGTGAACGCACACTCATCCCGCAAAGCCTGTTCTGCATGGGCGAAACTGACGCCGTGCTTGGAGTAGTTGGTACGCGCCTTGTCGGGGTCGAATTCGATGTCCACCAGGCCAGTATACATATTTTATGCATATGCTCAAGGCCGATAGTTCCATTCTGCTCAACGCAATAGCGCCACCCTTCAGAGACCCTTGCGCGACAGGCCGCGCACGGTCGGCCGGCGCCGCGCGCGCAGGGCTGCCGCCAAGAGCACGCCCGTACCCGCGGCCAATGCCATCGCCGTGCGCGGATGCGTGACGGCGCGCATGTAGTAGCTGCGCTCCCGCACGTGCTCCATGCCTGCCCGCTCCTCAAGGTCCGCGCCGGGGCGGTACAGGCTGCCGTTGCGGTCACGGCTGGCCGGCGTCGTGCTTTTCTGCTGGTCGATGCCCAGCCATTCCATGGCCTTGTCGAGCAGGCGCGGCGTGTGATGCGCGCCGGCAGCCATCAGGCGGGCGCTGCCGCCGACGTACAAGTCGCGCACCGGATGCTGCGCGGCATAAAGAATGGCCTCGGTCACGACCTCGGGCGCGTATACCGGCGGCGGATAAGTCGGTTCGACCTCCATGTAATTTTTCGCATGGCGGATGAACGGCGTATCGATGGACGTGGGCTTGATCAGGCTCACCGATACCGGCGCGCCTACGGCTTCGAGCTCCATTCGCAGCGAGTCGATGAAACCCTTGACCGCGTGCTTGGAGGCGCCGTAGATGCCCTGCATCGGCAGGCTGCGGTCGGAGGTGATGCTGCCGACCGTAATCAGCGCGCCGCCGCGCGATTTCAGTTGCGGCAAGGCCGTCATGCAGCCATGCACCACGCCCCAGAAGTTCGTCTCGAACAGCGAGCGCATGTCTGCGCGGCTGACCTCCTCGTTGGCGCCGAAGATGCCGATGCCGGCATTGTTGACCCAGGTGTCGAATCCGCCGAACTTCTCGAGTGCCGCCGCAGCGATGCGCTGCACATCGTCTTCCTTGCCGACGTCGGCAACGACGGTTTCGACCTGCGCGCCGCGCGCGCGGAGCTCGCGGGCCAGTTCGTCGAGCGCCTCGGCATTGCGTGCGGCCAGCACGAGCCTTGCGCCTTGCGATGCGGCCATGCGCGCCGTGTTCAGACCAATGCCGCTGGTGGCGCCGGTCAGCACCAGCACCTGATCGCGAAGGGGTTTGAGCGTGTGTTTCATTCGCAGCCTCCTCAAATCCTACTGCACTGCGAAACCCGTGCCAGCCGCTGCATGACCGCCAGCCGTCGCTATCGGTCGCTCGCTAGCCGCGCGCCGACGTTCAGGCGCGCCCCCTCGAGTTCCGCCAGAAGAATCGCCTGCAGCGTCGGATTGGGTACGCCAACGAGGTCGGCGAAGCGCTCGATCCAGTCGAGATACTCCAGTGCCTGCTTGGCCTTCCAGGCGGGCGGCGCGTACGGGCCGCCGATAGTGCGCGCGCTGACTGCGAGCTGGGCCAGTTTCAGCAGTCTCGATTTGCGCGACATGTGCGGGGCCAGCGTCATGCGCAGCACCTTGCGCGTGGACACCGACAGCTGCGGGTGGTCGGTCGCCTCGGCGACGATAAACGCAGTCTCGGCGCCGAAGGCGGCTGCGATGTCGGCTTCGGTTGTGCCGGCCGATTGCAGCAAGTCATGCAGCACCGCCGCAGCAAGCAGGAAGGGATCGCCCTCGCCGGCTTCGATCAGCAGCCGGGCCACCTCCATCGGGTCGGGAATGCAATACAGGCCCGGCTCGTCGAGGCCGGTCGAGCGGCGCGAGGCGCGGAACGCGACGGCCTTCTCGGCCATGGCAGGCAACATCGACATCGGGGGCGGGCTGCTGGAGCAGTTTCGTGGTCGGCCGCTCAGTCGGCGGGGCTCAGGCGGCATTGCATGCGCCGCACGGGTCGTATCGTAACCCGACTGCCGGGAAAGACCCGATCGGGGTCCAGCACCTGCACATCATGCCGTCGTAGCACCTCGCACAGGATCAGCGATGCCTCGAGTTGTGCGATGGTGGCGCCCGTGCACACCCGCGGCCCGAGCCCGAACGGAATGTAGGTGCCGGCTCGCGCGCCGCCGCCGGGCGATTCGAAGCGCGAGGGGTCGAAACAGTCGGCATCGCGCCAGTATCCGCGATGACGATGCAGCAGCCAAGGCGAGACAACGACGAAGCTGCCGGCCGGGACGGCGCAGCGACCGAAGCGGTCGCCGCGCAGGGCGCGCCGCGTCAAGAAGGCGACCGGCGGATACAGGCGCAGCGTTTCGCGGAACACGCTGCGCACCGCGGGCAGTTCCTTGAGGTCGTGGAAGTCGAACGCCCGCTCGCCGAGCTGCGACTGTATCTCCGAGCGCAGCCGCTGCCGCACGGCAGGCTGGCAGGACAGCAGGAAGAATGCCCACGCGAGACTGCTGGCCGTGGTCTCGTGTCCGGCGAGGAAGAAAACGGCGAGCTGGTCGATCACCTGCGTACGCGTGAACGCGCGGCCGTCGGCATCGCGGGCATCGATCACGGCCTGCGCGAAATCGACGAAGCGCTGCCCGGCGTCAAGTTCGGCGAGGCGCCGCTCCAGCAGCCGGGCCAGCAGGCCGCGAATGCGGGCGGCCTCCTCGAGCAAGGCCGGCGGCAACTCGGGCGGGCGGTCGGGATGACTGGCCAGCACCACCCGCAGGTCGAACTGCGGAACGCTCTGCTGGAAGCGGGTAAACGACTGGAACACCTGCGCCGCTTCGCCGGCATCGATCGGCTGCGAGAACATCGCGCGGAACATGATGTCGGCCGTGACGCGGCTCAGTTCGGCCTCGAGGTCGAGCACGCTGCCAGCCGGAACCGCGGCCAGCCGGTCGGTAAAGTCTCGCACCGCCAGCTGCATTTTCGGGAAAACCTGCTCGAGCCGCATGTGCATGAAGGCCGGCTCGAGCATGGCGCGGTCGTGCTCCCAGGTGTCGCCGCCGGAGATCAGCACGCCGTCGCCGAGCAGCGGGCGCAGGCCATCGACCATGAGGTCGCTTTTCGGGTAATTCTGCCGGTCGTCGATGAAGATGCGCCGTACGAGGTCCGGATGGTTGACGATGAATACCGGCCGCCGTCCGATCGGCACGGCGACTACGTCCCGCTCATAGCATGAACGGGGCAGCGTCTGCAGGAGGTCGGGGGCGCGCTCGAAGAAAATCTTCAGCCCGACGGCCACGCTGGAGCGCAGCGGAGGCGCCGGCGGACGCCAGTCGGCAGGCGGCATTCCCGCGCCGACCGCTCAGTTCGACTTGCGGCGGCGCTCGCGCTCGAGGTTACCGCGGTGGAAATGGTTCATCACCATGAAGGCCATCATGACGACCCAGATCAGCATCAGAATCTGCCAGATTTTCATATTGTCTCCCGGGGGCTCTTGGTCAAGGGGGGAAGGCCGCGGGGCAGCCCGGCGTGGATCTTATCGCTGAATCGGATGTGCTGCCTGCGGGGCTGGCTGCGAGGCGGCCCATCGGGTGCCCGGGGCTTGCGCCCCGGGGACGGCCATGGTCTTACTTGCGCGCCGGCTCGGGCGCGGCAGCCACCTGCAATGGTGCTTCCTGCATCGATACCTGGGCAGCGCCGCCGTTGAGGTATTTCTTTACCCAAGTCGTGTTGATCGTCAGTGCGAGATGCACCGAGAACGAGGCCACGGCGACGGCACCGATGATGACGGGAATGCCGACCGAAGGCTTCACGACGCACCACATTTTTCCGTAGATCATGTCAGTCTTCCTTTCCTGTCAATGCAGCCACGGCGAATAGATATACGCCAGCAGATGGGCAAACGCCGAAATCATGCCGAAAATCTGCGTGCCCTGGATTAAATTGCGGTGAATCTCTTCCGACTCGGCCTCGGTCAGTCCGGTCGGCCATACCTTGTCTTTGTCTGACATAACAGCCACTCCTTAAAGGGACATTCAATTGCGCTGGACCCGCACGCAGGCACTGTGTCTGTTGCTGACCCGGCCGGGCGATGAGGCAACCTGAGTGTAATTATTTATTTACACATCAGATTGTCATTAATTATTGACGACGAAATTGCCGGAAGTCAACTGTTCGGTCACAAAAAGACTTGGGGGACAGATTTCGTTGCTTTTTCGGGAAGGGGAAGGGCATAACCTGACGGCGGATTTCGCCTGCGGCTCTATCCGCCCTACGGTTAGCGAGTGAACGTAGGGCGGATAGAGCCGCAGGCGAAATCCGCCGAACCAACCGACGACCGTAGGGCGGATAGAGCCGCAGGCGAAATCCGCCAAACCAACCGACGACCATAGGGCGGATAGAGCCGCAGGCGAAATCCGCCGAACCAACCGACGACCGTAGGGCGGATAAAGCCGCAGGCGAAATCCGCCAAACCAACCGACGACCGTAGGGCGGATAGAGCCGCAGGCGAAATCCGCCGAACCAACCGACGACCGTAGGGCGGATAGAGCCGCAGGCGAAATCCGCCGAACCAACCGACGACCGTAGGGCGGATAGAGCCGCAGGCGAAATCCGCCGCATCAACCGCCACCGCATTTAATACCGGGTAATCAACACCACCCGGAAATTGCGCGGTTCGATCGGATGGAATACGCGGCCAGACAGGCCGCTTTGGCCGCCGAAGCTGTAGGAGTCGCTGTAATAGTCGATCGCCGAATGCCGGCTGTCGAGCAGGTTGAAGCCGAGCAGTTCGACCGCGCTGCGTTCGTCGATGCGGTAGCGCAGGCGACCGTTGAAGGTGGTGGTCGCATCCGAACGCACCGAATTGTCCGAGGTGAGCGGACGCGGACCGAAATGGCGCAGCTGCAGCGCGCCGCTGAACGGACCGCCGCCATCGACGATTGCCGCCACCGACGCCACGCCCTCGATCGCGCCCTCGATGTACGGGCCGTCGCCGCCGGGATCGCGAAAGCGCGCACGCGCGTAGGCAACGTCGGCATCGATGGTCAGCCAGCGATTGGCCTTGATGTAGTTGTTGAACTCCACGCCCACGCGGCGGCTGCGGCGGCCGGAATCCTCGGTGCGGCCCTCGTCGCCGACGTAGACGATTTCAGAGGCGCTGTCGAGCTGGAACAGCGCAAGTGTGGACTGCACGCCGTCGATGGCCTCGGAGCGCACGCCGATCTCGTGCCCGAAGGTGCGCACCAGCCCGTTGGCGCGGACGCCGGTGCCGATCGTCACGCCCCGCGCGTCGTTCGAGTGAAAGCCGTTGCCGACGCTGTAGTAATACTCGGTCTTGCGCCACGGGCCGAAGACGGCGCTCAACTTCGGGCTGGCGATGAAGTCGCTGACGGTATCGGTGTTGGCGGCATCTGAGCGGCCGCGGTTGGCGAAACGCATGGCATCGGCACGCAGTCCGGCGACAGTGCGGAACCAGTCATTCCAATGCACATGGTTCTCCGCATAGAGACCGATGCTCAATTGTGCGATCCGGTCGCTGCGGCACTGTATCTGCGGATCTCCGTTGACCGGATCCACGCTCAACGACCCGGGCAGCCTGCAACTCGCGTTCCGCATGCGCCGCGTGGTGCTGCCCAGGGAATTGTCGACATTGTCGTTTTGCAGCTGCAACCCCAGTGTGTTGGTGGCCTCCTTGCCGAGGCCGTGCATGGGCCAGTTGCGCGACAGGTTCAGGCCCGACGTGACGCGGCTGTCGCGCTGGTTGAACTGGCTGTCGGGCGAATACTCGAAGTTCGAATACAGATCGAGGTAGCTCCGGATCACGTAGACCTGCGCCAGCGTGGAGCCGCCCGCATCCGACTGCCGCCACTCGCCGGACACGCTGTAGCGCTGCGCCTGCGCGCCAGAGCTGTTGTCCATCGTGTCCCAGCGGGAGATCAGTCCGGCGCGATATTCGTTGAGCGGTATCTGGTCCGTCGCATTCCACCGACCGCGGTAGGCCATCGCGGTCAGCGAGAAGCCGTTCGCATGGCTGCCCGCGCTGTAGCGCAGCAGGCCGTTGAGCTTGCGGTAGTTGTCCGGGTGGATCCACGGGCCGTCATGATGCGAGAGCTCAAGCGCGTACAGCAGTTTGCCGTCCTTGAAGGCCGGCGAACTCGCCAGCAGCGTGCGCGCATGCCCGTGCTGGCCGAGCCCGAAGCTGGCGATGCCGCGCTCGAGCGCGTCGGTCGTGTAGATGGCGGCCGAGCCGGCATTGGCAAAATCGCCGTCGGCCGCGTAGTAAGGTCCCTTGCGGTAGTGGATGGACGAAATCAGTTCGGGGATCAGCGGGTTCAGGTCGGCCCAGCCCTGGCCGTGCGCATGGCTGCGCTGGTTGATCGGCATGCCGTCCAGCGTGAGCTTGATGTCCAGCCCGTGGTCGAGGTTAACGCCGCGCAGGAAGTACTGGTTGGCCTTGCCGTCGCCGCTGTGCTGGCTGACGATCAGGCCGGGCATGACTTCCAGCAGTTCGCCAGTGCGGGCCACCACACGATTGCTCAGCTGTGCCGGGCCGGCGACGCCCTCGCTGGCCGTGTCCGCGACACCAAGCAGGCCGTAGCGCGAAGCGTTCACCTCCACCGCCGGCAGCGTGCGCACATCGTTGGCCAGCGCTGAGTCTGGCGTGACGGCGCCCACAACAATCCAACCGCCCACGGCGGACAGGGCAAAACGGCACGCCGAGGACGGGAAAAAGGACATGGTCATCGATAAGTTACTTAACAGTAACTATTTATCATACAGACAGCCAAAATCCTAACTCGATAGTCTTTTTTTGAACGTGGCAATAGAAATTGCCTATCAGAAATTTTCATTGAAGTCCGTTACACTCGCTGACACGCCAAGTTTCGGTTTTGCCGAAGCCACCGGCTGATCCGGTTCATGCAGTATTCGTAACGACGCTTTGAGTAGTTGGAGTTGACACAGAACTATTAACAATAATCTTTCGGAGTTCATCATGCGTTTCATCTCTGGACTGGCGGGTGCCCTGCTCGCTGCCTCGATGTTGCCGGCAGCCGTCGCCGACACCACGGACGTCAAAACCCAACCGACCGTCGAAGTAAAGAAAAAGGGCGCTCACTGCGAGAACGACCCGAACTGCTTCAACCGCTATCACCCGAACATCAAGCCGGTAGCACGCGCCAAACCCGGCGACCTGATCAAGGTCCACACGCGCGATGCGCTGGACTCGAACCTCAACATCAACTCCAAGCCGAAGGACGTCACGGCGATCGACCTGAACCTGGTCCACCCGATGACCGGCCCGATTTACATCGAAGGCGCCAAACGCGGCGACGTGCTGGCCGTGACCCTGGTCGATATCCAGCCGGACGAGTACGGCTACACCACCATCGTGCCGGGCTTCGGCTTCCTGGCCGACAAGTTCACCGAGCCCTTCGTCGCCAACTGGAAGCTCAACCGCATGGAAGCAGTGTCTGACCAGGTGCCGGGCGTGCGCATCCCGATGAACGGCTTCATGGGTTCGGTCGGCGTGCTGCCGGGCGAGCCGGAGGTGAAGAAGTGGCTTGAGCGCGAAGCCCAGTTGGCCAAGGCCGGTGGTGTCGCACTGCCGCCGGAGCCGACCGGCGCGCGTCCGCCCGAAGTCTGCGGCCCGAACGGCAGCAACAAGGGTGAATGCCTGCGCACCATCCCGCCACGCGAGAACGGCGGCAACATGGACGTCAAGCAAATGGTAGAAGGCACCACGCTGCTGGTACCCTGCTTCATCGATGGCTGCGGCTTCTTCATCGGCGACGTGCACTATGCACAGGGCGATGGCGAAGTGGCCGGCACCGCGATCGAAATGGGCGCCGTGGTGACCGTCAAGACCGCGATCCGCAAGGGCATGGCCTCGGTCGTCAAGCAGCCGATGTTCGAAGGCGGCTCGCAGCTGAAGAAGCTGGAGCCGGACCAGTTCCACGCCGTGGTTGGCTATCCGCTCAAGGAAGCAGGCGAGGTGCCGCCGCAGTGGACCTACCTCGACAGCCAGAAGATCAAGCCGCTGACCAATCTGTCGAACGACGTCACGCTGGCCGCGCGCAATTCGCTGCTGGCGATGCTCGAGTGGCTGCAGAAGGAAAAGGGCCTGACCAAGGAGCAGGCTTATGTGGTGACCAGCGTCGCCTGTGACCTGCGCATCAGCAACGTGGTGGACGTGCCGAACTATGCGGTGACCACCATCTGCCCGCTCGAGATCTTCAAGAAATAATTTTCCCGCACGCCGGGTGACGAAGAGCGAGGCCAGTCCTCGCTCTTCTCTTTTCAGCGACACCATGAAACGTAGAACACTGCTGACCCGCGCCGCCGCGCTGGCCACGCTCGCCTGCTGGCCCTGGTCGCCAACGCTGGCGCACACGCCCTACCGGCAATGGGACATCTTCCGCCGCCGGCACCTGCAGATCCTGACCACCCGCAGCGACCTCGACGGCGATGCCGTCGGCGACGACTGGGTGGCGATGCTGCTCGAACGACTGCCGCTGTCGCGCGCAATGATCAGCCGAGCGCGGGACACTGCACGCTTGGCCAGCCTGCTGAAAACCGACCAGGCCAAGCTGGCCGTGCTGTCGCATGCCGACGCCCGGGCGATGACGGACGCCTCGGGGCCGTTCGCCGAGTACGTGCCGATGCCGCTGCAACTGCTGCTCGACGATGGCCGCTACCTGCTG
The DNA here is from genome assembly GCA_023653025.1 of Burkholderiaceae bacterium. Taxonomy (GTDB): domain Bacteria; phylum Pseudomonadota; class Gammaproteobacteria; order Burkholderiales; family Burkholderiaceae_D; genus Pernthalerella. The sequence goes on from JAMNXS010000001.1 coordinate 41,643, forward strand.
GTGGCGCGCGAGAACCTGCCGCTGCACCATGCGTTCGCGATTACCTCGGCGCTGATCGAGGCCGGCGGCGCACAACGCCTGTCGGTGCCGCTCGACGGACGCTTCGGCCTGCCGGTGCATCCCGGCGCGCGCGCCGCCGCGCTCGGCGAGGCCATCGGCATGCCGGCGCCGGCGGACGGCGCATGAGGTCGTGGCTGACCGGCTGCCTGCTGCTGCTCGCCGCGGCCCAGGCGCCGGCCCATGACGCGATTGGCGCGGAGGCGCGCAAGGCCTACCTGCAGAAACTGGCGTCCCTGCACCAGACTGCCCAGTCTGCGGCGCCGGCCGTCGAACGCGCTGCCGCCCTGGTCGAGACCGGACGCACGCTGGACGAGATCCGCGGCCTGCTGAACGAGGACATCATCAGCCACGGGCGCACCCAGGGGCTGGAAACCTCGATCCTCGTCGATCAGCTGAATGCCGGCCCGCATCGTCTGCAGCTGTCGCCGCAGACGCGGCTCTACTTAGGCAACGAGCGCCCCTACCGCGACGCGCTGGCGCTGGCGCCGCGCGGACCGCTGGCGCCGCTGGCGCGCTACCAGCTGATGAAGAATCAGTTCTACGACAGCTTCGTCGACGATCCGCTGCAACCGATTGCGCAGGACAAGGCCCTGCTGCTGGAAATGATCGCCTTCGGCGACGGCTTGCGCACGGCGCGCGATGCGGCCATCGATGTCGAGGAGGTGCACTTTGTCCTCGCGCTGAATTATCTGCGCGCCCGGCGGTCGGGCGCCCTGCCCGCCGCCGACAGCACCCGCCGCTTCGCCGAGTTGCTGGCCGGCTTCCGCGCGCGCTGGCCATCGAGCCTGAAGCTCGCGACACTCGAGGCGCTGGTACCGCAATGAGCTGGCGACTGCTGCTGATCCCGCTTTTGATGCTGCTGCAATGGGCCGGCGGCGCGTCGGCCCATCAGGCGGGCAACAGCTACCTCGCCATCGCCTCGGATGCACAGCGGCTGTCGGTGCAGGCCGAGTTTCCGGTGAAGGATCTGCCCGAACTGCTGCAGCTGCCCGACCGGCAACGCAGCCCGGACCGCGAACAGGTCGAGGCGCTGGCGCCGGCGCTGGCGAAGCTCATCGCGGATTCGCTGCAGATCGAGGCCGAGGGCGTGGTGGCGGCGCTGACGTTCGAGGCGCAGCGCCTGGTGCTGCGCAATGACGGGCTGTACGTGAGCCAGCGCCTGGTCGCGCCGCCGCTGCCCGCCGATAGCGCCAGCCTGGTGTTGCGCTATCCGTTCTTCAGCGAAGACAAGCCGGTCGCGCGCGCCTTCGTGAAACTGTCGGCCAATGGCCGCGAGACCTCGGCCGTCTTCGACGCCCGCCACGCGACCCAGCGGCTGGCACTGCGCGAGATGTCGGCAGCGGAGCTGTTCAGCAGCTATGCGCGCGAAGGGACGCTGCACATCTGGAGCGGTCCGGACCATCTGCTGTTTTTGCTGTGCCTGCTGCTGCCCGGACTGTCGCTGGCCGGTCGCGGCCCGCGGCCGCTGGCCGTGCATGCGTTGCAGGTCGTGACGGCGTTCACCGTCGCGCACTCGCTGACGCTGGCGGCGGCGGCGCTCGACTGGATCGTGCTGCCGGAGAAGCTGGTCGAGGCCGGCATCGCTGCCTCGATCGTGATCGCCGCGCTATTGGTGCTGCGTTCGCGCGACCCAACCCACCAGTGGAAGCTGGCGCTCGGCTTCGGGCTGATCCACGGTATGGGCTTTGCGAACGGCCTGCGCGAACTGGGCCTGTCGTCCGACAACTTCATCGGCACGCTGCTGGCCTTCAATGTCGGCGTGGAGTTCGGCCAGATCGCGGTGGTGATGGTCGCCGGCCTGCTGCTCTACCCGCTGCTGCGCTCGGTGCCAAGCATCGACCGCCTGCAGCGTGGCGGCGCATGGGTGAACCTGGTGCTGGCAAGCGTGTGGCTGGTGGAGCGGGTGGTGGGGTAATGGACCACATGCTCAATCATGGCCGCCCTCATGTTCCCGCTCCCTGGCCCGCTTTGCCTGCTCCCGCCGCACGTCACGGATTTGGTGCAGGGCGAAGGCAATCACGAGGATGAAAATCCCGAGTTCTATCCACATTCCCATGTCCGCTCCCTGATCGACACGCAAAAAAAATCGGCCCGCAGGCCGATTTTTCCACAAGGACAGGCTGGCTGTCCTGGTTCAACCGATTAACGGTTGGCGATGTACATCGTGATTTCGAAGCCGAAACGCAGGTCGGTTGCTGCCGGGGTGGTCCATGCCATGATGTGCTCCTTGGTGTGATCGGGTGAGAGATTCTGTTACGCCGGCAGGTACTCTCCTGCCATGAATGCATCATGCCGGCAGCCAGTCTCGCTTGCCATCCGTGAAACGCGGAATTGGCCCTGCAGATTTTCATGAGTGCCGCGCCTGCATTGCCATTCGGGCAAGGTCTCAATGTGCGTCTACCAGCGCCTCGGCCGCCGCAGCCGACAGCGATCGGCCGGTTACGGCACTTTCGCGATGCGCACGATCACCAGCCGGCCGTTGACCTTGTCCAGCGTGAACCGCACCCGGTCGCCGGCCGCGAGGCCGGACAGCATGGCCGGATCCGCGACCCGGAACGCCATCGTCATCGCCGCCATCTCGTAGCGCGGTATCGGCCCGTGCTTCAGGGTCAGCTTGCCGTTGTCCCGGTCAACCGCGCGCACTTCGGCGTCGATGAATTCGTCGCTGGCGGCAGCGGCCGGCGCGCCGTGCTCATGCGCATGATCGTGCGAGGCGGCCAGCGCCGGCGTACCGGACAGCGCCAGCAGGATGCCGACTATTGCGGATGTTGTTGCGGATGTCATTGCGGATGTCATTGCGGATATCTTCATGGGTCTCTCCTTCCGGTATCAGTGATGGCCGGCCCGGCGGGCAGGCTGGCGCGCCGCCGGCGGTACGGCCGGCGCCGCGGCGGGCATCGACTGTCCGCCGGCCGAGGATTGCGTCGCGTGCGCCGGCAACTCGCCCGTCCATTCGTAGGCCACCGACCCCGGTGGATGGCGGTACCAGCCCGGATCGCCATGGTCGCCCGGCTTCTGGTCGGGCCGCACCTTGACCACGGTGAACATGCCGCCCATCTCCACGCTGCCGAACGGACCGTCGCCGGTCATCATCGGCAACGTGTTCTCCGGCAGCGGCATCTCCATCGTGGCCATGTCGGCCATGCCTTTGTCGCCCATGACCATGTAGTCCGGCACCAGCCGGTTGATCTTCTCGGCGATGCCACGATGATCGACGCCGATCATGGTCGGCACGTTGTGTCCCATCGCATTCATCGTGTGGTGCGACTTGTGGCAGTGAAGCGCCCAGTCCCCCGCTTCGGTGGCGTCAAATTCGATGGCCCGCATCTGGCCGACGGCGATGTCGACGCTCACCTCCGGCCAGCGCGAGGCCGGTGGCGTCCAGCCGCCGTCGGTGCCGGTGACGACGAACTCGTGGCCGTGCAGGTGAACCGGGTGGTTCGTCATCGTCAGGTTGCCGACGCGAATACGGACGCGGTCGCCCTGCCTCACCTTCATCGAATCGATGCCGGGGAACACACGGCTGTTAAAGCCCCAGAGATTGAAGTCCAGCATAGTATTGACCTTCGGCGTCGCGCTGCCGGGCTCGATGTCGAAACTGTTGAGCAGGAATACATAATCGCGGTCGACGCGCATGAATTCCGGATCCTTCGGATGCGTGACCCAGAATCCGTACATGCCCATGGCCATCTGCACCATTTCGTCCGAGTGCGGGTGGTACATGAAGGTGCCGGCGCGGCGCGCCTCGAACTCGTAGACGAAAGTCTTGCCGGGCGGGATCGCCGGCTGCGTCAGCCCCGACACGCCGTCCATGCCGTTCGGCAGCCGCTGGCCGTGCCAGTGTACGCTGTGATGTTCGGGCAAGCGGTTGGTGACGAAGATGCGCACGCGGTCGCCCTCGACCACCTCGATCGTCGGCCCCGGCGATTGGCCGTTGTAGCCCCAGAGCCTGGCCTTCATGCCGGGCGCGAGTTCGCGCACGACCGGCTCGGCCACCAGATGGAACTCCTTGACGCCATCCTTCATGCGCCACGGCAGCGACCAGCCGTTGAGCGTGACCACCGGATAAAAAGGCCGGCCGGACGGCGGCAGCGGCGGCGGCGACGTGGCCGCGCCGGAGGCGGCCACGGCATCGGGCAGCGATGCCGCCCCGACCCGGCTGACGAGTCCGACGCCGAGCGCTGCGACGCCGGCGGTCCTGAAAAAATTCCTGCGCGAGATCATGTCGGTCTCCGGTTCAGTGCGCTGCGGCAGCCGCGGCCGGCTGCGCAGTCGGGATGGATGAGAAACTCGGCGCCGCTACGGCGCTGCCGCCGTGAATGGCGAGCTGCAGGTCGCTGTCGGCGATCCAGTAGTCGCGCTGCGCATCGATGGCGGCGTTCACACTGGCGATCTGCGCGCGCGCATCGGCCAGCAGTTCAAACACGCTGGCGAGCATGCCGTTGTAGCGCAGCAGCATTTCATCCGACATGCGCTTGCGCAGCGGCACGATCTCGTCGCGATAGCGGCGGGCGACCTCGTACTGGGAGAGCAGCAGCGAGTGGCCCTCGCGCACCTCGGAGCGTGCCTGCAGCGCGCTGTCGGCGGTGCGCTGCAGCGCGCGCAGGTAGATGGCCTCGGCCCGGCGCACACGCGCGTCGCCCCAGTCGAACAGCGGCAGCGACAACTCGACCTCATATCCGTCTGCCCGTGGCGCGCCGCGCTCGCTGCGGTTCTGGTAGCCGAGTTCGAGCGCGTTGACGAAACGCGTGGTGCGCGTCAGCCCCAGCGTGCGGGCGCTGAACTCGGCCTCGAGCCGGGCCACCTGCACGTCGAGCCGCTGCGCCAGCGCGCGCCGTTCGGCGTCTTGCGGCGGCTGCAGCGTGGCCGGCAGGTCCGGCAGCCGGTCGGGCAGGCGGTAGCCCGCCTGCTCGCCCGACAGGCCCATCAGCCGCGTCAGCCGCTCGCGGGTGGCCGCGACCTGATGGCGCGCGCGGGTCAGCTGCGCGGCCACTTCGGCATGGAACACCTGTTCGCGCGCCGGGTCCAGGCGGCTCCAGTTGCCCGCGCCGGCCATGCGCTGCGCCAGTTCCGCGCTGGCCTCGGCGGCCAGCTCCGCCTGGGCCAGGAAGGCCAGCGACTGCCCGGCTGCCACCGCCTGGTACCAGGCGCGCCGCGTATCGGCGGCCGTGCGCACGACCAGCAACGCGGCCTGCAGTTGCGCGCCCTGGAAACGCTGCTGCTCGATCGCACGCCGCAGCGGCATCGTCAGCAAGCCGCCGAGGTCGAGCATCACGCTGCGTTCGAATTCGGCTTCGCCGCCGCCGCTGATGCGGCCGAACGACACGCCGGGGTTGCGCAGCCGGCCGGCCTGGACGAGGTCGGCCTCGGCAATGCCCAGTTCAGCCAGCGCCGCTTGCAGCCGGCGATTGTTCAGCAGCGCCAGCTGGACGGCGGCGTCCGCATCCAGCGGCCGCGCCAGCAGGTCGGCGACCCGCGGCGACGATGTGCCGGGCGCGGAAGCTTCGACCGCATGGCCGATGCGTTCGCGGGTCAGCGAATTGACGCGGTTCAGTCCGCCGTCGGGAGAAAAGCTCGCGCAGCCCGCGAGCAGCGACAGCGCCGCGCACGCAGCCAGCGCCGATGTGCTTCGGATGTTCATGACTATCCTCGAGTCCGATATCGACACGGCAAGCTAGCCGTGCGACAGGCCGGGCGCCGGCGCACAACAAGGCGCGCGCCGAGCCGGTTCCGCTGGTCAGGCAGCGGCGGAGAGGCGCGGCGGTCGCTCGGGACCGTCGGGAAGGAAGGAAGGAATCGCGAGCGGCGCGGCGGCAAAGGGCGCGCGGCTCATCGGAGTCGAGAGGGCTGCCGGCGCCGCCGGCGGCGGCGCTGCCGCTGCCAGCAGGCAGCATTTGGCGCAGGTCGGGCATTCGCCCTTCGCATGCTTGGCCTTGTGCGAGGCCGGCGCGACCTTGCCGGCCTTCTGCTTCGGCAGGTTTTCGTGATGCGCATGCGCACCGTGCTGATGCGCAGCACCGATCGCATGCGCGACCTGCATGGGCGCGTGCGGCGCATGCACCGTGGCAGCCCCGGCCGCCGCGTGCGCCGGCGCTGCCGGCGGCATCATCGTGACCGCGCGCGCCAGCGCCGCGCCGGCTTGCAGCGGAAGCGCCACGCACAGCAGTGCCGCCATCAGGTAACGGGAGAAAAATCGCATAGCCGTGATTAACCCACACTTCGATAAGGGATGCAATACGTCATTCGCGAACAGCCGCGCCGTAAAGATGCATGGCCGGTCAGCCGTCGCGGCCATCGACGCGCGGCCTCGCCAGCCGCGGCCCGTACACCGTCAGGTAGATTGCGAAAGACACACTCCAGCAGGCCGACGACGCAACCAGCAGCAGTTCGTAGGCCGACGCGCCCCATGGCAGCGAGGCCGACACGCGCAGCAGCGCACCGGCCTGCAGCAGCGCATACATCGCGACCTCGGCCGGGCCGGCGCGCAGCGGACGTCCGGTGTGGCCGAGCGCGGTGCGGGTGATCATGCCGACGATCAGCCCGCCGGTGGCGCCGACGCCAAGCGCATGGAAGGCGGCGCTTTCGCCGGACCAGCCGAGGGCCGACGCGGCGAGCAACGCAAAGCCGATCGCGATCCACAGGTAGGACAGGTGCAGGATCCACAGCAGCGGATGCGCAAGCACTTTCCACGGCTGATATCCGATGCCGCGCGCGGCCACCGTCAATGCGGCGGCCAGCGACAGCCCGGCCACCGACGGCTCCGGCAGCCCCAGCGACCATGCGGCCGCGGCCAGCGCGACGAGCGCAATCGACAGCCGGTCATGGCGCGGCCTGACCAGCGGCCTGGCCTGCGGCGCGGCATTCGCGGTAAACGAAGGAATCACGCGCGCGCCCATGACCACCTCGATCAGCACCACCAGCAGCAGCGCGATGCGCGGCGGATCGAGCGGGTTCAGGTCGAGCAGTCCGATGACCGTCGCATGAAACAGCAGGTTGAGTCCGGCCATCGCGCCCAGCAGCGCCGGCAGGAAGAGATTGCGGCGATTGTCCGCGCGGCGCAGCAGGCGCCAGACGGGCCATGCAGCCAGCGGCAGGAAAGCGAGATCCGCCACGGCCGCCAGCGGCGGGGACGCGAACAGCATGGCCAGCCGTCCGGCCGCCCACAGCAGCACCAGCAAGGCGAGATGCGTGCCGCGCGGCGTCGGCATGCCGGTCCAGTTGCGGGCGGCGGTGTAGAGGAAGCCGACCAGCACCGCCACCGCAAACCCGAACACCATCTCGTGCGCATGCCATGCAAGCCCCGGCGCGAGGCCGCCCGGCGCATGACCGAGAAACGCGGCGACCCACAGCGGCACGGCCAGCGCCGCCAGCAACGCAGCGGCCAGATAGAAAGGACGGAAGCCCAGCCTCAGCAAGCCGACACCGGCAGGCGGGTTGTGCGGCCTGCCGCCGGGAAGGGTGAGGGAAATCGCCGGCGGCGCGGGCTCGTCGAGTTTCAGCAAGGTCATGGCAGATCCGGGACGGAGGTTTTTAACATGCATTAATTATGCATGTTAAGATGGCGCCCATGAAAATGCAATCTCACATTGGCAAGCCGGCGATGCCATGCGCCTGACCTCGTTTACCGATTACGCGCTGCGCACGCTGATCTTCCTCGCGCTCGAGCCGGACCGGCTGGCGACCATCGACGACATCTGCGGCGCCTACGACATCCCGCGCAATCACCTGGCCAAAGTCGTGCATTTGCTGGGGGCATCGGGCTGGGTGCAGACGGTCAGGGGCAAGGGCGGCGGGCTGATGCTGGCGGCCGACCCCGAAGACATTTCGGTGGGCAGCGTGATCCGGATCACGGAGAGCGATTTCCGGATGGTCGAGTGCTTCGATGCGGCGGACAATCGGTGCGCGCTGTCGCCGGCGTGCCGCCTGAAGTCCGCGCTGCGCGAGGCGAACGCCGCCTGGTTCGCGGTGCTGGACCCGCTGACGCTGGCAGACCTGGTCGCCAACGGCGGGCAACTGCGGCGCTTGCTGGCGACGGCCGGCGGGTGAAGCTTATTCGACGGTGAATTCGAAGGTGTGCCGACGGCAGTCGAGCGTGTTGATGTAATACATGTCGAAGCGTGCGCCGGTCGCGGCGCCGGCGCGCATCCGTATGCTGTGGCGGCCGACGATGTCGCCCTCGCCGTCGCGCACGGCCACCCGCAGGCGGCCGCGAAACGGCTGCGCGGCCTTGTTCACCAGCACGCCGCCGACGTTGGTGTCGACGCAGTAGACGCGCTTGACGACGATGCCGGGATTGTTGGTCTCCAGCGTTTCGGCCGACGCCTGCAGGCACAGGCAAGCTGCAAGGACGACCCCTGCGGCGGTAATGCGCTTCATCGTTGCCTCCTTCCCGATGACGCGCAGCCCTGTGCGGCGCGTCAGCCGATGCGGTATTGTTCCACGGCCCGCTCGTCCCAGACGATGCCGAGCCCCGGCCCTCTGGCAGTCACGCAGCCCTGCTCGACTGCACAGGGTTCGGCCAGCACGGCCGAACCGAAATCCATGAATTCCAGCCAGTCGCAGGTCGGGGTCACCGGCAGCACATGCGCGCTGGCCTCGACGAACAGGTGGCTGGACACCGGCATCGACGCCGCAGCCGCGATGCCGGCCACCGTCATCCAGCCGCTGATGCCGCCGATCTTCATCAGGTCGGGCATCATCAGGTCGCAGGCGCCGGCCGACAGCGCGCGCTCCGCATCGCGCGGGAACCACCAGTTCTCGCCGGTCTGGATGTTCGCCTCGACCGCCTTCCTGACCTGCGCATGTCCGAGCAGGTCCTCCGCGATCACCGGCTCCTCGACCCAGTGCAAATCGACCGTCTCGAGCGCACGTATCCGGCGCACTGCGTCGACCGGCGACAAGCTCTGGTTGAAGTCGACCATGAGCGCGATGTCCGGCCCGATCAGTTCGCGCACCTCGCGCGCGATGCTCAGGTCGCGCCGGGGATCGTCGTGGCCGAGCTTGATCTTGATCGCCTTGAATCCCTTGTCCAGCGACGCGCGCAGCGCTGCCGCGTCATGCGCGGGGTCGACCATGCCGTAGCTGTCGTAGGCGCGCACCGGGCGCGCCCGGCCGCCGAGCAGCGTTGCCACCGGCTGACCGGCGGCCTTGCCCAGCGCATCCCAGTAGGCCATGTCCAGCGTCGATACCAGCATGCCAAGCAATCCCTGCAGCCCGAGCAGCCGGAAGCGCGCCTGCATCTGCGCCATGCGCTCGACGGGAACCACGGCTTGCCCGACCAGTTCGGGACGCAATTCGTCCACCAGCGCCAGCAGCGGCTTGAGCGTCGCCGGCGTGTAGCCGAACAGGTAGGCGCTGCCCGTGACTTCGTCGCTGGTTAGCACGTCCACGAGGAGCAGCGGCGCGGCCTCGATCGAGCCGGAGGCGGTGCGCACCGGGCGCGGTATCGGCGCGATCACGGCGCGCGCGCAGATGTCGCGGATCTTCGGCAAATCCATGATCTGCACTCCTTTTCTGGATATCGGTTCGAGAGCGCAAAATTTTAGGCCAGCCGGGACAGCGGCGGCTTCGTGTTTTTTTGACCCCGGCTATCGCGCGGGTCGTTCGGCGTCCAGCACCGGATAGGAGTCCGACGTGTACTGCGGCCCCTTCATGATCATCACGATCAGGCAGCCGAGGGCCAGCGTAAAAATCATGGTCAGATGGAAAATCGCCAGCCCGATCAGCGTGTAGTTGAACGTGCGCAAATTGCGCGCGACCTGTTGCGGATCGCCATCCCAGGGCAGCACCAGCGCCAGCCCCCAGGCCAGCAGCAGGGCCAGCAGGCCGGCCAGACACAGCGCGGGCAGTTTCCGGACGAGCTTCCATTCGAGGCCGGCCGGCGCGCGCACCGAGTGCGGATTTTTCTTCATGGCGATCACCCCCGCGGGCCGAACAAAACAGGCTTTCAGCATACGCCCGTTTTTCGCATTGCGCCGCCGTCAGGGAAAGCGCACCCAGCCCTTCGGGTTTTCTGTCGGCTTCGACGCGGGCTTCGGCGCTTTGTGATCGGCGCCGGACTCGCTTTGTTCCGGCATGCCGGATGAATGATGGCTGGCGATCAGCCATTCGCCGTCCACGCGCTTGTAGGAAAAGGTGTAACGCGCCCTGACCTGTGTGCCGTCGGCGAAGCGAAAGGTGTAGAGGCCGCTGTCGGTCGCGCTGTTGCAATCGACATCGATCACGCGATCGTCGATCCTGCCTTCGGGACGGCGTTGCAGGAAATGAGCAAAATACGCCTCCTTCTCGGCGACGGTGAAGCGCGCGCGGTTGGATACCGTGGGCAGTAGCACGGAGCCGGGTGCGTAATGGGCAACGACTTTTTTCGGGTCGCCGGTGCGCAGAGAGGCATTCCAGCGGTCGAACAGCGCCACGACTTCCGATTTGAACGGCGGATTGCAGTCGGCCACGCGCTGGGTGTCGGCCGGCGCGGCAGGTGCGGCCGGCTCGGGCTCGGGTTTGGCCTCGGCTTTGGGTGCCGGGTGCGCGGCCGCATCGTCGTGTGCGGCAGGGGGAACTTGCGCCGGCGCGGACCGGGCGTCGGGCGTGCCGGCCGGCTCGGCGGCCGGTGCGGCGGCAACCGTTGCGGCCACGGCCGGTGCCGCGGCAGCCGCGGGTGCGGCGGCCGGCACGATGGGATCTTCCGGCGCGAACTCGGCGGCGCGCGCGGCGGCCACGGCTGCGGCCGCCGCCGCCCTGTCCTTGACCCGCACACGCTTTATCCCGGGTGCCGTACCGGGCGCAGCGCCGGCGGACTCGGGCGCGCCGCGCGGGAGATCCGCAGCGCTGGCCGGCGTGGCCGCTCCGGCCAGCGCGAGGACAACGATCAGAGTCTGGTAGGTGTTCGTCATGGCTTTCCTCTGCCGAGAACCAGCGATCGCCCGGCCGTCAGCCGGCAGTGGCTGCCGACTCCGTGCCGCCCGGGCATCGCGTTACGCCCGCCCGGGTTTACAGGCGCGCCTTCATTATTCATTATCGAACCGGATCAGATTTTCTGGAGCGCCAGACGGCGAAAATTCCGGCCCGGCGGCGACATGGCGCCGGCTCCCCTCAAAGATTTCGGGTCGGCGACCGTTATGCTGATACAGGCTGCAGAACGAAGCCCGTGCGCACACTTCAGGCATGTGTCTGACAGTATGTATTGACGTCGCCGGCTTGCGCCCGCCGCGGGCCATCCATACCCTCAAGGAGAATTTCATGTCTGACAAGCACCTCCTGCCGCTGACTGCCGATCGGCACGACACCGGCTGCCCTTGCTGTTTTCCGTCACCGGCCGCCGCGTCGCGCCGGCAATTCCTCGGCGCGGGCGCCGCGGCGCTGGCTGCCGGCGTTGCGGGCTTCATGCCGGGCCGCGCGTTCGCGGGCGGCGGCAATTACGAAGCCATGCTCGTCAATTGCATCGACCCGCGCTTCACCACGCTCAGCTGGCAGTACATGGGCCTGCTGTCCGGCGTCGATCGCGAGAAGCTCGGCGACAACTACAGCCACTTCGTGATGGCCGGCGGCCCGATCGGCGCGGTGCATCCGAAGTTCGCGCCATGGCACAAGACCTTCTGGGACAACCTCGACATCACGGTCGGCCTGCATCACATCAGGCGCGTGGTGGCGCTGACGCACCGCGACTGCGGCGCGGCCAAGCTGGCGTTCGGCGCGGACAAGGTCGCCGAGAAGGAGATCGAAACGGTGTCGCATGCCGAGGCGCTGCAGATCTTCCGCAAGGAAGTCAATGCACGCCATCCGAAGCTCGGTGTCGTCACCGGCATCATGGACCTGAACGGCCGCGTGGACATGATCGGCTGACCGGCGGCGCCAGCCGAAGCCTTCATCCACTCATTTGCGCCCGGCGAGGTAGCGGACGCCTTGCGGCCCGTAATGCTCGACATGCGGAATATTGGCGCCGAGCTGGAAGATGTCGCCGGCGCCGTAGCGGCGCGTTTGGCCCTCGGCCTCGATGGTGATCTCGCCGTCGATGACGAGCGCCCTCGCCTCGAACGGATGGGTGTGGGTGTCGAGCGACCCGTTCGGTTCGCGCTCGACCGCGACCACCGTGTCGATGCCGTCATCAGCCAGCCACTGCCTGAATTCCTGCTCCGTCATTGCCGTCTCCTTGTTCATTGTTTTTCCATCAGCTTCACCAGCGTCCAGAGCGTCTGGTTTATCGGTGCCGGAATGCCGAGCGCCCGACCACGCCGGACGACATAGCCGTTCAGGAAATCGATTTCGTTCGGCTTGCCGCGGGCGACATCCTGTGCGGTCGACGAATACTGCCCGGCCATGCTGTGCGCGATGCGCCGCACTGCCTCGTGGCTGTCGCCCGTGACCGCGACGCCGTCGGCCGCGGCCACGCGCAGGCATTCATCGACGACAGCCTGCATCAGCGGCGGCACGCTGTCGATCTCGACCAGTTTGCCGTAGGGTTTTTGCGCAATGGCCGACAGCGCGTTGTACGCGCAGTTGACAATCAGCTTCGCCCATAGCGCACCGGCCACGTTGTCTGATACCTGCACCGGCACGCCGGCCCGCGCGAACGCGGCCACGATGGCCGCACTCGACGGGCTCTCGGCGATGACCAGTTCGCCGCGGCCGTGATGCTTGAGGTGACCGGGCCCCGCCATTTCGGTAGCGACGTAGACGACCGCCGGAATCACGGCTTGCGGCAGCGCCTGGCTGATGAGTTCGGCATTCTCCACGCCGTTTTGCAGCGACAGCACGACAGTGTGCTCGCCGAGGTGGGGCACGATCTCGCGCGCGGTCGCGACCGAGTCGGTGGACTTGACGCAGAACAGCACGACATCGGCGCCGGCCACGGCAGCGGCGTCGCTGCTTGCCTCGACGCGAACCGTATCGTCGAAGGTCAGGGTGTCGAGACGCAGGCCGCGCTCGCGCATCGCATCGACATGGACGGGCCGCCCGATCAGCCTGACCGGCACTCCGGCACGCGCGAGCATGCCGCCAAAATAGCAGCCGACCGAACCCGCGCCGACAACGGCGAACCGCAATGACTCCATGAGTGGCCTTCCCCTTCGTTGCGATGAACCCGCCGACTATAACCGATCAGGCGGGGAAGGCGATCCGGCAAAACATGGAAGCGGGCCTTCGCCTGGCGCGAAGGCGAGGCCCGGCAGCCCGGCGCCCTGTCAGGCGTTCACGCGCTGGCTGGCGTACCAGCCGAAGTAGGCGGCGACGGCAGCCGTGCCCGCATGCAGCCAGATGTCATGGCTGTGCAGCGGTATCAGTCCGAACACGGTGTCGAGGCGGGGGAACAGCCCCATGATGGCGAGTACCGCATACAAGATGGCCAGCGAGCGCGCATAGGTGATCGCCGTGCCGTCGCCGCGCGCGGCCATCACGCCCCAGGCGCCGATCGCGAGGTGTACCAGCGTGTGCGCGATGTTGACGGGGAACAGGCCGAGCAGGTTGCCGTGCAGGACGTTCAGGCTGACGCTGTGAGCCGGGTCGGGCGCGGTCAGCAAGGCAGGAAAGAAACCGGCAATGCCGACGAGCAGGTAGACGATGCCTGCGATCATCGCGAAGCGCTTGGTGCTCATGACACGATCCTTTCACGAGGGTGCGGTTGAGCATGTGACCGCTGCCGCACGTGAACGACCGTATCAACGCGAAGGGTTTCGACCGGCATCAAGCGCCGGCTTCGGCATCCATTTCCGCAAACACGCGCTGCGCCAGTGCGAACGCCGAGTTGGCTGCCGGCACTCCACAGTAGATGGCCGCCTGCAGCAGCGCCTCCTTGATCTGCTCGCGCGTGACGCCGTTGTTCGAGGCCGCCCGCAGGTGCAGCTTCAATTCTTCCTCGCGGTTCAGCGCCACCAGCATCGCGATCGTCATCAGGCTGCGCGTGTGGCGCGGCAGACCAGGACGCGTCCAGATCTCGCCCCACGCATAGCGGGTGATCAGGTTCTGGAACTCGGCATTGAAGTCGTTCAGGCTGGACTGAGCGCGGTCGACGTGCTTGTCTCCCAGCACCGCGCGCCGGAGCGCCATGCCGTGGTTGTGTCGTTGTTCTTCGTCCATGGCCTACTGCGGCGCGGAGGCGTTAAGGAGAAAGCCGCGGACCTGGTGGGTGAAAGCCTGCGCGACCTCCCAGTTCGACAGATGGGCCGCGTTCAGCTCGACATAGCGGGCGCCGGGAATGGAGCGGGCGATCAGCTCGCCATGCTCGGGCGGCGTCGATTTGTCGTGCTTGCCGCCGATGACGAGTGTCGGCGACGCGATGCGGCCGAGGTCGGCCCGCTGGTCCATGTCGCGCACGGCGGCGCAGTTGGCGGCATAGCCGTCGATCGAGGTCTTGGCGAGCATCGCCTTCACGCGCTCGACTTGCGCCGGCGCATGCGACAGGAAGTCTGCGGTGAACCAGCGGTCGAGCACGTTGGCGATCACGGCATCCATGCCGCCCTGCCTGACCTGCGCGATGCGCGCGTTCCACATCTCGGGCACGCCGATCGCCGCGCTGGTGTTGCACAGCACCAGCCGGTCGATGCGGTTCGGCTGGTGAATGCCGAGCCAGATGCCGGTCATGCCGCCCATCGACAGGCCGCAAAAATGGGCGCGCGGGATCTTCAGGTAATCGAGCAGCGTGACGACATCACCGCCGAGCTGGGCCATGCTGTACGGCCCCGGCGTGACGTCCGATTGCCCATGGCCGCGCGTGTCATAGCGCAGTACGCGGAAGTGTTCGACCAGGGCGGGCATCTGGGGCAGCCACATGTCGAGCGTGGTGCCGAGGGAGTTGGAGAGCACCAGCACCGGCGCGTCGTCGGCGCCGTCGATGGCGTAATGCAGCTTGCCGTTTCCTGTGTCAACGAAAGGCATCTTGACTCCTTGGGAGTGGGTTCAGAGCTTGGCTTGCCTGTGCGCAGCGAGCACGCGGTCGGCAAATGCCGCCGCTTCGCCAGTGTACCGGACCGGATCGAGCAGTTCGCCCAGACGGCCGGGCCCGAGCTGCGCCGTGACGGCAGGATCGGCAGCCAGCACCTCGGCGAGCGCTCGCCCGCTGTCGGCAGCAGTATGGCAGGCTGCCTCGACCAGTTCATGCGCTCTCGCACGACCGAGGTGCGCGGCTAGCGCGAGCGACACCGGCTCGGCCATCACCAGCCCGCGCGTGGCATCCATGTTGGCGCGCATGCGCGCGGCATCCACGCCCAGTCCCTCGGCGACGTCGCGCAGCTGGCCGAGCGCCGCCGCGCACAGCGACGCGATCTCGGGCAGAGTATCCCACTCGGCCTGCCAGCCGCCTAGGGCGCGCTCGTGCTCGTTGGGCATGCCCGCAAGCATCGTAGCCACCAGGCCGGGAACGCGCGTGGCGGCGGCCAGGGCAGTGGCGCAGCCCACGGGATTGCGCTTGTGCGGCATGGCCGAAGACCCGCCGCGTCCGACAGCCACGGGCTCGGACAATTCCGCGACCTCGGTCTGGCTCTGCAGCGAGATGTCGCGGGCGATCTTGCCCAGCGTGCCGGTCAAAAGACCCAGCACCGTTGCACACTCGGCCATGCGGTCGCGATGGGCATGCCAGGGAAGCGCCGGCAGCGGCAGACCGAGCAGGCCGGACAGCGTCTGCGCGACCGGCAGGCCGCAGTTGCCCAGCGAGGCCAGCGTGCCGGCGGCGCCGCCGAACTGCAGTACGCACAGGCGGCGGCGCATCTCGCCCAGCCGCTGCTGATGGCGCAGAACAGCATCCAGCCAGCCCGCGGCCTTCAGTCCGAAAGTGATCGGCAGCGCGTGCTGCATCCATGTGCGCCCCATCATCGGCGTATCGCGGTGCCGGTACACGAGCGCAGCGAGCGCATCGCCGAACTCGGCCAGGTCGACCGCCAGCAGATCGAGCGCCTCGCGCAGCTGCAGCACCATGCCGGTATCGATCACGTCCTGGCTGGTCGAGCCCCAGTGAACGTAACGCGCGGCATCGGCATCGGCTGCCGCCACCCGCGCGGTCAGGGCCTTGACCAGCGGTATCGCGATATTGCCGGCCCGCTGCGCGTCCTGCGCGAGTGCATCGATGTCGAAACCCTCGGCATCGCAGGCGGCGCGGATCGGCGCGACCGCCGTCGCCGGGATCACGGCCTCCGCGGCCAGCGCCTCGGCTAGCGCCGCCTCGAAATCCAGCATGCGCTGCAGCGTGGCGCGGGGAGCGAATACCTGCGCCATGCCTTCGCTGGAAAACAACCGGGCGGTCAATGAAGGCAGGGACATCGGCGCTTACCTCGGGTCAGAGATCGAAGAATACGGTTTCGTCAGCGCCGCCACCGCCGAGCACGATGTTCCACGCCAGCACGCCGGGACGGTCCGGCGCCGGCTGCGCCACCAGCGTGGTACGCCGCTCCGCCGGCACTGCGGACAAGACGGGATCGCCGCCATGATCGTCGTGCGGGAAGTAGATGCGCGTCGTCAACTGCTTCAGGAGGCCGCGCGCGAAGACATTGACCAGGATGTGCGGCGCCTGCGCCCGACCGTCCGCGCCCGGAACGCTGCCGGGCTTGATGGTCGAAAAGCGGAAGCGGCCGTCGGCATCGGTCGGGCAGCGGCCGAAGCCGAGGAAGCCGGCGTCGGCCGGCAGATCGCGGGCATCGTCGGCGTGCGCATACTTGCCATCCGCGTTGGCCTGCCAGATCTCGATGAGGCCGTCCGGCACGACCTGGCCATCGGCGTCCAGCAGCCGTCCTTCGATCAGGATCCGCTCGCCGGCGATGCCGGGGCCGGCGAGCTCGCTGGTGTTCAGCCAATCGAGGCCGATATGCAGGTAGGGGCCGACAGTTTGGGAAGGGGTCAGAGAAAAACTCACGTCACGCCTCCAACGGGGTCGCATCGCGCCCGCGCAGCACGATGTCGAAGCGGAAGCCGAGTGCGTGCTCGGGCGCGGTCAGCTCCAGCTCGAAGCGCGAGATCATCCGCTGCCGCGCGCCATCCGGCACGCTGTTGTAGATCGGATCGAAGGGCAGCAGCGGATCGCCGGGGAAGTACATCTGCGTGACGAGTCGCGTCGCGAACGCATTGCCGAACAGCGAGAAATGAATGTGGGCCGGACGCCAGGCGTTCGGATGGTTGCGCCACGGGTAGGCACCGGGACGGATGGTGACGAAGCGGTAGTTGCCCTGTGCATCGGTCAGCGTGCGCCCGGTGCCGGTGAAATTCGGGTCGAGCGGCGCATCGTGCTGGTCGCGCTTGTGCTGGTAGCGGCCGGCGGCATTCGCCTGCCAGACCTCGACCAGCGTATGCGGCACCGGGCGTCCGTCCTCGTCGATGACGCGGCCGGCAACGATGATGCGCTCGCCCAGCGGTTCGCCCGCATGCTGGCGCGTCAGGTCGGCATCGTCGGCGCGCACGCGGTCGTGGCCGAACACGGGGCCGGTGATTTCGGACAGCGACTGCGGCAGCAGGACCAGCGGCTTCGACGGCGTGCGCGTGACCGTCGACCCGTAGTCGGGATACAGATAATCGGAATGGCTTCCTGCCGCAGGCTTGCGGTAGGGACGAAGGTCGGACTTGGACATCGGCTCGCAGGTCAGTAATGGTGATTCGGCTCAATTCTCGCCGATGCGGGCGAAATTGAAAACGTTGGGGACGGCGTGCACTCAGATCCGCTCGATCAGCATGGCAATACCCTGCCCCACCCCGATGCACATCGTGCACAGCGCGTAGCGGCCGCCGCTGCGCTGCAGCTGCCAGGTTGCCGTCGTCACCAGCCGCGCGCCGCTCATGCCCAGCGGATGGCCGAGCGCTATTGCGCCGCCGTTCGGGTTCACGCGCGCATCGTCGCCGGCAATGCCGAGTTCGCGCAGCACCGCGAGCCCTTGCGCGGCGAAGGCTTCGTTGAGCTCGATGACGTCGATCTGGTCGAGCGAGATGCCGGTCTGCTGCAGCAGCTTTTTCACCGCCGGCACCGGCCCGATGCCCATGACGCGTGGCGCCACGCCGGCCGTCGCGACAGCGACGATGCGCGCCTTCGGCACGAGTCCGTAGCGACGGGCATTGTCCTCGTCCGCCAGCAGCAAGGCGCACGCGCCGTCGTTGACGCCGGAGGCATTGCCGGCCGTGACCGTGCCGTCGGGACGGACGACGCCTTTCAGCCTGGACAGCGCCTCGATGCTGGTGGCGCGCGGATGTTCGTCCTGCAGCACGGTGACGGGTTCGCCCTTTTTCTGCGGGATCACGACTGGCACGATTTCATCAGCGAGTGTGCCATTGGCCTGCGCGGCGGCAGCCTTGTTCTGGCTACGGACGGCAAACGCGTCCTGGTCGGCGCGGCCGATGCCGAAATCGGCGGCGACGTTCTCGGCCGTCTCCGGCATCGAATCGACGCCGTACAGGGCCTTCATCTGCGGGTTGATGAAGCGCCAGCCGATCGTGGTGTCAAAGATCTGCGCGTTACGCGAGAACGCGCTGTCGGCCTTGCCCATCACGAAGGGTGCGCGGGTCATCGACTCGACGCCGCCGGCGATCATCAGTCCCGTCTCACCGGCCTTGATGGCGCGCGCGGCAATGCCGACCGCATCCATGCCCGAACCGCACAGGCGGTTCACGGTCGACCCGGGCACCGCGATCGGCAAGCCGGCCAGCAGCGACGACATGCGGGCGACATTGCGGTTGTCCTCGCCGGCCTGGTTCGCGCAGCCGAAGATCACCTCGTCGAGCGCCGACCAGTCGACGGTCGGATTGCGCTCCTGCAGCGCGCGCAGCGGAATGGCGCCGAGATCGTCGGCACGCATGTCCTTGAGCGCGCCGCCGTAGCGGCCGATGGGGGTACGGATGGCATCGCAGATGAAGGCTTGTTTCATGTTTTGGCTCATTTAAAAATCGTTTGGGACAGACTCACGCTTCTTGCAGCGGCACGCCCGTCATCTCCTGCAAGGCGTCCAGCGTGAGTCCGTCGACCATGTCGATCACGCGCAGGCCCTGCGCCGTGACCTCGAGGGTCGCGAGATCCGTGTAAATGCGCGATACGCAGGCCACACCCGTCAGCGGATAGCTGCAGTCGGCGACGATCTTGCTCTCGCCGGCCTTGGTCTGGTGCTCCATCATCACAAAGACTTTCTTGGCGCCGATCGCGAGATCCATCGCGCCGCCGACCGCCGGTATCGCTTCCGGCGCGCCGGTATGCCAGTTCGCGAGGTCGCCGCGCGCGGAGACCTGGAAGGCGCCGAGCACGCAGATGTCCAGATGGCCGCCGCGCATCATCGCGAACGAGTCGGCGTGATGAAAGAATGCGCCGCCGGTCAGCAGAGTCACCGGCTGCTTGCCGGCATTGATCAGGTCCTCGTCCTCTTGCCCCGGTGCAGGAGCCGGACCCATGCCGAGGATGCCGTTCTCGCTGTGCAGGAAAATTTCTTTCGACGGATCGAGATGGTTGGCGACCAGGGTAGGCAGTCCGATGCCGAGGTTCACATAGGCGCCTTCCGGTATGTCGCGCGCGACCCGCTGCGCGATTTCATCACGTGACCGGCGCTTCATTGCACTCCTCCTGTCTGCACGACGCGCTGCACGAAAATTCCAGGCGTGACGATCACCTCGGGATCGAGTTCGCCGAGCTCGACGACCTCGTCCACCTGCGCCACCGCGCAGCGGGCAGCCATCGCCATGATGGGACCGAAGTTGCGCGCCGCCTTGCGGTAGACGAGATTGCCCCAGCGATCGGCCTTGAGCGCCTTGATCAGCGCAAAGTCCGCGTGGATCGGAGTCTCGAGCACATAGTCGCGGCCATGGATGTTGCGGGTCTCCTTGCCCTCGGCCAGCAGGGTCCCGAACCCGGTCGGCGTGAAAAAGGCGCCGATGCCGGCACCGGCGGCCCGGATGCGTTCGGCGAGATTGCCCTGCGGGGTCAGTTCGAGTTCGATCTTGCCGGCCCGGTAGAGCCCGTCGAAGACATGCGAATCCGACTGGCGCGGAAACGAGCAGATGATCTTGCGCACCCGCCCGGCGGCGAGCAAGGCCGCGAGCCCGGCGTCGCCGTTGCCGGCATTGTTGTTGACGATAGTGAGGTCGCGTGCGCCTTGCGCGATCAGTGCATCGATCAGTGCGCGGGGCATGCCGGCGTTGCCGAAGCCGCCGATCATGACGGTGGCGCCGTCCTCGATCCCCGTGACCGCCTGCTCGAGGTCGGCGACGATTTTGCTGAGCAAAGTTTCCTCCTGATTGATGCCGTGGCTTTGACGACCTACAATACCGGCAAAATGTTCGATAACCGCACAAATATCTGTCTACAGAACGCAACACGCAGTGTATCCGCAGACTTATCGGCCGACAAGGAAGCACGACAACAGAGTGTTCGATGTCCGAACCACGCCCTCCCCAAGGAGCCGCTCGTCTGTTTGTTGGATTGAAGCGACACATTGGCCGTGGTGACACGAACCAAACCCGGAGAGGGGCAAGTGGACGCAAGAATTATCAAAAGATTATCAGGTTCCGTTACGGTAACGGCCATGTCGTCGCGCCGCACGGACATGTTCGGCGCGGCGGCATGCCCTCCGTTCGAAAGCCATCCTTCACCAGCGATCTGAACATGCAGACCATTCCCAGCCCCTCGAATGAAATCATTCCGCCGACCGCGACCGCGCAAGGCATTCCCGGCCCCGGCAAGGGGGTCGCCAACGTGCCGGCCCGGCAGCGAACGATCGCCGAGGAAATCGATGCGCTGACCGACCCGAGCTTCATGACCTCGCTGGCGCGCGGTCTGGCCGTCGTCAAGGCATTCAGCGACCAGCGCCGCTCGATGACCATCGCGCAAATCAGCCACAAGACCGGCATTCCGCGCGCTGCGGTCCGCCGCTGCCTATACACGCTGAAGCAGCTCGGCTATGCGGATGCCGAAGCGAACAATTTTTATCTGAAGCCGAAGATTCTGTCGCTCGGATATTCGTATCTGTCGTCGACCCCGCTGGCCATTGCCGCCCAGCCCTGCCTGAACCAGCTGAGCCGCACGCTCAACGAGTCCTGCTCGCTGGCAGTGCTGGAGCAGGAAGAGGTGCTCTACATCTGCCGCTCGCAAACCTCGCGCGTGCTGTCGGTGGCATTGAACGCCGGCAGCCGCCTGCCGGCCCATTGCACGTCGCTCGGCCGCGTGCTGCTGGCCGGGCTGCGCGAACCGGAGCTGGATGCGTTTTTCGAGCGCGCCAAACTGGTGGCCTATACCGACCGAACCGTGGTTGACGAAGAGCGGCTGCGCGAGATCATCGCCGATGTCCGGCTCAAGGGATACGCGATCGTCGAGGAAGAACTCGAGATCGGCCTGCGGTCGGTCGCCGTGCCGGTGCGCGGTGCGTCGGGCGCGACCATGGCGGCGCTGAACATTGGCGCGCAATCGACGCGCGTGACGCGCGACGAAGTCGAGCAAAGCTTTTTGCCCGCGCTGCTGAATGCGGCCAGCGACTTGTCGGTGCTGCTGCCCTGAGTCGCGGGCTCGCCGACACCGGCCTCAGGACGGCAGCGTCTCGCGCTCGGTGGCCATCGAGGCGGCGCGCTGCCGGAAATCGCGCGGCGCGATACCGCCGGACCGCTGCCGGAAAAACCGCGTGAAATAGGCGGGATCGCCAAAGCCCAGCGATTCCGCAATGTCGCGCACGCTCATCGACGTATACGCGAGACTGCGCCGCGCCTCGAGCATCAGGCGCGCATGGATCATCTCGAGCGCCGAGCACTGCGCGTGGCGCCGGCACAGCGCGTTTAGATGTGCCGCGCTGATGCCGAGCCGCCCGGCATAATGCTGCAACGGCAAGTGGCGCGCGTAGTTGCGCTCCACCTCGGCGGAAAAGCGCGCCAGATACCGATGCCCGCGCGCCGTCTCAGCGGCCTCGCCGACCGGCTCGGACTCGCGCAGCAGCCAGATCAGCAGCGCCGCGGTCATCGCCTCCAGCAGAGCGCCCCTGCCCTCGGCCTGCGACCCGTACTCCCGCTCCAGCGCGGCCAGCAGCACACCGACCGGCACATGCGACGCGATGCCGGCCAGGCTGCGCTGCAGCGGGCGCAGCATGCCGGATACCGTCGCCTCCAGCTGCCCGCCTATGCGCGCCAGCAGCGGATAGGCGACCGTGACCACCAGCCCGGCCGCCTGCCGGGAAAACCGGAAGCCGTGCACGCAATGCTGCGGGATCAGCAGCAGTTCGCCCACCTCGAGCATGCCCTCGTCGCCATCGAGCTGTAGCCGCGCCCTTCCGCGCTGCAGCCACAGCAACTGCAACAGCCCATGGTGCCGATGCGGACGGATCTCCCAATTGTGCAAGCGGCTGCGGGCGGCGATCGACTCCACATGGATCAGGTCCGGCACCGGCCACTGAGAGTCCTCGCCGTACAGGCAATAAACAGGCACTTGCCTGCCCGCTTTGCTTTGCTGGTTCTTACTCATTGCTTCGATTCGATGTAATGGCGGACAATTCCGCTGTCCCGTGCTGCCGGGGGCACGGCGTCATCGGCAAAGAAATCCTTGTAAAGTGCAATTTTAGTCGCTATTCGTCTCTTCCTTTCGCGCCCGGCTGCCAGCACACTGCAGCCACACCAGAATCAGGGCCGCGGGCCCAAGGAGACAGGATCATGAAAACCCAGGTTGCGATCATCGGTGCCGGCCCGTCGGGGCTGCTGCTCGGCCGCCTGCTCGAGCTGCAGGGCATAGACAACATCATCATCGAGACCAAGTCGCCCGACTACGTGCTCTCTCGCATCCGGGCCGGCGTGCTCGAGCAGGGCACGACCAAGCTGCTGCGCGAAGCGCAGGTGGGCGACCGCATGGACCGCGAGGGCCATGTGCATGAAGGCTTCGCCCTGTCGTTCAGCGGGCGCGTCGAGCGGATCGACCTGAAGCGGTACTCCGGCGGCAAGACGGTCATGGTCTACGGCCAGACGGAAGTCACGAAAGACCTGATGGATGCCCGCCTGGCATCCGGCGCGCCGAGCTACTACGAAGTTGAACAGGTGACGCTGCACGATGCCGACAGCGACCATCCGAGCGTCAGCTTCCTCAAGGATGGCGCGCCACACATCATTGCATGCGACTACATCGCCGGTTGCGACGGCTTCCACGGCGTCTCGCGCAAGTCGATTCCGGCCGACCGCATTGCGCTTTTCGAGCGTGTCTATCCTTTCGGCTGGCTGGGCGTGCTGTCGCGCACGCCGCCGGTCTCGCATGAATTGATCTATGCCAACCATGCACGCGGATTCGCGCTGTGCAGCATGCGCTCGGACAATTTGTCGCGCTACTATGTGCAGTGCAGCCTGGATGACAAGGTCGAGGCCTGGTCGGACGAGCGATTCTGGGATGAATTGCGCGCGCGTCTGCCGGAGGAAACCGCCAACCTGCTGGTGACCGGCCCGTCGATCGAGAAAAGCATCGCGCCGCTGCGCAGCTTCGTCGCCGAACCGATGCAGTACGGCCGCCTGTTCCTCGTGGGCGACGCGGCGCACATCGTGCCGCCCACCGGCGCCAAGGGACTCAACCTGGCCGCCAGCGATGTGTATACTTTGTATCACGTCCTGCGCAAGCGCTATCGCGAGGGACGGCTGGATCTGATCGACAAGTATTCGGAGATCTGCCTGCGGCGCATATGGAAAGCAGAACGGTTCTCGTGGTGGATGACGTCCATCCTTCACAAGTTCTCCGACGACCCGTTCAGCCAGCGCATCCAGGAAGCCGAGCTTGCCTACTTCACCAGTTCCGAGGCGGGCCGCACCAGCATCGCGGAAAACTATGTGGGATTACCTTATGAGCCGGTTGAATAAGACTGATTCGATCAGCGAAGTGGCCTCGCCCGGGGGTATGCGTTACAGTCCAACAGCATATTGAGCCTGATACCGATGAACCCGACCCTGTCCTTCTCCTCGCCCCCGCCGCTGAACGTCAGCGCGCTGCGTGCGAGTTGTTCCGCGTGCAGCATGCACCAGCTCTGCCTGCCGATGGGGCTGGGCGAGTCGGACATGCAGAAGCTCGACCAGATCATCGGCCGCCGCCGCAAGGTGCCGAAGGAATCACTGCTGTACCGGATGGACGACCCGTTCATCAACCTGTACGCGATCCGGCTCGGCCACTTCAAGACCTACCAGGTCAGTGCCGGCGGCGAACAGCAGATCACCGGATTCCAGATGGCCGGAGAGTTGCTGGGCATGGACGCCATCAGCACCGACCGCCACCATTGCGACGCGATGGCGCTGGAGGACAGCGAGGTCTGCGAAATACCGTTCGGGCGCCTCGAGGAACTGTTCGGCACCATCCCGACCCTGCTGCATCATTTCCACAGGATGATGAGCCGCGAGATCACCCGCGAACAGAACGCGATGCTCCTGCTCGGTAACATGCGGGCCGAGCAGCGCTTCGCGGCTTTCCTCGTCAATCTCGCGTCCCGCTACTCGGCGCGCGGGTATTCGTCCACCAGCTTCCAGCTGCGCATGTCGCGCGAGGAAATCGGCAACTATCTCGGGCTGACGATCGAGAGCATCAGCCGCCTGCTGTCTCGCCTGAAGAAGCAGGGCCTGATCCGCGTGGCCAACCGGGAAATCGAATTGCTCGAGCCCGATCACCTGCGTGCGATGGCAGCCGGCACCGAGCACTGAACGCCGGGCGATGGCTCGGCCTGTGCAGGGACCGGATCAGAACGGAGGCTGGCCGGGCGCTTCGGTGCGAGTCAGGACCAGGCTGATCATGCTGGCGATCGCGCAGAAAGCCCAGAAAAAGAAAAAGCCGACGGTATAAGCTGCGATCGGGGGAAGCTCGGACTGGCCGCCGATCAGCATCAGGTCGGCCGGGTCAAAGAAGGAAAAGAAGAAACCCTCGGCCATGATCGCCGACAGGAACGACGGCCACAATACCGACATAGCCAACCTGAGCATAGCACTCCTCCTCACGCAGCCGGACCGCTCTCCCCGATCGGCCGGATGTCTGTCTGTTGTTGTTCCGGCCAGTGCCAGCTGCCGTGCAGGCGCCACTGCCGTTGCTGATCTTCCAGCTGCACCTTCCAGCGAGCGCGGTCCAGCAGCGGCAGGCGGAAACTGAAACGGCCATCGGCATCGAGCGTCACCACCGTGCGGACATCCTTGTCGGGGACGGTCGGGTGCAGCAAGCGGACGATCAGCGCCTTCGGCTTTGCCTCGCCATTGAGCCGGCCCGTCACACTGTCGGTGATCGCATCATACCGGACTGACGCTGTCAATCCGAGGCGGGCAGCGGCTGCGTCGCGCCGCAGGTCCTGGTTGATGGCCTTGCCCTGCTTGTAATAATCGTCGACGACCAGCGCGTCCGCGCCGGCAAACGAGATCCAGATCGTGATCGTACCGGCAATCAGCACGGCGACTGGCCCGATCATCAGCAGCCACGGCCAGCGATGACGGTACCAAGGGGCGGGGATGGGATTCATGATTCGATCTGGCTCCAGCGGTTGTCGGTCAGCGTGGAATGAAGAAGACGGCTTTCTCGCGCACGCTTGTTTCCGGATGGTCGATGTCGGTAATGACGAAGGTAATTTTGTTCGACCCCTTCTCGCCCTTGCCCTCGGCCGTGCGCACGTTCACCGGCACCGCGCGCGACTCGGTCGACCCGAGCCGGACCTCGTCGGTTCCCTCCAGGTGGATGGTCTCGATGCCCTCGACCGACAGCCGGTAACGATGCGGCGCCTCGTCCGTATTCATGATCTGCAGCCGGTATACGTTTTCAATCATGCCGTCTTCGATCTCGCGCCCCAGCGAGCCGCGGTCGCGCATGACGTCCATCTTCAGCGGCGTGCGGCCGAGCAGTGTGCCGAAGAAGACCGACACGATCACGACCAGCACCGCGCTGTAGATCAGCACGCGCGGCCGGAACGCATGGCGCAGGATCTGCGCGGATGTCCAGCGGTACTTCATCGCATGGTCGGTCCAGTACCGGACGAGCCCACGCGGCTGCCCGATCTTGTCCATCACGCTGTTGCAGGCATCGACGCAGGCGGCACAGCCGATGCATTCGTACTGAAGCCCGTTACGGATGTCGATACCGGTCGGGCATACCTGCACGCACATCGAGCAGTCGATGCAGGCGCCAAGGGCCTGGCTGCCTGCGGCATTCGACTTGCTGCGCGCGCCACGCGGTTCGCCGCGCTCCTTGTCGTAAGTGATGATCAGGCTGTCCTTGTCGAACATCGCGCTCTGGAAGCGCGCGTACGGGCACATGTATTTGCAGACCTGCTCGCGCATCCAGCCTGCGTTGCCGTAGGTGGCGAATGCGTAGAAGATCACCCAGAACCACTCCCACGGCCCGAACGACAGCGTGGCAACGGATTCGGACAGTACGTGGATCGGGGTGAAATAGCCGACGAAGGTAAAACCGGTCCACAGCGCAAGCGTCCCCCAGGCCAGGTGCTTGGCCGACTTGCGCGTGAACTTCTCGACCGACATCGGCTGGCGGTCGAGGCGCATGCGCGCGCTGCGGTTGCCCTCGATCTTGCGCTCGATCCAGAGGAAGATCTCGGTATAGACCGTCTGCGGGCAGGTAAAGCCGCACCAGACGCGACCGAAGACCGCGGTAAACAGGAAAAGTGAATAGGCGCTGATGATCAGCAGTGCGGCAAGATAGATGAAATCCTGCGGCCAGAGAACGATGCCGAAGATGTAGAACTTGCGGGCGCCCAGATCGAACAGAACAGCCTGGCGGCCGTTCCATTCGAGCCAGGGCAGCCCGTAGAACAGCAACTGCGTGGCCCAGACGAAGAACCAGCGCAGACGGGCGTACCTCCCCTGGGTCTCGCGCGGATAGATTTCCTTGCGAGCCTCGTACATCTTGATGACGGCGATTTCAGGGGAGGCATTCTCCATGGACTGACCTGTGGGTTGACGTGGTTACTGGTCGGCGGCGGGGATGGCGTCGGTGTTGGCGGCGGCCACGACGGGCCGGTTCGACAAACTCCAGACATAGGCGGCGACCAGGTGAACCTTGGCCTCACCGAGGAAATCCTCGAATGCCGGCATCATGTTCTTGCGACCATTGCGTACCGTTTCCATGATGGTGTTGGCGCTGCCGCCATACAGCCAGGTCTTGTCGGCCAGGTTGGGCGCGCCGACCGCCGGGTTGCCCTTGCCGTCCGCGCCATGGCAGGCGGCGCAGGCGGCGAACTTCTCCTTGCCGAGCGAGGCCTTGATCGGGTCCGAGGTCGAGCCCGACAGCGACAGCACATAGTGGGCGACATTCTCGATGTCTTTCTCGCTGCCGACGGCCGCGCCCATCGGCGGCATCTGGCCCTGGCGGCCCTTCAGGATCGTGGTCCTGATCGCGTCGGGATCGCCGCCGTGCAGCCAGTCGCTGTCGGTCAGGTTCGGATAGCCCTTGTTGCCGCGCGCGTCCGAGCCGTGACATTGCGAGCAGTAGGTCAGGAACAGGCGCTCGCCGATGGCGCGGGCCTGCGGGTCGGCGGCCAGCGCCTTCAGGTCGGTCTGCTGGTATTTCGCGAACATCGGACCGACCTCGGCATCGGCCGCCTTCAGCTCTTCTTCGTACTGGCCGGTCGACTTCCAGCCCAGCTTGCCGGCATAGGTGCCGAGCCCCGGGTACAGCGCCAGATAGGCGATGCCGAACACGATGGTGATGTAGAACAGCCACATCCACCAGCGCGGCATCGGGTTGTTCAGTTCCTCGAGCCCGTCGAACGAGTGCCCGGTGGTCTCGACGACCTTGCCGTCCCGCGGCACCTCGATCTTCACCGTCGACTGCGACCACAGCAGCAGCCCGCAGCCAGCGATCGACAGCACCACCAGCACGGTGATGTAGATACCCCAAAATCCGTTGACAAAATCAGCCATGTTTCGGCTCCTGCTTGATGTTGTTCGTTTCCTCATCCGCGAAAGGCAGTGCCGCCGCCTCGTCGAAGTCGGCCTTGCGATGAGCGACAAAGGTCCAGTAGATGATGCCGACGAAAGCCAGCAGGCTCAGCACGGTGATGACGCCGCGCAGGTCCATCAGGGAAATGTCCATGCTTACCTCCGCGCCTTGATCTGAACACCCATGCCCTGCAGGTAGGCGACCAGCGCGTCTTGCTCGGTCTTGCCCGCAAGCTCCTTGGGCGCAGCGGCGATCTGTTCGTCGGTGTACGGGTCGCCGAGTCGCTTCAGGGCCTGCATCTTCGGAACGATGGACTGCGGATCGAGCGCGGTCTTCGCCAGCCACGGGTAGGCAGGCATGTTCGACTCCGGCACGACCGCGCGCGGGTTGTCCAGGTGCTCGCGATGCCATTCATCGCTGTAGCGGCCGCCGACGCGCGCAAGGTCCGGACCGGTACGCTTCGACCCCCACTGGTGTGGACGGTCAAAGACGAATTCGCCAGCCACCGAGTAATGGCCGTAGCGCTCGGTCTCGGCGCGGAACGGACGAATCATTTGCGAGTGGCAGTTGTAGCAGCCTTCGCGCACGTAGACGTCGCGACCGGCGAGGCGCAGCGGGCTGTACGGGGCAAGGCCCGCCACCGGCTCGGTGGTCGATCTCTGGAAGAACAGCGGAACGATTTCGACCAGACCGCCGATACTGACCACCAGCAGGATCAGGACGATCAGCAGCCAAGGCTTGCGTTCGATCGAATCATGCGTGAGTTTCATTCAAATCTCCTCGTGTTACGCGTGCGCGCCGGTGGCGGCCGGGATGCGCGCATCCACCGGCTTGCCGTCGCTGACCGTCTTGTACGTGTTGTAGGCCATCATCACCATGCCGGCCAGATAGAGCAGGCCGCCGACCATGCGGATCACGTAGAAGGGGAAGGTCGCCTTCACGCTCTCGACAAAGGTGTAGGTCAGGGTGCCGTCGGCGTTCACCGCGCGCCACATCAGGCCCTGCATCACGCCGGCGATCCACATCGAGGCGATGTACAGCACGATGCCAATGGTCGCGACCCAGAAGTGCCATTCGATCAGGCGCACGCTCCACATCGCCTGCTTGCCCGACAGGCGCGGCAGCAGGTAATAGATCGAACCCATCGATATCAGGCCGACCCAGCCCAGCGCGCCGGAGTGCACGTGGCCGACGGTCCAGTCGGTGTAGTGCGACAGCGCATTGACGGTCTTGATCGACATCATCGGGCCCTCGAAGGTCGACATGCCGTAGAACGACAGCGAGACGATCAGGAACTTCAGGATCGGATCATTGCGCAGCTTGTTCCAGGCGCCGGACAGGGTCATGATCCCGTTGATCATTCCGCCCCAGCTCGGCGCCAGCAGGATCAGCGAGAAGACCATGCCGATCGACTGAGTCCAGTCCGGCAGCGCGGTGTAGTGCAGGTGGTGCGGGCCGGCCCACATGTAGGTGAATATCAGCGCCCAGAAGTGGACGATCGACAGGCGGTACGAGAACACCGGGCGCTCGGCCTGCTTCGGTATGAAGTAGTACATCATGCCGAGGAAGCCGGCGGTCAGGAAGAAGCCGACGGCGTTATGGCCGTACCACCACTGGATCATCGCGTCCTGTACTCCGGTGTAGGCGGAGTAGGACTTCGTCAGCGAAGCCGGCATGGCCGCCGAGTTCACAACGTGCAGCAACGCGACGGTCAGGATGAAGGCGCCGAAGAACCAGTTGGCCACATAGACGTGCGAGACCTTGCGCTTGATGAGCGTGCCGAAGAACACCACCGCATAGGCCACCCAGACCGCCGTGATCAGCAGGTCGATCGGCCATTCGAGTTCGGCGTATTCCTTGCCTGAGGTATAGCCCAGCGGCAGCGAGATTGCGGCCGCGACGATGACGGCCTGCCAGCCCCAGAACGTGAAGGCGGCCAGCTTGTCGGAAAAGAGCCGCGTCTGCGACGTCCGCTGGACGACGTAATACGATGTCGCAAACAGCGCGCAGCCACCGAAGGCGAAGATCACCGCATTGGTGTGCAGGGGCCGCAGGCGGCCGTAGGTCAGCCATGCGGTATCGAAATTCAGCGCGGGGAAAGCCAGCTGGGCGGCGATCACCACCCCCACCAGCATGCCCACCACGCCCCACACCACCGTCATGATCGCGAACTGCTTGACCACGCGGTAGTTGTAGTTCAGTGCTGTGTCCACAGAAACTCCTCTTGGTTTACGACGAAGATGCCGGGACAATACGTTTCGAAGGGTCAAATTTCCTTGACCTGAGTCAAAATTGTCCGGAAGGCGCACAGAGTGGCGCGAGGCTTATTTCTTGGTATCGGTGACGGACTGCTCGGCATCGGGGCGCACGCTGTCGTCGTCCTGCAGGATGCGCATCGCCGGCCCATCGAGATCGTCGAACTGGCCGCTGTCCATCGCCTTGAAAAATATCCAGAGCGCGACGAACACCAGAATCACGGACAGGGGTATCAGCAGGTACAGGGATTCCATCGATCGCTTTCCGTCAGGCGCGCGGCAGTCGTTGCAGCCGCAGCGCATTGAGCACTACCAGCGCGGAGCTGGCCGACATGCCCACGCCCGCCATCCACGGGCTGATGACGCCGAAGGCGGCCGCCGGTATGGCGGCCAGGTTGTAGAGCGTGGCCCAGCCGAGGTTCTGCCGGATGACACGCATGCAGCGGTCGGCCGCGCGCGCGGCATCGAGCAGTGCGCCGACCGGGCCGAACAGCAGCACCGCGTCGGCATGCGACCGGGCCAGCGCCGCGCCCGATCCCATCGCGAACGATACGTCGGCTGCGCGCAGCACGGCAGCGTCGTTGATGCCGTCGCCGACCATCGCGACCACGGCCGCGCCGTCCTGCAGCGCCTGCACGAAGGCCAATTTCTGCTGCGGCAGCATGCCGCCATGGGCTTCGTCGGTGCCCAGCCTTGCAGCAACGTGCGTGACGATGTCCGGCGCGTCGCCCGATAGCAGGATCACCCGCTTGCCGCGGGCCTTGAACCAGCCGACCACGGCCGCCGCATCGGGCTTGATCGCATCGGCGAGCGAGAAACGCGCCAGCCACTCTCCTTCCGTGCCGAGAAATACATCGGTCACGCCCGGCGCGGTTGCGCATGCCGGGCTGGCGCCGGCCAGCCGGGCAACAAAGCCTGCATTGCCGATACGGTAGCGCACGCCATCGAGGTCTCCCTCGATGCCCAGCCCCTGCACGACTTGCAGGTCGGCGGCGACCAGCCCGGCGGCATCGATGCCGGCGAATGCCTGCGCGATCGGGTGCGCGCTCCCCGATTCGAGGGCGGCGGCCAGCGCCAGCGCTCGCCGCTCGTCCATGCGGCCCAGCAGCGTCACTCCTCGCAGCGCGGGGCGGCCTTCGGTCAGCGTGCCCGTCTTGTCGAACACGACATGGGTCGCGCGGTGCAGCGTCTCGATCACATGTGGCTGCATCACCAGCACGCCCTGCCGCAGCAGCCGATCGGTCGCCGCCGCCAGCGCCGACGGCGTGGCCAGCGACAATGCACACGGACAGGACACGACCAGCACCGCGATCGCGATCGGCCATGCACGGCCCGGGTCCTGCCACGACCAGAAGAAAAACACGGCCACCGCAAACAGCAGCAGGCCGGCGACGAACCA
Source organism: Burkholderiaceae bacterium (assembly GCA_023653025.1). GTDB lineage: Bacteria > Pseudomonadota > Gammaproteobacteria > Burkholderiales > Burkholderiaceae_D > Pernthalerella. The sequence continues at coordinate 73,165 of JAMNXS010000001.1, forward strand.
GGCGGCGACCCGGTCGGCCCACTGCGCGATGTGCGGCTTGCCCTGCCCTGCGCGCTCGATCAGCCGGATCAGCGAGGCCAGCGTGCTGTCCTTTGCCACCTTGTCCACGCGCAGCAGGACAGGCGCGGTGATATTGACCGCGCCGCCGGCCACGGGTTCACCGACACGGCGCACCTGCGGCGCGCTCTCGCCGGTCAGCAGCGACAGGTCGACCGCGGTCTCGCCATCGATGACGATGCCATCGGCGGGCACGGCCTCGCCCGGCTTGACCAGCACGACATCGCCGCTGCGCAGCCGGGCGGCGGCGACCAGGGTCGCCTCGCGGCGCTGCGGATAATCGCCCAGCAGCCACGCGGAGTCCGGCAATGCATGCTGCAGGGTTTCGAGCGATCCGGCGGCGCGGCGGCGTGCGACCAGCTCGAGGTAGCGGCTGGCGAGCAGCAGGAAGACGAACATTGTGACGGTGTCGAAATAAACATCGCCGCGGTTGACGACAGTCGCCCAGGTGCTGCCGATGAAAGCGGCCGCGATGCCCAGCGCGACCGGCACGTCCATGCCGAGCGCTCGCTGCCCGAGGTCGGTCCACGCCCCCTTGAAGAAGGGCACGGCCGAGTAGAACACGGCGGGCAGCGTCAGCAGCAGGCTGGCCCAGCGCATCAGCCGCTCCATGTCCGGCTCGATGCCGTCGGCGCCGGCCATGTAGGCTGGCACCGCGTACATCATCACCTGCATCATCGACAAGCCGGCGACGAACAGCCGCTTGAACAGGGTGCGCGCCTGAGTGCGCATCAGCTCGCCATGCCGGATGGGATCGAACGGATAGGCCGCGTAGCCAACCTCGCGCACCGCCTGCAGGATGTCGCTCGGCCTGCACTGCCCGGCATCCCACTGCACCTGCAGCTTCTGGGTGGATACGTTGAGGTGGGCCGCCTTCAGTCCCGGCACCTGCGACAGTCGCCTCTCGATCAGCCAGACGCACGCCGCACAGCGTATGCCATCGACCGACAGCGTGGCCTCGCCGCCGCCGTCGGCGCCGGTGAACCTGCCGGCGAGTTCAGGGGTGTCGTAGAGTTTCAGCGCATCCGGCACGGCTTCGGCCACGCCCGGAGGCAGGCTCTGGCGGTTGCGGTAGTAGTCGTCGAGGCCGTTGTCGACGATGGCACGGGCCACGGCCTCGCAGCCGGGGCAGCACATAGCGCGCTCGGCGCCATCGATCGCCACCCGCCATGCGCTGCCACCGGGCACCGGCAGGCCGCAGTGGAAGCAGCCGTTTGCCTCGTTACCGGCGATGACCGCGCTCATCTTGCCACCGCCGGCGTGATGCAGACAGCGTCCAGCCAGCCATGCGAGAGGCCGGTGCCGACGCGTATCAGGCCGAGCAGGCCGAAGGCCAGCACGATCAGCCCGGCGGCGCGCCGCACCGAAGACCGCTGCAGCCACGGGCGCAGCGAGGTGCCGGCCAGTCCCATCGAAAAAAGCAGCGGCAGGGTGCCGAGCCCGAAGGCCAGCATGACGAGTGCGCCCCGAGCGGCGGAGCCGGTCAGCAGCGCCGTCATCAGCACGCTGTAGACCATCCCGCAGGGCACCCAGCCCCATAATGCGCCGAGGGCAAACGCCTGCCACGGACTGCGCACGGGGAGCAACCGCCGCACCAGCGGCTGCACGCGACGCCATACAAGGCGGCCGACGGCCTCGACGCGCGCGAGCCCGTGCCAGACATTCATCAGCGACAGGCCGAGAGCGACCAGCATCAGGCTAGCCAGCCAGTAGGCAGCGGTCTGCACCGATGCCAGATGGATCAGGGCGGGCACGCTGCCCGCCAGCCCGGCGAAAGCACCGGCCGCCGCATAGCTGGCTATCCGGCCGGCGTTGAAGGCGAGCACCCGCGCGCCGCTGTCGGTGGCGGCGACGAACAGGCCTCCGGTCGAGGCGACCGCGACGGGGAAAGCATGCCGGCCTGGCGCGGAAACGGCGAAGGCGCCGACGATGCCGCCGCACATGCCGACGCAGTGCACACCGCCAAGCAGGCCGATCACGAACAGCGGCAGGAGGGCAAGGGAATCCAAGGGCTGGCTCAGACCGTGCGCGAGTAGCGCAAGGGCTCCGAAGGCAATCGCCTTGCCTGCTGCAGGTGGCGGTCGAAGACCATGCAGACATTGCGGATCAGGAGGCGACCTTTCATGCCGACTTCGATCCACTCGTCGTCGATGGTCAGAAGCCCCATCTGCTGCAGTTCTTCCAACTGCTCGAGCTCGGTGGCGAAGTAGGCGCTGAAAGTGATCGGATAAGCCTGCTCCAGAGACCGTATCGACAGTTCGAAGTTGCACATCAACATCTGAATGATGAAGCGCCGCAGCACGTCATCCATCGTCAGCTGATAGCCGCGCACGACCGGCAGCTCGCCCTGGTCGAGCCGGTCGTAGTATTCCTCCAGCGTCTTCGCGTTTTGGCTGTAGCACATGCCGACCGAACTGATAGCCGACACGCCGCAGGCAATCAGGTCGGCCTCCGCATGGGTTGAGTAGCCCTGGAAATTGCGGTGCAACCGGCCCTGGCGCTGGGCGACTGCCAGCTCGTCTTCCGGCTTGGCGAAGTGGTCCATGCCGATATAGACATAGCCGGCCTCGTTCAGACGGCGAATGCAGAGCGACAGCATGTCGAGCTTGGCGTCAGACCCGGGCAGGTCTTGCTCGCTGATGCGGCGCTGCGGCTTGAACAGGTGCGGCAGGTGCGCGTAGTGGTAGACCGCGATCCGGTCGGGATTGGCCTCGATGACCTTGGACAGCGTCTGGTTGATCGTCATGACCGTCTGCTTCGGCAACCCGTAGATCAGGTCGATGCTGACGGAGCGGAAGCCCGCCTCGCGTGCGGCGCGGATCGTGGCCAGCGTCTTTTCCTCGGGCTGGATGCGGTTGACCGCTTGCTGCACGTCGGCGTCGAAGTCCTGCACGCCGAGGCTGATGCGGTTGAAGCCCTGCCGACGCAGCGCGTGGATGCGCTCGGGAGTGACGCTGCGCGGATCGACCTCGATCGAATACTCGCCCTGCTCGTCGTCGGCAAAGCGGAACCAGCGCCGGATGTGCTGCAGCAGGTCATCCATTTGCACGTCCGCCAGGTAGGTCGGCGTGCCGCCGCCGAAGTGCAACTGCTCGATGTGATTGAAGCCGGCGAACAGCTTGCCCTGCATCTCGATCTCGCGCTTGAGGTAGCCGAGATAGACCGCCGCCTTGTCGCGGTTCTTCGTGACAATCTTGTTGCAGCCGCAGTAGTAGCAGACGGTGTCGCAGAACGGAATATGAATGTACAGCGACAGCGGAGACCTAGCTCCGCGCGCATGCAGCTGCGTGACGGTCTGCAGATAGTCGCGGTAGCCGAAAGACTCGCTGAACCGGTCGGCGGTCGGATAGGAGGTGTAACGCGGTCCCGACTGGCTGAGGCGACGGATCAGGCCGGCATCGAACTCCACATGCTGGACCGGGTGGATCGGGATAGGGGACAGGCTCATCGGGACTGGCTCATCGTGACGGGCTCCTCGCCGTGAACGCGAGATCGCGCTGGCAGAGCGAAGCGCAGTCTACGAATGCTGCACCGCAATGTCCTTGACTTAGGTCAAAATTGACCGGATGCCCTGCGGCTTGCCGATCCGGCCATCTCATGTCGTGCGCAGGTCCAGCGTCAACTCCACCGTTCCCTCGCCGACGTTGCTGCGCACCCTGAAGCCCAGCCCGCGGGTCAGTTCCATCATGGCGCGGTTTTCCGACAGCGCCTCGCCGACGATCCTCTGCGTGCCGCGCTGCCTGAAGTAGGCAATCAGCTTGCTCATCAGAATATGGCCGAGGCCGAGGCCTTTGAGGTCGGAGCGGATGATGATCGCGAATTCGGCCTCGTCATTGTCGGGATCAGCAACCCCGCGCACAACGCCAAGCGTCTCGTCGCTGCCGTCGTCGCGCTGCCGGACGGCGATGAAGGCCATCTCGCGGTCGTAGTCGATCTGCGTCATGCGCGCGAGCTGCGATACCTGCAACTCGCGGATCTGCACGAACATCCGCATCCGCACGTCGATCGGGTCCAGCGCATGAAAAAAACGCAAGTGCTCTTCGGTATCTTCGGGGCGGATCGGGCGCAGCAGCAAGGTCTCGCGCATCCAGTCGACCCGCTCCTCGAGCTCCTGCGGATACGGACGGATCGCCAGGCGATCATGCGGGTGCCGCAGCTTTGCCGGCCGGATCTTCACGCGCGCGTCGAGCGCGATCACGCCATGGTGGTCGGCCAGCAGCGGGTTGATGTCGAGCTCGGCCACTTCCGGCAACTCGGCGGCCAGATGCGCGACCTGGATCAGCACGCGGCACAGCGCCTCGACATCAGCCGGCTTGCGGTTGCGGTAGCCCGCCAGCAGGCCGGCCACGCGGGTGCGGCGGATCATGTCGCGCGCCAGCACGCGGTTCAGCGGCGGCAGCGCGACCGCATGGTCCTGCAGCACCTCGACCGCGATGCCGCCCTGCCCGAACAGGATCACCGGACCGAAGACGGGATCGGTGGTCACGCCGATGATCAGCTCCTGCGCATCGGGCCAGCGCGCCATCGCCTGCACCGAGAAGCCGTGCAGGCGCGCCCCCGGCCGCAGTCGCTGCAGGCGCTGCCCGATCTCCGCCACCGCCGCCTCCACGTCCGCCGGCGTGGCCAGGTCGAGCATCACGCCGCCGACTTCGGTCTTATGCGAGATGTCGGGCGACAGTACCTTCACCGCGACCGGGAAGCCGATCTGCACGGCCATCTCGCGCGCCTCGCCGGGCGTTTTCGCGATGCGCGTATCGACGACCGGAATGTGGCAGGCGTCGAGCAGCGCCTTGGCCTCCGGCTCGGTCAGCATGGCGCGCCCTTCGGCCAGCGCACGGTCGATGATGGCACGCGCGGCAGGACGGTCGATCGGGTCATGCTGGGTTCCGGCGGCCGGCACCTGCATCAGCAATTGCTGGTTGCGGCGGTACTCGACCACCTGCATGAACGCCTGCACCGCCTCCTCAGGCGTGCCGAAATGCGGAATGCCGGCGTCGGAAAAAATCTGTTTTGCCTCGGCCACCGCAGCCGCCCCGAGCCAGCAGGCGATGACGTGCCGATGCGACTGCCTGATGAGCGGCGCCAACGCGCGCGCAATGTCGGCGCAGGGTACGATCGCGGTCGGCGAGTGGATCAGCAGGATGGGGTTGTCGGGCTGATGCGCTAGCAGGATGCCGAGCGCGCGCTGGTAGCGCTCGACCGATGCGTCACCGATGATGTCGATCGGATTGCCGTGCGACCAGTTCGGCGGCAGCACGCGGTCCAGCGCCGCCCGAGTCTCGGGCGCGAGTTCGGCCAGCCGTCCGCCGGAGAGCATCAGCGCATCGGTGGCCATCACGCCGGGGCCGCCGCCATTGGTCAGGATGATCAGTTCCTCGCCGTGCAGGGGCTGCGCGCGCGCCAGCGTCTCGACGGCATCGAACAGGCCGTCGGTCGTCAGCACGCGCAGCATGCCGGCCCGCCTGACCGCCGAATCGAACACGGCATCGAGGCCGGCCAGCGCACCGGTGTGCGAGGCCGCGGCGCGCGCGCCCTCCGGTGCCCGTCCGGCCTTCAGCACCAGCACCGGCTTGTTGCGGCCGGCGCCGCGCGCAGCCGACATGAATTTGCGCGCATTGCCGACGTCCTCGATGTAGAGCAGGATCGCCGCGGTGTTCGGGTCGGTGGCAAGGTAATCGAGCATGTCGCCGAAATCGATGTCGGTGGCATCGCCCAGCGACACGAAATGCGAGAAGCCGATGCCGCGCGCACGCGCCCAGTCGAGCACGGCGGTCACCAGCGCGCCCGACTGCGAGACGAAGGCAATTTTGCCGGGCAGCGCATTGGTATGCGCGAAGCTGGCGTTCAGGCCGGCTGCGGGCACCAACGCGCCGACGCAGTTCGGCCCGAGGATGCGGAAGACCGCGGACCGGGCCGCCAGCAGCATCGCCTGCCGGTGCGAGCGGCCATCGCCATGGTCGGCATCCATGCCGGCGGTCAGCACGATGGCCGCGCGCGTCCCCTTCGCGACCAGCGCCTCGATCAGTCCGGGGACGGTAGCCGGCGGCGTGGCGATGACTGCCATCTCCGGCGCCTCAGGCAGGCTCGCCACATCCGGGAACACCGGCAAGCCCATCAGCGTCCGGTGGCGCGGATTGACCAGCATGAGCTTGCCGTCGAGCTCGGCGGCGCTGCGGCCGGCCATCAGGTTGGCCAGCACCGTCGCGCCGACGCTGTGCGGACGGTCGCTGGCGCCGACCAGCACGACCGAGCGCGGGGCAAACAGATGGTGCAGGTTGCGTATGCTCATGGTCCCGTGGACGATGGGTTCGGCTCAGAATCCGGAGGCACGCCCCGGCGGCCGCGCGCGGCCGCGCACGGGGCTGCGCGCAACCGGTGGTCGGATGCGGTCCGGGCCGTCAGCGCCAGACCATCACCGGGACGGTCGTGTGAGTCAGCACGCGCTGGGTCTCGCTGCCGAGCAGCAGCTTGTCGATACCCCTGCGGCCGTGCGAGGCCATCCAGATCAGGTCGCACCCCCTCGACGCCGCGGTGCTGACGATTTCTTCATACGGATGCACGCCGCGCGTTGCCAGCACTTCGCAGGCAACGCCCGCCTCGGCAGCCAGCGCCTGCAGGCGCTGCATCGCCTGCTGCGCGGATTTGTCCTGGATTTCCTCGTAGTGGGTCATGTCGACCATGGCCCCGGCCTCGGGCATCAGCATGAACGGATACAGTTCGGCGACGGCAAGTCCGACGACCGACGCTTGCTGGGCAGCGGCGAACGCCAGCGCGGCCCGGGCCGATTTTTCCGACAGCGGCGAGCCGTCGGTCGGTACGAGAATTTTCCTGAACATGGCCAGCCTCCGCTGCGACAAAATGAGGCCAATTTAGCAAAGGGTCCCCCGAAAAAATTGACTTCGATCAAACAGGCCAGAGAGGCGGCTCATCCATCAGCGCCACCTGCTCCCGCAACTCGAGAATGCGGTCCTGCCAGTAATGGACGGTGCCAAACCAGGGGAAAGCAGCAGGAAACGCGGGATCTTCCCAGCGCATCGCCAGCCAGGCCGAATAATGCAGCAGCCTGAGCGTGCGCAGGGCCTCGATCAGGTTGAGTTCGCGCGGATCGAAGTCGCGAAAATCTTCGTAGCCGGCCAGCAGGTCCGACAGTTGCCGCACCCTGTCGCCCCGCTCGCCGGACAGCAGCATCCACAGGTCTTGGATGGCCGGTCCGGTTCGGCTGTCGTCGAAATCGACGAAATGCGGACCGCCATCGGTCCACAGCAGGTTGCCCGGGTGGCAGTCGCCATGCAGCCGGATCAGGGCGACGTCGCCGGCTCGGTCGTAGCAGCGGCGCACGCCATCGAGCGCCTGGCGGCTGATCGCGGACCAGCTCTCGCGCAGTTCGCCCGGCAGGAGACCCTGCTGCAGCAGCCAGTCGCGCGGCTGCTCGCCGAACGACTGGGCATCCAGCGCGGGACGTTCGTCAAAGCGGCGGCTGGCGCCGACGACGTGAATCCGTCCCATGAAGCGGCCGATCCATTCCAGCGTGCCGGGAGCATCGAGTTCGGGCGAACGGCCGCCCTGGCGCAGAAATACCGCGAAGCGGAAGCCCTGGTGCCGGTGCAGCGTTGCGCCGTCAATGACCATCGGCGGGACGACTGGGATTTCCTGCGCATGCAGCTCGGCGACAAAGTGATGTTCTTCGTCGATGGCCGCATCGCTCCAGCGCTGCGGCCGGTAGAACTTGACGACGACCGGCGGCCCCTCCTCCATGCCGACCTGATAGACGCGGTTCTCGTAGCTGTTGAGCGCCAGCAGGCGGCCGTCGCCGCGCAGGCCTGCCGCATCGAGTGCATCGAGCACGGTATCGGGAGAGAGTGCGTAGAAAGCATGAGAGAAAGTCATCCGCCGATTGTAGTCGGATAGTCGTCGAATCGTAGATGGATCTTGGCCGGCATCGTGAAGGCGACTGCATGCAGGTACACTGTGCGCATCTTCCAATCACTGAGCGCCATGCCTGACGACCCCTTGCTGACCGAAAAAGAGTTCGACGAACTCGACCGTTTCCTGATGTCCGAGCGCTGCAGCGACGAGACGATGGCAATGGACGCGCTGCATGGCTACCTGACCGCGATTGCCATCGGTCCCGAGCCCGTGCCCTTCGACGAGTGGCTGCCGCGCGTCTGGGGTCCCGGGCCCGACGACGGGCCGGACTTCAGGGACGAACAGCAGGCGGCGCGCATCCGCGAACTGCTGTCGCGCTCGCTGGAAGAGATCGCCGTCACTTTTGATGTGGCTCCGAAGGATTTCGAGCCGCTGTTTTCAGTGCACCAGTGGAAGGGCAAGGAAGTGCTCGATGCGGAGGCCTGGTGCTGGGGCTTCCTCGAGGGCGTCAGCCTGCGCGATGCCGGATGGCAGCCGCTGCGCGACTCGCCACAGGCGGCGCTGCTGCGCGCCATCGTGCTGCTCGGCGCGGAAGAGATCGACGAGACCGAGCTGTCGCTGGTCGACGATCCGGTGAAATGCCACAAGCTGGCGATCGAGGTCGAAGCGTCGGTGCCGCAGATACAGAGGTTCTGGGCGGGGCGACTCCAGTTGAATTGATGCGGGCGGCATGGTGGATTTCGCCTGCGGCTCTATCCACCCTACGAGTTCAAACGGGCTGACCGGTTTGCTGTAGCAAACTACCCGCCCTACAGCAAGCATTGATTCGCCGTAGTCCCCGTAGGGCGGGTAGAGCGAAGCGAAACCCGCCAGCAAACGTCACATCCTGATGAAGTGCTCCCGGTAGTACTTCAGCTCCTCCACCGACTCGCGGATATCCGCCAGCGCCGTATGCAACTGGTGCTTCTTGAATCCCGCGATCAACTCCGGCTTCCAGCGACGGCACAACTCCTTCAACGTCGACACATCGAGGTTGCGATAATGGAAAAAGGCCTCCAGTTTTGGCATGTGGCGCGCCATGAAGCGGCGGTCCTGACAGATCGAGTTGCCGCACATCGGCGACTTGCCCTCGGGGACATAGGCGCGCAAAAATTCGATCATCATCGCCTCGGCCTGGGCTTCGGTGACAATCGAGGCCTTAACGCGATCGATCAGTCCCGAGCGGCCATGCGTGCCCTTGTTCCACGCGTCCATGCCGTCCATCACCTCGTCGGGCTGGTGAATGGCGAATACCGGCCCCTCGGCCAGCACGTTCAGGTGGGCGTCGGTGACGATGGCAGCGAGCTCGATGACCCTGTCGTTGTCAGGGTCAAGGCCCGTCATTTCCATGTCGATCCAGACGAGGTTGAATTCGTTGGGCCGCACGGGCGGCGCCTGATGGGCTTCGTTTGCTTGTGACATAATCCTGTTCCGTTGCCGTCGTCGCGCAGCGATCGACAAACCGTCATTTTCTCACACGCACCCTATGGATCCACAAAGCTTCTCGCACCTGTTTGCGGCCTTCGTGCTGGCCACGCTGGCCGTCAAGCTGTGGCTGGCGTCGCGCCACATCCGCCATATCGCCCACCATCGCAACGCGGTACCCGAACAGTTCGCGGCGAAGATACCGCTCGCCGCCCATCAGAAAGCGGCCGATTACACGATCGCCAAGACGCGGCTGAAAATCGTCCTGCTGGTCGTCAATGCGGTGGTGCTGATCGGTTTCACCCTGCTCGGGGGCCTGCAGTGGCTGTCGGTGACGCTGTCTTCCGCGTTCGGCATCGGCATGGCCTACCAGCTCGCGCTGGTTGCGGCGGTGACGATCATCTCGGGCGTGATCGACCTGCCGTTCGACTACTACAAGCAGTTCACGCTGGAACAGCGGTTCGGCTTCAACAAGATGACGCCGGCGCTGTTTTTCTCGGATCTGGTCAAGCATGGCCTCGTGGGCGCTGCGATCGGATTGCCGCTGGTGTGGGTGACGCTGGCGCTGATGGAGCAGGCCGGATCGCTGTGGTGGCTGTATGCGTGGCTGCTGTGGTGCGGATTCCAGATCTTCATGCTCGGCTTTTACCAGACCCTGATCGCGCCGCTGTTCAACAAGTTCACGCCGCTCGAGGATGCCAGCCTGCGCTCGCGCATCGAAGGGCTGATGCAGCGCGTCGGCTTCGCCAGCAAGGGGCTGTTCGTGATGGACGGCTCGCGCCGCAGCGCGCATGGCAATGCCTATTTTTCCGGCTTCGGCGCGGCCAAGCGCATCGTGTTTTTCGACACGCTGCTGTCGCGCCTGGCGCCAAACGAGATCGAAGCGGTGCTCGCGCACGAGCTCGGGCACTTCAAGCTCAATCACGTGATCCAGCGCATCGGCGTCATGTTCGTGCTGTCGCTCGGCTTCCTCGCCCTGCTCGGCTGGCTGAAGAATCAGGCATGGTTTTATGTCGGCCTCGGCGTCTCGCCGCTGATGAGCGGCAGCAACGATGCAATGGCCCTGATCCTGTTCATGTTCGCGCTGCCGGTGTTCACTTTCCTGCTTTCGCCGCTGCTTTCGATCACTTCGCGCAAGAACGAGTTCGAGGCCGACGCGTTTGCGGCCAGGCACAGCAACTCGCAGGACCTGATCTCGGCGCTGGTCAAGCTGTACGAGGACAACGCATCGACGCTGACGCCGGATCCGCTGCACTCGGCCTTCTATGATTCGCACCCGCCGGCCAGTGTGCGGGTGCAGCGGCTGTTGTCGGCCTGACGATGCTGACCCGCGCCGAACTGCTGGATTCCGTTTGCCGCCACCGGACCAACGGCGCCAGCGACGAGCGCCTCGGCGAGGCACTCGCGGTGCTGACCGACTGGATCGTCGACGGCGGCAAGCTGTCGCGCGGCTTCCGCTTTGCCGATTACCACCAGACCCTCGCCTTCGTGAACGCGATAGCGGACGTGATCCATGCAGAGGATCATCATCCCGAGTTGGTCGTCGGCTATAACCGCTGCGCAGTGAAGTTCGACACGCACTCTGTCAATGAGGGCAAGGGCGGACTGTCCGACAACGATTTCATTTGTGCGGCAAAAATCGACGCCGTGTTCGACTCGGGTTCATGGCGGAACGACAAGGGCTGATCGTCGCAGCGCACGGCCGGCATTACCTTGCGCAGGCCGAGGGTCGGCTCTGGCAATGCGTCACCCGCGGCAAGAAAAGCGATGTCGCAACCGGTGACCACGTGCGTTTCGGCGCCACCTCGGCTGATCAGGGCGTGATCGAGGAAATCCTCCCGCGCGCCACCCTGCTGTACCGCTCCGACCAGTTCAAATCCAAGCTGCTGGCAGCCAATGTCACGCAGCTGTTCATCGTCGTCGCCACCGAGCCGAGCTTTTCCGACGACCTCGTCTCGCGCGCGCTAGTGGCCGCCGAGGCCGCAGGCATCCGTCCTCATCTGGTGCTGAACAAGATCGATCTGCAGGCCGAGCGCGATGCGGCGCGCGAGCGCGTGACGCTGTATGCCGAGCTCGGCTATCCGGTTCACGAGGTGAGTGCGACCGGCGACCCCGGCGCCACGCTCGAGAGCCTGCGTCCGCTGCTGCAGGGTCAGTCGACGATCCTGATCGGGCAGTCGGGCATGGGCAAGTCCTCGCTGGTCCAGCTGCTGGTGCCCGACGTCGACATCGCAGTGCGCGAAATTTCGCAGCGACTCGACAGCGGCAAGCACACCACGACCTTCACGCGGCTATATTCGGTAGACGAGCAGTCCTCGGTGATCGACTCGCCCGGTTTTCAGGAGTTCGGTCTCTACCACCTGAGCGAGGGCATGCTGGAGCGTGCCTTTCCCGAGTTCGCACCGCAGCTTGGTCACTGCCGCTTCTACAACTGCCACCATGTGGCCGAACCGGGATGCGCGATCCTGCGAGCGGTGGCCAGCGAGCAGGTCGATGCAGGGCGACATCAGCTCTATCTGCAGCTGCGGCACGAATCGCTGCAGAAGCCTGGTTATCGCTGAGAAGAAATCGTTCCAAATCACTTGGCAGGACCAGCGGCGGATGCGACGCTACAGCATTTGGCGCGTGAGCAATCGCCAGAGAGGAGCCAATATGATCCCAGCCGTTCCTGACGAGCTGAAAGACACACCCGACCTGAGAAAAATCGTGGCAACAACAAGCGAGGCTGATGCCTGCCTCGGCAACCTTACCGAGAAAGATCCTGCGGCCGCCGCCGAATTACGCCGGTTGCTTGCGGAAGGGCTTGAATCCGGTGAAGAGGGTGAGGTCAATGAAGAGTGGTGGGCCTCGCTGGCGGCAAGCATTCGCGAAAGAGCCGCGGCGCGCAGCCGTTGAAGGACTTCGTTCGCACGCAGCGCATCAGGCTGGATCTAGCCAAGGCTGCTGATTTTTACGAAGAAGAATCCGCTTCATTGTCGATGAGATTCCTGACCGCGTTTGGGCAGGCGGTCAGGTTGGCGCGGATGCATTCGGCCATAGGCTCTCTGCGCCATGACTCCCCGGACGAAAAGTCGGGCACACGTTTCGTCATTACCGATGGCTTTCCGTACTTGCTGTTCTACAAAGACGAGGGAAAACGCATCGTTCTCCTGAGACTACTGCACATGTCGCGCAACATTGCCGCTGCCTTCCACCGCCGCTGACGCCCCGCAAAAACTGTCCCCACCCGGCAAAACCCCTTATAATCCAACAAGTTAAAAAGATTCGGCGGCAGCCGCTGGCTGGCCGCCGATGTCATTTATGGCAATCAAACACTACCTGACGTTTGCTGACCTGACGCTGGCCGAGTACGAGTATCTGATCGAGCGCGCCAGTCTCATCAAGCGCAAGTTCAAGAACTACGAGCCGTATCACCCGCTGCTGGACCGCACGCTGGTGATGGTGTTCGAAAAGAATTCGACCCGCACCCGTCTGTCGTTCGAGGCCGGCATGCACCAGCTCGGCGGAGCGGCGATCTACCTGAACACACGCGACAGCCAGCTCGGCCGCGGCGAGCCGGTCGAGGATGCCGCGCAGGTCATGTCACGCATGTGCGACGTCATCATGATCCGCACCTACGGCCAAGAGATCATCGAGCGCTTCGCCGCGAACTCGCGCGTGCCGGTCATCAACGGCCTGACCAACGAGCATCATCCCTGCCAGGTGTTTGCCGACGTGTTCACCTACATCGAACATCGCGGCTCGATCGCCGGCAAGACGGTCGCCTGGATCGGCGACGCGAACAACATGCTTTACTCATGGCTGCAGGCGGCCGAGGTCTTCGGCTTCCACGTGAACGTCTCGACGCCGGTCGGCTATGACATCGACCCGGCCCTCGTCGCGCCAGCCAACCGCCGCTACAGCGTGTTCAGAAAGCCGGCCGATGCCTGCGAAGGCGCCGATCTGGTCACCACCGACGTCTGGACCAGCATGGGCTACGAGCAGGAGAATGCGGCGCGGCTGAAGGCCTTCGACGGCTGGATCGTCGATGCCGACAAGATGCGGCGCGCCCACCCGAACGCACTGTTCATGCACTGCCTGCCCGCGCACCGCGGCGAGGAGGTCGCCGCCGAGGTCATCGACGGCCCGCAGTCGGTCGTCTGGGAAGAGGCAGAAAACCGGCTGCACGTGCAGAAAGCCCTGCTCGAGTATCTCGTACTCGGAAAAGTTTGAACATCCCGGAAATCAGGAAGAAACAGCAATGAGCGATATCAAGAAAGTCGTCCTCGCCTACTCGGGCGGACTGGACACCTCGGTCATCCTGAAATGGCTGCAGGATCACTACCACTGCGAGATCGTCACCTTCACCGCCGACCTCGGCCAGGGCGAAGAGCTGGAGCCGGCTCGCGCGAAGGCGATCAAGTTCGGCATCAAGCCGGAGAACATCTTCATCGACGATGTGCGCGAGGAATTCGTGCGCGACTTCGTGTTCCCGATGTTCCGCGCCAATACCATCTATGAAGGCGAGTACCTGCTTGGCACCTCGATCGCGCGCCCGCTGATCGCCAAGCGCCTGATCGAGATCGCGCGCGAAACCGGCGCCGACGCGATTTCGCACGGCGCAACCGGCAAGGGCAATGACCAGGTCCGCTTCGAACTCGGCGCCTACGCGCTGATGCCGGGCGTGAAGATCATCGCGCCGTGGCGCGAATGGGATCTGCTGTCGCGCGAGAAGCTGCTGAAATACGCGGAAGACGCCGGCATCGAGATCGACATGAAGCACAAGAACGGCGGCGCGCCGTACTCGATGGACGCGAACCTGCTGCATATCAGCTTCGAAGGCCGCCATCTGGAGAACCCGAGCGCCGAGGCCGAGGAAGCGATGTGGCGCTGGACCGTCAGCCCCGAGGCCGCACCGGACGCGCCCGAGTATCTGGACATCGAATTCGAGCACGGCGACATCGTCGGCCTGAACGGCAAGAAGATGAGCCCGGCTGCGGTGCTGACCGAGCTGAACCGCCTCGGCGGCAAGCACGGCATCGGCCGCCTCGACCTCGTCGAGAACCGCTACGTCGGCATGAAGTCGCGCGGCTGCTACGAAACCCCGGGCGGCACCATCATGCTGCGCGCGCACCGTGCGATCGAGTCGATCACGCTGGACCGCGAAGTCGCGCACCTGAAAGACGACCTGATGCCGCGCTACGCATCGCTGATTTATAACGGCTATTGGTGGGCGCCGGAACGCGTCGCGCTGCAGACCCTGATCGACCACACGCAACAGAACGTCAATGGCTGGGTGCGCGTGAAGCTCTACAAGGGCAATGTCATCGTCGTCTCGCGCGACTCGAAGACCGACTCGCTGTTCGACCAGACCATCGCCACCTTCGACGAGGACGGCGGCGCCTACAACCAGGCCGATGCCGGCGGCTTCATCAAGCTCCATGCATTGCGCATGCGGATCGCGGCCAATGCCCGCATCAAGCGCGGCAAGTAAATCGACTCAGAGACAAGGAAAAACAATGAGCAATCAATTCGATAACGTGTCCGTCGTGAAGAAGGCGAATGTCTACTTCGACGGCAAGTGCGTGTCGCATACCGTGGTGTTCGCGGACGGCACGAAGAAATCGGTCGGCGTGATCTTCCCGTCGTCGCTGGTGTTCAATACCGGCGCCCCGGAAATCATGGAACTGAACGCAGGCAAGTGCCGCATCCGCTTGCAGGGCGAGACCGAGTGGAAAACCTACGAAGGCGGCCAGAGCTTCGATGTGCCGGGCAACTCGAGCTTCGACATCGAGACGATCGAGACGCTGGATTACGTTTGCCATTTCGGCTGATAGCGCGAAAAGATATGCGTCATGCCCCGCTTCGGCGGGGCATTTTTTTGTCTGCAATGGCGGTTTTCAGGAGAAGGACGATCTCGTCCGTGGCGGCATGACTGATATGTGCTCGCCTTGCCAAACTTGTGCAACTTTCCCAGCTGCCGGTCCGCTTTTCAGGATTGGCGCCAGCGGCCAGCAAGGCCTTGACCACGTCCACATTTCCCGAGGCGATTGCCAAATGCAGCGCCGTTTTCCCTGACCGATCGCGCTTATCGATCAAAGACGCACCTTTTGTCTGCAACAAGGCATTGACAACAGCTGAGCGATTCTTGGTGCTGAGGCATGCCGAATGCAAGGCATTACGCCGATCCATGTCAGTCAGATCAATTCTGGCCCCGCGGCTCAAGAGAAGGCGAACCAGATCCGCATTACCCTCCCTGATCGCAAAATAAAGCGCTGTTCTACCGTTGGAATTTTGTGCATTGATATCCGCACCACGATCCAGCAGTATCCGCGCGATGTCAACGGCGTTTACGGCAGCGCCTTTGTGTTCGAATGGACGCTCAGCAATAATCATCAGCGGCGTCGTTCCCTCTTTGGCCTGTACATTGACCAGCCACGGATATCGATGCAAATCGGACTTCAGTAGCTCCAGTTTTTCGCTGGTCTTCAGGTGCGATACCCGGGTAAGGAAAAACCAGGTAGCTTTCTCGTGCGACATCACCGGCACACCGGCTGGCATATCGTTACTTGGACCATCCTTCTTGGCGGCAGCTTCGTAGTTCACCGGGGAAGATAGCGATTCCTTCAGCTTTTCATGCGCCACCATTTGCTGCCACCGGGCCTGCATGTACCCCGGAAGAGCCTCAAGCAGCGTTTTCGGCGCATGCGATACGATGGCCTCGGTGCATGCTCCACCCAATAGCGCGACTGTTTCGGGTGAATCCATCATCACACGGCGCAATGCTTCAGCAGCATCCGGCTTCGACTGGCTATCTCGCTTGCACTCCCCAAGATACCGGAGCAGAGAATCAAAATTCTGCTTTGAAACTTCATGAAATATCGGTTTATTACTCCCGTAAAGGAACAAGTTGCCTTGCTCCCAAAGAGGATGTGGGCTTCTCTCACCAGAGCCGGGATCACACTGCTCGGGAAGGAATTCTTTCGTGAACGCCCCCACGTGGCAGGAAGCCAAGTGGATGGCACCTCCCCACGGAGCCGATGGTGCCTTGCCACCCGCGTCTGGGGGAAGAGGATCTCTTAACCAATGAAGGAATTCGGTGGTCGATGTGAGCTTTTTGCGTTCCTTGCCACTTTCATTCGAAGTTGAGGCCGCAAAACCGGTGTGCAAGACATGGCTCTTGCCTTCGCGGCCCTTCACGCGTTTCGTTCCGCCATGAAGCAGACAGATGACGTGGGTATCAGGTCCAATGAGTCCTCGTGCGCGGGCACCCTGAATCATTTCCTTGGTAATCTCGCCTTTGCCATCACCGATGACTTTCGCAGTCAAGCCTTGGTTGGTTGCGCGGTGACGCAATTCGTCAGCCATTGACCCTTTATGGCCAGGGCCGAGGATGTATACGCAGTCCAATGCTCTGCCTGCAGCAGGGCCGGCCGCCTTTGCTGTGGCCACATGACTGGTTTCCCAGAGATGGGAGCGAAAAAAGCTCGAGATACGGTCCATTGCAGCACGTTCAAGATGTCCAGCCGATGTTGAGCGTGAGCCATTATCGTCCCGCATCACGGGCAATGCACTTGAGAAAAATCAATTTGGTACTCCACGTAGTGCATCAGGACATTACCAGGCCGCTGCTGTAAAAGCGAAGGATCAGAGAACCACCGGCTCCGGCTCGAGCACAACGCCAAAACCTCGCTGCACGTCATCAGTTATCTGACGCGCCAGTTCCAGCACATCGCCACCGCTCGCCCCCCCCCGATTGACCAGTACCAGCGCCTGCTTTTCATGCACGCCCGCCGCACCAATTGACCGCCCCCTCCACCCGCGCTGATCAATCAGCCAGCCCGCCGCCAGCTTGTAGCTGCCACCGGCTTGAAGGTAGCTGACCAGCGCCGGATGCTGCGCCAGCAGCGCATCGCGCTGCGCGGCACTCACCACCGGGTTCTTGAAGAAGCTGCCGGCATTGCCGATCTTCGCTGGATCCGGCAGCTTGCGCGTGCGGATCGCGATGACGGCATCACTGATGTCTTTTGCGCTTGGCATCGCGATGCCGCGCGTGGCGATTTCCGCCGCCAGCTCCGCATAGCGCAGGTTGGGCCGCCAGCGCTTGGGCAATGCGAACGTTACGTCAACGATGACAGCGCGCTCGCGCAGCGCATGCTTGAACACGCTGTCACGGTAGCCAAAGGTGCAATCCTGCCTTGCCAGCAACCGCATCTCGCCAGTCTCCATATCGAATGCCCGCAGCGAGTGGAAACAGTCCGCCATCTCGCTGCCGTACGCGCCGATGTTCTGGATCGGCGACGCGCCGACGCTGCCCGGGATCAGCGACAGGTTCTCCAGACCCGGCAGGCCATGATCCAGTGTCCACTGCACAAAGCGATGCCAGTTCTCGCCGGCCTGTGCGGTCACGAGCAGATGATCCTCGTCTTCGCCGGTCACAGCCACGCCGAGGTTCGCCATGTGCAGCACCAGCCCGTCGAAGTCGCGCGTCAGCAGAAGGTTGCTGCCGCCGCCGAGCACCAGCCGGCGCAGGGCCATCAGCTCGGGGGCGGCACGCACCGCGCGCAGGTCGTCGACAGTCGCCACGCGCAGGTAGGCGGCCGCCTTCGCTTCGATGCCGAAGGTATTCAGTGCGCGCAGCGACTGATCGTGGACGATGGCGGGTCGGGAGTTCATAGGCGGCCGATTATACCGGCCGACCCGTTGGCGGCCGCCGGCCGTCCTCTATAATCGCGGCATCGTTCATTATCAGGAGCATCTCGATGCCGTCTTTCGATGTCGTTTCCGAAGCCAATCAGGTCGAGGTCAAGAACGCGGTCGACCAGGCCAACAAGGAAATCACCACCCGCTTCGACTTCAAGGGCAGCGACGCCCGCGTCGACCAAAAAGAGCGCGAGCTGACCGCCTACGCGGACAGCGACTTCCAGCTCGGGCAGGTACGCGACGTGCTGACCAACAAGATGACCAAGCGCAGCGTCGACGTGCGCTTCCTCGACCTCGGCAAGATCGAGAAAATCGGCGGCGACAAGGTCAAGCAGGTGATCAAGGTGAAGAACGGCATCGAGTCCGACGCCGCGAAGAAGATCCAGCGCATCATCAAGGACAGCAAGATCAAGGTACAGGCGAGCATACAGGGCGACTCGTTGCGCGTGCAGGGTGCCAAGCGCGACGACTTGCAGGCCATCATTGCGCTGCTGAAGAAGGAAGTAACCGACCTGCCGCTGGAATTCAACAACTTCCGCGATTGAAGCTTCTGCCTGGCGAGCTACCGGGCCGGTTCCAGCCGGCCCCTTGTTTTTTACATCAGCCGGCAATCGTCCGGTTCAGGCGCCACTTGTCGATGCAAGCAGACATTCACCCCTTGCATGGCCAACTGATAGACACTTTTTTCCTCGGCTTCTGCTGCATCGATCAGCGTATCAATCTGCGGCAGCAATAGCAGGGCGTCTTCGAGTGTGAACTGCTTGATGCACTCGATCAGATCGAGTATGAGCGTGACGCGAAACTGCTGGGGGATGCCTGCGTACCCTTCCCTGATTTTCGATGCGACCGTCGCAAACTGTCTCGAATCGTCTTCAGGGTTTTCGTGCAGGCGAATTGCCTCTATCGATGCACCCAGCCAGGCCACGGATTTCGATGGCTTGAGATGAGAGCCATCCCCCGTCTCCTGCCCCTGCTGATATCTACCGTCGTTCAGATATTCTGCAATGAAGCTGAAAGACTTGCAGGGATTGCCTTTAATGAAAACGGAACCGTTGGAGAAACATCTTGAGAACCATGCTGCGCGAATCTCTTGTACCAGCGCCAGCATCTCGTCGGCTGACGAATTCGACGACCGGCAAGCCCAGAAATACACCTGGCGAAAAGCCTGGCTTTGTTCTGTCGCGCTGAAGCATGCGTGTCCAGCAAACTCCTGGGCGACTTTCCATGTCTGCAGCGTGTCATTCAGCGGTAGCTGGACCTGGACTGAACCAAGCCACTTGCAAAAATTGCCGAGCATTGGCAATGCTTCAGCAGCCCTGCCCTCCGACAATGCATTGCGTATGCCTGCAATGCCGGTGGCATGGATGCGCTGCGACAAATTGTCATTCGTCGACTTGCTCACGATGGATAAGCGCGCAATGTCCTCCGCACTCAGGAAATGACAAATCATTTCCAGTATTTCGAGTGGGATGGTGGTCAGATTGGCGTTGATCGGATACTCGATGCGGTGAGCAGATTTAACAGCATCCATGCCGGGCTCCTTCGAAAGCCCTGTCAGTCACTACTCCCCCATACGAGTTCCGCAATGAAGCAGGGCCGGCATGAACCGGCCCTGCTTCGCTTACTCCTTCTCGCTCGCCAGTCGTCGCTGCCTGACCGACGCTGCAAGATTTTCCAGTACCTGCAGGCTGCTGTCCCAGTCGATACAGCCATCGGTGATCGACTGGCCATAGGTCAGATCCCTGCCAGGCACCAGATCCTGACGGCCGCCGACCAGATGCGACTCGACCATCACACCAACGATTCGATCATCGCCACCGGCGATCTGCTCGCCGATGTTCGCGCATACCGGCACCTGATTCTCGGGCTTCTTCGAGCTGTTCGCGTGCGACGCATCGATCATCAGCTTCTGCGCGAGGCCGTTGGCGCCGAGCGCGATGCAGGCCTCTTCGACGCTGGACGCGTCATAGTTCGGCGCCTTGCCACCGCGCAGAATGATGTGGCAGTCCTCGTTGCCCGCCGTCGAGACGATGGCCGAGTGGCCGCCCTTGGTCACCGACAGGAAGTGGTGCGGCTGCGAGGCAGCCTTGATCGCGTCGGCCGCGATCTTGATGTTGCCGTCGGTGCCGTTCTTGAAGCCGACCGGACACGACAGGCCCGACGCCAGTTCGCGGTGCACTTGCGACTCGGTCGTGCGCGCTCCGATCGCGCCCCAGCTGATCAGGTCGGCAATGTATTGCGGGCTGATCACGTCGAGGAACTCGGTGCCGGCCGGCAGACCCATCTCGTTGATCTGCACCAGCAATTCGCGCGCGATGCGCAGGCCCTCGTTGATGCGGAAGCTGCCATCGAGGTAAGGATCGTTGATGAGGCCCTTCCAGCCGACGGTGGTGCGCGGTTTTTCAAAATAGACGCGCATGACGATCTCGAGGTCGTCCTTGAAGCGCGCGCGCTGCTCGACCAGCCGACGTGCGTATTCGATGCCGGCCTTGGTGTCATGGATCGAGCAGGGTCCGATGACAACCATCAGCCGGTCATCCTGGCCGTGCAGGATCCGGTGCAGCGCGGTGCGCGCATTGGCGGTCGTGGTCGCGATCTTTTCCGAGCAGGGGAATTCCCGGATCAGGTGCGACGGCGGCGTCAGTTCCTTCAATTCTCTAATCCTCAGGTCGTCGGTGCGGGGCATGGCTTCTCCAGGAATGATTCGGGCAATTCGGCTCTAAAAACAAAAAACCGCCATTCCTGGCGGTTTCAAAGATTCGGTTTCGGTTCTGCTTTGTCGTGAACTTACCGCTTCTCCACCGCCCGGGGGCTGGGGTAGCTAAAGTAGGTCTCAAAGAAAAAGCGCAGAACGGACATCGGATTCCAACACTTCAGGTTCAATCAGGCGACGATACTGCTATAAATCCCCCGTTTTGGCAAGCCAGGCCGCCAAAAGGAGGCGTACAACCGCGTACCCTGCGAATCAGCCGGTACCGCCCACGGTCAGGTCCTCGATGCGCAGCGTCGGCTGGCCGACGCCAACCGGCACGCTCTGCCCGTCCTTGCCGCAGACGCCGACGCCCGAGTCGAGCCGCATGTCCTTGCCGATCATGGAGACGCGGTTCAGCACATCCGGCCCGTTGCCGATCAGGGTCGCGCCCTTCACCGGGTACGCGAGCTTGCCATCTTCGATCATCCACGCCTCGCTGGCCGAGAACACGAATTTGCCGTTCGTGATATCGACCTGGCCGCCGCCGAAATTCACCGCATAGAGGCCCTTCTTGACCGAGGCGATGATCTCTTCCGGCTCGCGGTCGCCGGCCAGCATGTAGGTGTTGGTCATGCGAGGCATCGGCAAGTGGGCGTAGGACTCGCGGCGGCCGTTGCCGGTGACCGGCATCTTCATCAGCCGCGCATTCAGCGTGTCCTGGATGTAGCCGCGCAGGATGCCGTCCTCGATCAGGGTCGTGCACTGCGTCGGGTTGCCCTCGTCATCGACGTTGAGCGAGCCGCGGCGGTCGGCTATCGTGCCGTCATCGACCACGGTCACGCCCTTGGCGGCGACGCGCTCGCCGATGCGGCCGGAGAAAGCGCTCGAGCCCTTGCGATTGAAGTCGCCTTCGAGACCGTGGCCGATGGCCTCGTGCAACAGCACGCCGGGCCAGCCCGGGCCCAGCACGACCGTCATCGGACCGGCGGGCGCGGGACGCGCGTCGAGATTGGTCAGCGCGGAATTCACAGCCTCGCTTGCATATTTTTCCAGCAGCACATCGCTGAAATAGCCGAAGTCGTAACGACCGCCGCCGCCCGAGGTACCGACCTCGCGGCGGCCATTGTGCTCGGCAATCACGGTCAGCGACAGCCGCACCAGCGGACGGATGTCGGCGGCGATCACGCCGTCGCTGCGCACGACCAGCACCACGTCATGCTCGCCCGACAGGCCGGCCATGACCTGCACGACGCGCGGATCCTTCGCGCGCGCGATGCGCTCGAGGCGCTCGAGCAGTTGCACCTTCTGCGTCGCGTCGAGCGACAGTACCGGGTCTTTCTGCCGGTAGAGCGCGCGCGCCGCACCCGGCTTGATGGCCGACGCGACTTTCGCGCGGCCCGCGCCCTGCCGTGCGATGGTGCGGGTGGAGGCGGCGGCCTCGAGCAGCGCGCGCTCGGAAATCTCGTCGGAGTAGGAGAAGGCGGTCTTGTCGCCGGAGACGGCGCGCACGCCGACGCCCTGGTCGATCGAGAAGCTGCCGGTCTTGACGATGCCCTCTTCGAGGCTCCAGCTTTCGCTCTTGGTGAACTGGAAGTAGAGATCGGCGTAATCGACCTTGTGCGTGAAGATCGAACCCATGACGGACAGCAGCCTGCCCTCGTCGAGGCCGTTCGGCGTCAGCAGGATATTGCTGGCGATCGCTTGCGTTTGCAGGTTGGGTTCGATGATCTTCATGGGATGCCCGGAGAGGAAAAAAAGCGAACCCCGATTCTAACGGATGGCGCGCCCGCGTGTCGGCGCGGGCCGTGCGTTCCATCCGGGCAAAACCCTACAGCTTGCGATGACCAAGCGCCGGCAGGCTGCTGCGAACGTCGTCGATCCGTGCGCGCTCGATCGCGCCGGCCACCACGCCCTCGCCCTCGACGAGGACGGCGTCCACCTCACCCCACGGATCGACCAGCATGCTGTGGCCCCAGGTCCGGCGGCCGTTCGGGTGGCGCCCCCCCTGGGCGGCCGCCAGCACGTAGCACTGGTTCTCGATGGCGCGCGCACGCAGCAGAACCTCCCAGTGCGCGCTGCCGGTGGTGTAAGTAAACGCGGACGGGACGACGACCAGGTCGCAATGGCCCATCGCGCGATACAGCTCGGGAAAGCGCAGGTCGTAGCAAATCGACAGGCCGACCCGAGCAAACGGCGTTTCGAGCACGCCGACGGCATCGCCGGGCGCAATGGTGCGCGCTTCGTCGAAGGATTCGTCGCCGCGGGAGAAGCCGAACAGGTGGATCTTGTCGTAGCGCGCCGCGAGCGCGCCGTCGGGGCCGTAGGCAAGCAGGCTGTTGAGCACCTTGCCCGGCTGGTCCGATACCAGCGGTATCGTGCCGCCGAGCAGCCAGATGCCGGTGTCGCGCGCGAGAGCGGCCATGAACTGCTGCAGCGGACCGTCGCCGGGGCGCTCGGCATGGGCCAGCTTGTCCTGCTCGTGCCGGCCGAGGATGGCCCAGTATTCCGGCAGTACGACCAGCTGCGCGCCGGACACCGCCGCCTCGCGCACCAGCCGCTGCGCCACCTCCCGATTCTGCACGGGGTCGGGTGTGGATACCATCTGCAGTGCGGCTGCCGTGAAACTGCCCGCGCTGGCCGCTGTGGATGCGTTTGTCATGGATTGGACCTTTCCTGCTCGGCCGCGACCTTGCGTCGCGACGAGGATTTCCTGACCACCGGGTCGCGCCATGGCCCGGTGATCTGGTACTCCTGTGCCAGCGCCTGGGACAGCGGGTTCTTCAGGAAGTACTGGGCCAGGAAGGATCCCAGCCCGATGACGGGGTTGACGGCCAGTCCGTACACCACGGAAGCGCCGGTCGCGTTCAGTTCCGGTATCACGACCACGTTCAGGTTCTGCGTTTCGTCGGCCAGCTCGACCGTGCCGTCCATCAGCACAACGCCGTTCGGGCCGCGCATCTTGAAGCTGTCGGTCTTCAGGGTGCCGCGCGCGATGGTCGCGGAACTGGCGATGGTGTCGAACGCGAAGCCCTCGGAAAAAATATCGCGGAAATCCAGCGTCAGGCGGCGCGGCAGCGACTGCAGGCTCATCACGCCCAGCAGCTTGGCCACGCCCGGGTCGGCGCGCAGGAACTGGCCGGCCCCGAGTTTCAGCGTCAGCTGGCCGGACATGGTCGGGAAGTCGAACGCGGTCGGATCGCCGCGCCAGCTCAGTTCTCCGTCCATCTGCCCCTTGCCGCCCCGGAGCGTGCGCTCGAAGCCCAGCCGGTCGAGCAACTGCCCGGCGTCGCCGATCTCGAGATCGTAGTTCAGCGTGGTCTGGTTGTCGGTCAGGGTTGTGACCCAGCGGCCGCTGCCGCGCATGGTCGCACCGGGGTTGCTGATCAGGAGCCGGCTAATCCGCCACTCGCGGCCGGGGCCGTTCGCCAGCCCGGCGTTGGTGGCGGCCAGTTCGAAGCGGCCGAGCTTCAGGCCGCGCAGCTCGAAGCTGTCGGCCACGATGTCCAGCCCCGGCAACTCGGTGAACGACTTCTTGCCGCTCAGTAGATCGGTGACGTCCGCCGCGCTGCTCTGTTCGATTTTCAGCGACGACAGCCGCGCGCTGAGTTTGCCGGCGCCTTTCTCCGCCAGCGGATCCTCCCAGCTTGCCCGGCCGACGATCTCGTCCGACTGGATGCCGACCTGCCAGCCGCTGCGCATGCGCGCAGCGCTGACGCTGACGTTCTCGAACACGCGACTGGCCAGGGTCAGTTCCTTGCTGCGGAGGTTGACCGACTCGGGCGTCAGGTACGCCGCGCCGGGCATCCCCGCATTGCTGCCCGGGCCCTCGCCCGGTGCCGCTTCCGACACGCTGGCGTTCAGGGCGCGCCACGCATCGAGGTTCAGCGCCGGCAGGTTGACCGACATCGCCACGCCGGTGTCGGCCAGCGGCGGCGGTGCGCCGACGCCGATGCCGCCGCGCACCAGCTGCCAGTCGGCTTGCTTCGTGCCGGGCCGCTGCCGCAGGTAGCGGGCCGAGACGAGCTTGCCCAGCGTCGCCCGGATCTCCTCGCTCTGCACGGACTGATCGAACAGGCCGACCGGCACGACCGCCACCCGCAGCGGCAGGCTGTCGCCGGCCGCCTTGTTCAGCGGAGCGGGCAAGTCAATGGCCATGCCGGCAAGCGTCGATTCCACGGTCACGTCGGTTCGCTGGTTCTTCACTCTCACCGCGGCGCCGTAGCGGGCAGTGCCGGCCAGGCGCCTGGCGATCCGCTTGGCCGCCGGCGCCGACGCAAAGCGCGCAATGCCGTCAGCGCTCACTGCGCCGTCCAGCCGGACCAGCGTGCTGCCGTCGCGCTGCGTGCCGCCGGTCATCACGACCGGGCCGCCGAGCAGGATGCCGGCAAGGTTGGGGAGCTGGAAGCCGCGCTCGGAAAATCCCAGCTCGCCGTTCAGCTGCTGGACGACAGGCAGTGAACGCCACAGCTGCACCTCGTTACCGGAAAAGCGCAACGAGCCCTGCACCGTGGTGCCTGGTCCGCCCGCGCTTAACGGAACCTGCAGCTTCAGGGCGAGGCGCGCGTTGCCGAGGGCTTTCGTCTCCTCGGTGAAATGGTCGATCCAGCCGGCGATCGGCGTGGAGT
Source organism: Burkholderiaceae bacterium (assembly GCA_023653025.1). Lineage (GTDB taxonomy): Bacteria > Pseudomonadota > Gammaproteobacteria > Burkholderiales > Burkholderiaceae_D > Pernthalerella. The sequence continues at coordinate 98,551 of JAMNXS010000001.1, forward strand.
TCACGTAACCGAGCAGGCCTTGCAGCGACCCGCTGGCGCTGCCACCGATATCCAGCACCGGCGAGTCGGCGAACAGGTCGGGAATGACGGCATCGACGCCGGCCAGCGCAATGCCTTGCGTGCGCGCGCTGTCGGCATGGATGTGCAGGCGGCTGCCGTCGAGCGTGATGCGGCCGTCGATGCCCTCGATGCGCGGCCACAGCGGCGTGCGGCGATCCGCGGCCAGTTCCGCCGGGGCGGGGCTGATCCTTGCGTTGGCCAGCCGGCCGGTAATCCTAAAGGTGCCGGCCTGCCGCGTGCCGCTGCGCGCGGCCGGGAACGGAAACTTGTCGAGCGGGCCCTTGAGGGTCAGCTGCACGTCATTCGCAACGCCGTCGATGATGCCGTTGGCCATCCAGTCATGAGTGTCGGCGCCGGCATCGGCGGGGAGAAAGCCGACCAGGCGCGTCAGCTCGACGGCTGGAAACTGCGCATTCAGGTCGATCTCGCCCGGCTGGCCGGAGGCGAGCGGCCACGGCAGCAGGTGCATGCCTTCGGCGCGGCCGGTCAGCCCGGACTGCGCGAAACGCAGGTCGGCGATCCGGAAAGCCAGCTGCCGCCGGCCGTTGCGGAAAGTCCAGCTGCCGTCCAGAGCCAGTTCGTCCAGGAACAGCGTCGGCTTCTTCAGGTAGCCGGCGAGGTTGAGCGTCGCGCGCTCGGCATCCAGTCGGACCTTGCCGCCGTTCTGGTTGGCGTCGATGTCGCCCGACAGCCCGTCGAATCCCGGAATCGCCGCCGACCCGGCCTTTCCTGGCACCGGCAGCTGCTGCCGGAGCGCGAGGCGGCTGAAATGCCCGCTGAGCCGGAAGTCGCCGCTGCCGGGCGTGCTGCCCTCCCACGACGCGGAAAAATCGCGCAACTCGCCGCGCGGCGCGAATTCGTCGAGCATGCGCCGCTCGTCGGCCGACAGCGGCAGGTGGGTCGCCAGCCGTGCCAGCGCCTCGAGGTCGAGTTGCCGGATCTTGATCTCGTGCTGCTCTTGCTTGCTGCCGCGCGCCGCGACATAGCGGTGGCTGGCGGTCGTGCGCGGCAGCACCGATCCCTGTTCGGTGCGCAGCGAAAAATCGGACAGGGTCAGGGTGTGCCCCTGTTCGCCGAACGAGAACAGCTGCTGTTTGAGGTCGGTCGGCGTCTCGCCGGCGGAGATGCGCCCGCTGGCCTCGACCAGCCGCAGCGGCTCGAGCCCGTCGGCGAGGCGGGCCGAGACGTCGCGCAGGTCGAGGTCGGCGGTCACGTTCTGGACGACGCCGCGGCTGAAGCTGAGCCACGCCCGCAGCGCGCCATTGCCTCCGGCCAGCTCCCACGGCAGGTCGAGGTAGGGCTTCCATGCGCCGAGATGGGTGTTGCGCCAGTCCGCGTACAGCTCGCCCGACCACTGGCCGACATCGGCGCTGTTGCGCGCGAACGGCGGGCGCGTGAACTCCGCGCGCAGGTCCAGTGGGGCGGCCAGCTCGGCCGGCGGCGTGGCGCGCAGCGCCGCGCGATGCGAGCGCCATTGATTGCGAAGCACGAGGCTGATGTCGGTCAGCGCCAGTTCCGGCGCCTTGCGCTGGTGGTCGATCCAGCGCACGGCGCCGCCACGGATGACGATCTCGCGCTGTGCCAGCAGCCAGTCGAGGCCACGGCCATCGTCGGCCTTGTCGGTATCGACGCGAATGCCAGCCACGGTCAGCCGGCCCGCCGGATCGCGCTCGATCTCGAGATCGGGCCGCAGCACTTCAAGCGAATACAGCCTCAGCTGGCCCAGCACCGACCACCACGACAGCGTGGCGCTCACTTCGGGCAGCACCAGCGCGCGGTTGCCCTCGTCGTCGTGGATGACGAGGTCGCGCAGCCGGAGCCGCGGATTGAGTCCGCTCCAGCTGGCCTCGATACCGCTGATGCTGACCGGACGATTCAGCATCAGGCTGGCTACCCGCGCCACTTCCGGCTGGTAGCGGTCGATGTTGGGCAGTACCGCGTAGCGAAGCGCGAGGAATGCCGCGCAAAATGCGAAATAGGCGACGACGATCGCCACCAGCAGCCACGACAGCAGCCGGTGCGTCGCCCGGTTGGCCGCCTGCAGCGTGCTGGTGGTCGCGCGCCAAGTCGCTCGCAGTCGCGAGAGGCTGGCACTGGATTGATCTGGATGGGTCGACATCAGTCGGCAAAAAAATTCCGGA
>JAMNXS010000062.1 GCA_023653025.1 Burkholderiaceae bacterium
AAGGCAAGGAGATGGTCATGCCGGGCGATAACGTGTCGATCACGGTCAAGCTGATCAACCCGATCGCGATGGAAGAAGGCCTGCGCTTCGCTATCCGCGAAGGCGGTCGTACCGTCGGCGCCGGCGTCGTCGCCAAGATCATGGACTAATCGCAGTACCTGCCGCTACCGCGCGAGCCAATTCCGCGGTCGCGGTGTTTCATTTCAGTTTCAGTTTTCCGCAGGGGCGTAGCTCAATTGGCAGAGTGACGGTCTCCAAAACCGTAGGTTGGGGGTTCGAGGCCCTCCGCCCCTGCCACCGTATTCTGGTGTCTGACACCGAAAGCAAAAGCAAATGTCTAATCAACCCGTGCAGACCGTGACCACTTCGGCCGACAAGGCGAAGCTGGCGCTGGCCGTGGGCGCGATCGTGGCGGGCGTGGTCGGCTTCTATGCGCTCGCCGGGCAGTCGGCGCTGGTGCGCGCGGCAGCCCTGGTCGGCGGCCTGCTGCTCGCGGTGGCTTTTGCGTGGACCTCGCAGCTCGGACGCGACTTCATCGGCTTCTCCCGCGAGTCGGTCCGTGAAACTAAAAAGGTGGTCTGGCCGTCGCGCAAGGAAGCGATGCAGATCACCGGAGTGGTGTTCGGTTTCGTGGTCCTGATGGCCATCTTTTTGTGGGGTACGGACAAGATCCTCGAGATCGTGCTGTATGACCTGATCCTCGGCTGGAGATAAGGATGACGGACAACACGCAAGACAGCGCGGCACAGGCTTCGGCCAGTGCCGTCAGCAAGAAGCAGTGGTACGTTGTGCACGCCTACTCCGGCATGGAGAAGAGCGTCCAGCGATCCCTGACCGAGCGCATCGCACGCGCCGGCATGGAAGACAAGTTCGGCCAGATCCTGGTGCCGACTGAAGAAGTCATCGAGATGAAAAACGGGCAAAAATCCGTGACCGAGCGTCGTTTCTTCCCTGGCTACGTGCTGGTCGAAATGGAAATGACCGACGACACCTGGCATCTGGTGAAGAACACCAGCAAGGTGACCGGTTTCATCGGCGGCAAGTCCAACAAGCCGACCCCGATCCCGCCGCACGAAGTCGATAAGATCCTGCACCAGATGCAGGAGGGTGTCGAAAAACCGCGGCCGAAAGTGCTGTACGAAGTGGGCGAGCTGGTCCGCATCAAGGACGGTCCGTTCACCGACTTCAACGGCAACGTCGAGGAAGTCAATTACGAGAAATCCCGCGTCCGCGTCTCCGTCACGATCTTTGGTCGCGCGACGCCGGTCGAATTGGAGTTCGGCCAGGTCGAGAAGGCCTGACGACAGTCGTTGCATCAAGCGCCCGCCGTGGCGCGGCGCCTCCCGGCGCCGCACGGCACCGGGATGTGCAGGTCGGATGGAGCGTAGCGAAATCCGACGTTCAGCCCCCCGTAAAGAGAGGAGCCGCAGTAGTCCCCGACGAACCGGCGCTATCACTCACCAACAGGAGCCCTCATGGCAAAGAAAATCATCGGCTTTATCAAGCTGCAGGTGCCGGCTGGTAAGGCAAACCCGTCCCCGCCAATTGGCCCGGCCCTCGGTCAGCGCGGCCTGAACATCATGGAATTCTGCAAGGCGTTCAACGCCCAGACCCAGGGTGTCGAGCCAGGCCTGCCGATTCCGGTCGTGATCACCGCGTTCGCCGACAAGTCCTTCACGTTCGTGATGAAGACGCCGCCGGCCACCATCCTGATCAAGAAAGCTGCCGGCATCCAGAAGGGTTCGTCGAAGCCGCATACCGACAAGGTCGGCAAGATCACCCGCAAGCAGGCTGAAGAAATCGCAACCCAGAAACAGCCGGACCTGACCGCCGCCGACCTCGAGGCCGCCGTGCGCACGATTGCAGGTTCCGCTCGTTCGATGGGCATCACGGTGGAGGGTCTGTAATGGCTAAGCTGTCCAAGCGCGCGCAAGCAATCAAGGCAAAGGTCGATCGTACCAAGCCGTATCCGTTCGATAACGCGATCACCCTCGTCAAGGAATTGGCGACCGCCAAGTTCAACGAGTCGATCGACGTGGCCGTGCAACTCGGCGTCGATGCGAAGAAGTCGGACCAGGTGGTCCGCGGTTCCGTCGTCCTGCCCGCCGGCACCGGCAAGACCGTTCGCGTTGCCGTGTTCGCCTCCGGCGACAAGGCCGAGCAGGCGAAAGCCGCCGGCGCTGACATCGTCGGCATGGAAGACCTGGCCGAGCGCATCAAGGGCGGCGACATGCCGTTCGACGTCGTAATCGCTTCGCCGGACACTATGCGTATCGTCGGCACGCTGGGCCAGGTACTCGGCCCGCGCGGTCTGATGCCGAACCCGAAGGTCGGCACTGTAACCCCGGATGTCGCGACGGCCGTCAAGAACGCGAAAGCCGGTCAGGTGCAGTACCGCACCGACAAGGCAGGCATCATCCACGCGACCATTGGTCGCAAGTCGTTCAGCGATGCCGACCTGAAGACCAACCTGCTGGCCCTGCTGGAGGCGCTGAACAAGGCGAAGCCGGCAACCAGCAAGGGCGTTTACCTGCGCAAGGTCGCGATTTCGTCGACCATGGGCGCCGGTGTGCGCGTCGATCAGACGTCGCTGAGCGCCTAAGACAGTATTCAGTCCCTGCGCGTGCGCAGGGCAGATCTTTGGGCTGGCTCGGGTGCGGTAACGCATGCGGGCCAGGCAATCAAAGACCGTTGGGCCGGAAACTGCAGCAGCAGGCAGCGGATGGTTAAAGGCCGGAGGAGCGATCCCGAGGCGCCCAACGCAGATGGCGAGCCCGAACAAGTTATGTAGTCTCCATGCCAGGCACCGGCAACGTGCGTGGCATGAACTCCTGACTTCGGACGCCGTGTTCGAAACGATGCAAGGCAGGCGGCCATCCGGCCGCGCAGGCGCCGAGCATCACTTTTGGAGGTTGAACGTGAGTCTCAATCTGAATGACAAAAAGGCCGTCGTCGCCGAAGTCTCCGCCCAGGTTGCAACGGCGCAGACCATCGTGCTGGCCGAGTATCGTGGCATTGAGGTTGGGTCCTTGACGAAACTGCGTGCCGACGCCCGCAAGCAGAAGGTTTACCTTCGCGTGTTGAAAAATACGCTCGCTCGCCGGGCAGTGGAAGGCACTGCGTTTGCGCCTCTCGCATCCGACATGACCGGTCCGTTGATCTATGCGATCTCGGAAGACGCGGTGGCCGCGGCCAAAGTCCTGAACGACTTTGCCCGCACCAACGACAAACTGGTCGTCAAGGCAGGCAATTACGCAGGCAAGCAGCTGGACAAGGCAGGCGTGACCGCGCTGGCAAGCATTCCGACCAAGGAAGTCCTCATCGCCCAGTTGCTGGGTGTCATGCAGGCTCCGGTGTCAGGTTTCGCTCGCGCACTCGCCGCACTGGCCGCGAAAAAGGAAGGCGAAGCAGCGTAATCCGCCCCCGCGGACCCTGTTTGGCCTCGTCAAGCCCGATACCCAATACATCCCAAAATTAGGAGTTTTTAAATGGCAATCACCAAAGACGACATCCTGGAAGCCGTCGGTCAGATGACCGTGATGGACCTGAACGATCTGGTCAAGGCTTTCGAAGAGAAGTTTGGCGTGTCCGCTGCAGCGATGGCTGTGGCTGGCCCGGCAGGCGGCGGCGCCGGTGCAGCGGCGGTCGAAGAGCAGACCGAGTTCACCGTGGTGCTGGCTGAAGTCGGCGCCAACAAGGTCGGCGTCATCAAGGCCGTCCGTGAAATCACCGGCCTGGGCCTGAAGGAAGCGAAGGACCTCGTCGACGGCGCGCCGAAACCCGTGAAGGAAGGCGTGTCGAAGGCTGATGCAGAAGCAGCGAAGAAGAAACTGGAAGAAGCCGGCGCCAAAGCCGACCTCAAATAAGCCGGTTTCGACGCGCTTGCCGCAGTCGAGTCAAAGTGCAGGGCCCTGCCGCAAGGGGGGGTCCTGCTTTTGGTTCTTCTGGCGTTTCATGAAAACCGAGACGCCCGCGTCTTGCAGCATAGTACCGGCTGCGCGGTATTGATAGATTTGCCGACGGTTTCGATCCGCTTGCAACATTTGCAGTCCGCGGCGGTCGTAGACTCGTATCAGAAGGGCAAAGACTTGAGGATTCTCAGAGGAAGACATTGATCTTCGTCGAGTCCTGAATTCTCTATCCTTCCTGTCACTCACGGAGTGTTCATGCACTACTCATTCACTGAGAAGAAGCGCATCCGCAAATCGTTCGCGAAGCGCGCCAACGTCCACGAAGTACCCTACCTGCTTGCGACCCAGCTGGATTCGTACACCGCATTTCTGCAGCAGGAAGTGGGCCCCAGCGCACGCAAGAGCGAGGGGCTGCAGTCGGCATTCAACTCCATTTTTCCGATTGTTTCGCATAACGGCTTTGCGCGCCTGGAGTTCCTGTCCTACGTGCTCGGCGACCCGCCGTTCGATGTCAAGGAGTGCCAGCAGCGCGGACTGACCTATGCGTCGCCGCTGCGCGCCAAGGTGCGCCTGGTGATCCTTGACAAGGAATCGCCGACCAAGCCGGTCGTGAAGGAGATGAAGGAACAAGAAGTCTACATGGGCGAACTGCCGCTGATGACCGTTAACGGCTCGTTCGTGATCAACGGCACCGAGCGCGTCATCGTGTCGCAGCTGCACCGGTCTCCGGGCGTGTTCTTCGAGCACGACCGCGGCAAGACCCATTCGTCGGGCAAGCTGCTGTTCTCGGCCCGCATCATTCCCTACCGCGGCTCGTGGCTGGACTTCGAGTTCGACCCGAAGGACATTCTTTACTTCCGCGTCGACCGCCGCCGCAAGATGCCGGTGACGATCCTGCTGAAGGCCATCGGCATGACTTCCGAGCAGATCCTCGCGAACTTCTTCGTGTTCGACAATTTCGCCCTGCGGTCGGAAGGTGCAGAGATGGAATTCGTCGCCGAGCGCCTGCGTGGTGAAGTCGCGCGTTTCGACATCACCGACAAGTCGGGCAAGGTGCTGGTGCCGAAGGACAAGCGCATCAACGCCAAGCATGTGCGCGACATCGACGCTGCCGGCATACGCCACATTTCGGTGCCGGAAGACTACCTGCTGGGCCGCGTGCTGGCGACCAACATCGTCGATCCGGACACCGGTGAAGTCGTCGCCAACGCCAACGACGAGCTGACGGACGAACTGCTGGCCCGCTTGCGCGACGCGGGCGTCGCCGACATCCAGACCCTGTACACGAACGATCTCGACCAGGGCGCCTACATCTCGCAGACCCTGCGCACCGACGACACTGCCGACCAGACCGCGGCCCGCATCGCGATCTACCGGATGATGCGCCCGGGCGAGCCGCCGACCGAGGACTCGGTCGAGGCGCTGTTCAACGGCCTGTTCTACAGCGAAGAGCGTTACGACCTGTCGGCGGTGGGCCGCATGAAGTTCAATCGCCGTGTCAGCCGCGACGAACTGACCGGTCCGATGACGCTGTCGAACGAAGACATCCTGGCCGTCATCAAGATCCTCGTCGAACTGCGCAACGGCCGCGGCGAGGTTGATGACATCGACCACCTCGGCAACCGCCGAGTGCGCTGCGTCGGCGAACTGGCCGAAAACCAGTTCCGCGCCGGCCTCGTGCGGGTCGAGCGCGCGGTCAAGGAGCGCCTCGGGCAGGCCGAGGCGGACAACCTGATGCCGCATGACCTGATCAACTCGAAGCCGATCTCGGCCGCCATCCGCGAATTCTTCGGATCGTCGCAGCTGTCGCAGTTCATGGACCAGACCAACCCGCTGTCGGAGATCACGCACAAGCGCCGCGTCTCCGCGCTGGGCCCGGGTGGCCTGACCCGCGAGCGCGCCGGTTTCGAGGTGCGCGACGTGCACCCGACCCACTATGGCCGCGTCTGTCCGATCGAAACGCCGGAAGGCCCGAACATCGGCCTGATCAACTCGCTGGCGCTGTATGCTCGCCTGAACGAATACGGCTTCCTCGAGACGCCGTACCGCAAGGTCATCGACGGCAAGGTGACCGACCAGATCGATTATCTGTCCGCCATCGAGGAAGGCCGCTACATCATCGCCCAGGCGAACGCGACCATCGATGCCAAGGGTGCGCTGTCCGACGAACTGGTGTCTGCGCGTGAGGCCGGTGAAACCATCCTCGTCTCGCCGGAGCGCGTGCAGTACATGGACGTGGCACCGGGCCAGATCGTGTCGGTGGCGGCGTCGCTGATCCCGTTCCTCGAGCATGACGATGCGAACCGCGCACTGATGGGCGCCAACATGCAGCGCCAGGCCGTCCCCTGCCTGCGACCGGAAAAAGCCCTCGTCGGCACCGGCGTCGAGCGCACCGTCGCGGTCGACTCGGGCACCACCGTGCAGGCGCTGCGCGGCGGCGTCGTCGACTACATCGACGCGGGCCGTATCGTGATCCGCGTGAACGATGACGAAGCGCAGGCCGGCGAGGTCGGCGTCGACATCTACAACCTGATCAAGTACACCCGTTCGAACCAGAACACCAACATCAACCAGCGTCCGATCGTGAAGGTCGGCGACCGCGTTGCGCGCCATGACGTGATCGCCGACGGCGCATCAACCGATCTGGGCGAGCTCGCGCTCGGCCAGAACATGCTGGTCGCGTTCATGCCGTGGAACGGCTACAACTTCGAAGACTCGATCCTGATCTCCGAAAAAGTCGTGGCCGACGATCGCTATACGTCGATCCACATCGAAGAGTTGTCGGTGGTCGCGCGCGATACCAAGCTCGGACCGGAAGAAATCACGCGCGACATCTCGAACCTGGCCGAGAACCAGCTGGCGCGTCTGGACGAGTCGGGCATCACCTATATCGGCGCCGAAGTCGAAGCGGGCGACGTGCTGGTCGGCAAGGTCACGCCCAAGGGCGAGACCCAGCTGACGCCGGAAGAAAAGCTGCTGCGCGCCATCTTCGGAGAGAAGGCATCGGACGTGAAGGACACGTCGCTGCGCGTGCCGTCCGGCATGGTCGGTACCGTGATCGACGTCCAGGTGTTTACCCGCGAAGGCATCCAGCGCGACAAGCGGGCGCAGCAGATCATCGACGATGAACTGAAGCGCTATCGCCTCGACCTGAACGACCAGCTGCGCATCGTCGAAGGCGATGCCTTCCAGCGTTTGGAGAAGATGCTGATCGGGAAAGAAGCCAATGGCGGCCCGAAAAAGCTGGCGAAGGGCACGAAGATCACGAAGGACTACCTCGACGATCTCGAGAAATACCACTGGTTCGACATCCGTCCGGCCGACGAGGATGCCGCCGGCGCGTTGGAAGCGATCAAGGAGTCGATCGCCGAGAAGCGCCACCAGTTCGATCTCGCGTTCGAGGAGAAGCGCAAGAAGCTGACGCAGGGCGACGAACTGCCGCCGGGCGTGCAGAAAATGGTCAAGGTGTATCTGGCCGTCAAGCGCCGCCTGCAGCCGGGCGACAAAATGGCGGGCCGCCACGGCAACAAGGGCGTGGTCTCGCGCATCGTGCCGGTCGAGGACATGCCGTACATGGCCGACGGCACGCCGGCCGACATCGTGCTGAACCCGCTGGGCGTTCCGTCGCGCATGAACGTGGGTCAGGTGCTCGAGGTTCACCTCGGCTGGGCCGCGAAAGGTCTTGGCTTGCGGATCGGCGAGATGCTGAAGGCCCAGTCCAAGGCGGCCGAAGTGCGCGGCTTCCTGAAGAAGATCTACAACGAGTCCGGCCGCTCCGAAGACCTCGACAACTTCTCGGACGCCGAAGTCCTGATGCTGGCAGATAACCTGAAACATGGCGTGCCGTTCGCGACGCCGGTGTTCGACGGCGCGCACGAGGGCGAGATCCATCGGATGCTCGACCTTGCCTATCCGGACGACATCGCGAAGAAGCTCGGCATGACCCCGTCGAAGAACCAGGTCACCATGTATGACGGCCGCACCGGCGAGGCCTTCGAGCGCACCGTCACGGTCGGCTACATGCACGTGCTGAAGCTGCATCACCTGGTCGACGACAAGATGCACGCTCGTTCCACCGGCCCGTACTCGCTGGTCACCCAGCAGCCGCTGGGCGGCAAGGCCCAGTTCGGCGGCCAGCGCTTCGGCGAGATGGAAGTATGGGCTCTCGAGGCGTATGGCGCCTCGTATGTGCTGCAGGAGATGCTGACCGTGAAGTCGGACGATGTAAACGGTCGCACCAAGGTGTACGAGAACCTGGTCAAGGGCGACCACGTGATCGATGCCGGCATGCCGGAATCCTTCAACGTCCTGGTCAAGGAAATCCGCTCGCTCGGCATCGACATCGATCTCGAGCGCGACTGACAAGCCGTCTGGCCACCGGCCGCCCTGCAAGGGGCGGCCTGCAGCAAAGATATATTTTTCACGCCACTGTGGAGTGATACATGAAAGCACTGCTGGATCTATTCAAGCAAGTACAGCAAAACGAACAGTTCGACGCGATCAAGATCGGTCTTGCGTCGCCGGAAAAAATCCGCTCGTGGTCGTACGGCGAAGTCAAGAAGCCCGAGACCATCAACTACCGCACCTTCAAGCCAGAGCGTGACGGCCTGTTCTGCGCGAAGATCTTCGGTCCGATCAAGGACTACGAGTGCTTGTGCGGCAAGTACAAGCGCCTCAAGCATCGCGGCGTGATCTGCGAGAAGTGCGGCGTCGAAGTCACGCTGGCCAAGGTGCGTCGCGAGCGCATGGGTCACATCGAGCTCGCATCCCCGACCGCCCACATCTGGTTCCTGAAGTCGCTGCCGTCGCGTCTGGGCATGGTGCTCGACATGACGCTGCGCGACATCGAGCGCGTGCTGTATTTCGAAGCCTATGTCGTGACCGATCCGGGCATGACGCCGCTGAAGAAATGCCAGATCATGTCGGAAGACGATTACGCGGCCAAGTACGAGGAGTATGGCGATGACTTCGTCGCGCACATGGGCGCCGAGGGCGTGCGCGAACTGCTGCGCACGATCGATATCGACCGCGAAGCCGAGCAGTTGCGCACCGACCTGCGCGAGTCGAAGTCCGAGGCCAAGATCAAGAAGTACGCGAAGCGCCTGAAGGTGCTCGAGGCCTTCCAGCGTTCGGGTATCAAACCCGAGTGGATGATCATGGAAGTGCTGCCGGTGCTGCCACCGGAATTGCGTCCGCTGGTTCCGCTGGACGGCGGCCGTTTCGCGACGTCCGACCTGAACGACCTGTATCGCCGCGTAATCAACCGCAACAATCGCCTGAAGCGCCTGATGGAGCTGCGCGCTCCGGAAATCATCACGCGCAATGAAAAGCGCATGCTGCAGGAAGCGGTCGATTCGCTGCTGGACAACGGCCGTCGTGGCAAGGCGATGACGGGCGCCAACAAGCGCCCGCTGAAGTCGCTGGCCGAAATGATCAAGGGCAAGGGCGGCCGTTTCCGCCAGAACCTGCTGGGCAAGCGCGTCGACTACTCGGGCCGTTCCGTCATCGTGGTCGGTCCGCAGCTGAAGCTGCACCAGTGCGGCCTGCCGAAGCTGATGGCGCTCGAACTGTTCAAGCCCTTCATCTTCAACAAGCTCGAACTGATGGGCCTGGCGACCACGATCAAGGCGGCCAAGAAGCTGGTCGAGATGCAGGAGCCGGTGGTGTGGGACATCCTCGAAGAGGTGATCCGCGAGCACCCGGTGATGCTGAACCGTGCGCCAACTCTGCACCGCCTCGGCATCCAGGCGTTCGAGCCGGTCCTGATCGAAGGCAAGGCGATCCAGCTGCACCCGCTGGTCTGCGCAGCGTTCAACGCCGACTTCGACGGGGACCAGATGGCCGTCCACGTGCCGCTGTCGATCGAAGCGCAGATGGAAGCGCGTACGCTGATGCTGGCGTCGAACAACGTGCTGTTCCCGTCGAACGGCGAGCCATCGATCGTTCCGTCACAGGATATCGTGCTGGGCCTCTACTACGCGACCCGCGAGAAGATCAACGGTAAAAACGAGGGCATGATGTTCCCGGACGTGTCGGAGGTGATCCGCGCGTACGACAACAAGGAAGTCGAGCTGACCACCCGCATCACGGTGCGCATCACCGAATACGTGCGCGTGCCGGGCAACGACGACTTCGAGAAAAAGATCAATCGATACGAGACCACTGTCGGTCGCGCGATCCTGTCCGAGATCCTGCCCAAGGGGCTGCCTTTCTCGGTACTGAACCGCGCGCTGAAGAAGAAGGAAATCTCGAAGCTGATCAACACTTCGTTCCGCAAGTGCGGCCTGCGTGCCACCGCTGTGTTCGCCGACCAGCTGATGCAGTCGGGCTTCCGCCTCGCGACCCGCGCCGGCATCTCGATCTGCGTCGACGACATGCTGGTGCCGCCGCAGAAGGCGACCATCATTGCGCAGGCAGAGCATGAGGTGAAGCAGATCGAGCAGCAGTACTCCTCCGGTCTGGTCACTGCAGGCGAGCGCTACAACAAGGTGGTCGACATCTGGGGCAAGGCCGGCGACGAAGTCGGCAAGGCGATGATGGAGCAGCTGAAGGTCGAGGACGTCGTCAAGCGCGACGGCGCGAAGGGCACGCAGGAATCCTTCAACGCGATCTACATGATGGCCGACTCCGGCGCGCGCGGCTCGGCCGCGCAGATCCGCCAGCTGGCCGGTATGCGCGGCCTGATGGCCAAGCCGGACGGCTCAATCATCGAGACGCCGATTACCGCGAACTTCCGCGAGGGCCTGAACGTCCTGCAGTACTTCATCTCGACGCACGGCGCCCGCAAGGGTCTGGCCGACACCGCGCTGAAGACCGCGAACTCGGGTTACCTGACCCGCCGCCTGGTCGACGTCACGCAGGACCTGGTCGTCATCGAAGACGATTGCGGCACCTCGAACGGCGCGTCGATGAAGGCGCTGGTCGAGGGTGGCGAAGTGATCGAGGCGCTGCGCGACCGCATCCTCGGCCGCGTGGCCGCTGCCGATGTGGTCAACCCGGAGACGCAGGAAACCGTGTACGAAGCCGGCACGCTGCTCGACGAAGACTCGGTCGAGGAAATCGAGCGCCTCGGCATCGACGAAGTCAAGGTTCGCACGCCGCTGACCTGTGACACCCGCTATGGCCTGTGCGCGAAGTGCTACGGCCGCGACCTCGGCCGCGGCACGATGGTGAACTCGGGCGAGGCCGTCGGCGTGATCGCCGCGCAGTCGATCGGCGAGCCGGGCACCCAGCTGACCATGCGTACCTTCCACATCGGTGGCGCGGCATCGCGTGCCGCGGTGGCGTCGTCGGTGGAGGCGAAGTCGAACGGCACCGTCCGTTTCACCGCGACCATGCGCTATGTCACCAACGGCAAGGGCGACCAGATCGTAATTTCGCGTTCCGGCGAAGTGCTGATCACCGACGACCACGGCCGCGAGCGCGAGCGTCACAAGGTGCCGTACGGCGCGACCCTGATCGTCAAGGACGGCCAGGTGATCAAGGCTGGCGCACCGCTGGCAAACTGGGATCCGCTGACCCGTCCGATCATCACCGAGTACTCGGGTACCGTGAAGTTCGAGAACGTCGAGGAAGGCTCGACCGTCGCCAAGCAGATCGACGAAGTGACCGGCCTGTCGACGCTGGTCGTCATCGACGCCAAGCGTCGCAGCACCAGCGGCCGCACGATGCGTCCGCAGGTCAAGCTCCTTAACGAGCAGGGCCAGGAAGTAAAGATCGCCGGCACCGATCATCCGGTGACGATCGGATTCCAGGTCGGCGCGCTGATCACCGTGAAGGACGGCCAGCAGGTGTCGGTGGGCGAGGTGCTCGCACGTATCCCGACCGAGTCGCAGAAGACCCGTGACATCACCGGCGGCCTGCCGCGCGTGGCTGAGCTGTTCGAGGCACGTTCGCCGAAGGATGCCGGCATGCTGGCTGAAGTCACCGGCACCGTCGCGTTCGGCAAGGAGACCAAGGGCAAGCAGCGCCTCGAGATCACCGACATGGACGGCAACAAGCACGAGTTCCTGATCACCAAGGACAAGCAGGTGCTGGTGCACGACGGCCAGGTGGTGAACAAGGGCGAGATGATCGTCGATGGCCCGGCTGATCCGCAGGATATCCTGCGCCTGCTGGGCGCCGAGGCGCTGGCGCGCTACATCGTCGACGAGGTCCAGGACGTCTACCGGCTGCAGGGCGTGAAGATCAACGACAAGCACATTGAAGTGATCGTGCGCCAGATGCTGCGCCGCGTGCAGGTGGTGGATGCGGGCGACACCGGCTATATCCCGGGCGAGCAGGTCGAGCGCTCGGAACTGCTGGACGAGAACGACCGCGTGATCGCCGAGAACAAGCGCCCGGCGACCTACGAGAACGTCCTGCTCGGCATCACGAAGGCCTCGCTATCGACTGACTCGTTCATCTCGGCGGCATCGTTCCAGGAAACCACGCGCGTTCTGACCGAAGCAGCGATCATGGGCAAGAAGGACACCCTGCGCGGCCTGAAGGAAAACGTGATCGTCGGTCGCCTGATCCCGGCCGGCACCGGTCTCGCCTACCACCGCGCGCGCAAGGACAAGGAAAGCTGGGAGGCCGAGGAGCGCGCAGCCATGCTGCAGGCCGAAGCTGCCCGTGCGCTGCAGGAGGCCGAAGAGGCTGCCCATGCCGCGCCGGCTGGCGATGGCGAGGGCAACTCCGAGCTCTGATCAAGCTTGCCTGATCGGCAACGGCCCCGGCCTGTCCGGGGCCGTTTTTTCGTCCACCGGCGGGCAGTGATGGCCGGTTGACGGTAAGAACACGGGCATTTATACTCGCGAGTTCCCGAATTTAAGCTCGCCCGGGCTTAAGCGCTCTTTGGTCTGCATCTCCAGTCCCCCGACGCTTTGTTCCGTGCCGGCTGCCAGCGGCAGCGAATGCCTTTCCGGTTTGCTCCGATGAAAAACGACCCCGGTTTTCCGGGATTTTGCAATGCCCTAACTTTTGTTGGATTTAAAGACCGATGCCAACCATTAGCCAACTGATTCGCAAACCGCGCACGTCGCTGCGCGTGAAGAGCAAATCGCCCGCGCTGCAGAACAGCCCGCAGAAGCGCGGCGTCTGCACCCGTGTCTACACCACGACCCCGAAGAAGCCGAACTCGGCGCTACGCAAGGTCGCCAAGGTTCGCCTGACCAACGGTTTCGAAGTCATTTCGTACATCGGCGGCGAAGGCCACAACCTGCAGGAGCACAGCGTCGTGCTGATCCGCGGCGGCCGCGTTAAGGATTTGCCGGGTGTCCGCTACCACATGGTTCGCGGCTCCCTCGACACGCAAGGCGTCAAGGACCGCAAGCAGGCGCGATCGAAGTACGGTGCCAAGCGCGCGAAAGCTGCCGCGAAGTAATCGCGCGGTCATTCGTCGAAGGTAAAAAGAGACTCTGCGGCACTGCCGCAGCCCGAGTCGGCCGCATGGGCCGAGTAAGTGAATGGCCGTGATGGCCATTCGTGGCGGCGCCAAGGCGCCGCCGGCTGAAGATTGAAAGGAATCGAAATGCCACGTCGTCGTGAAGTCCCCAAACGCCAGATTCTGCCGGATCCGAAATTCGGCAATGTGGATGTCGCCAAGTTCGTCAACGTCCTGATGCTGTCCGGTAAAAAATCGGTCGCCGAAAACATCATCTACGGCGCGTTCGAACAGATCCAGACCAAGTCCGGCAAGGATCCGCTGGAAGTTTTTGCCGCCGCCATCGGCAACTGCAAGCCAATGGTCGAGGTCAAATCCCGTCGTGTCGGCGGCGCGAACTACCAGGTGCCGGTCGAAGTCCGTCCGGTCCGCCGTATGGCGCTGTCGATGCGCTGGCTGCGCGAAGCGGCCAACAAGCGCAGCGAGAAGTCGATGGCGCTGCGCCTGGCTGGCGAGCTGCTGGACGCATCTGAAGGCCGCGGCGGCGCCATGAAGCGCCGCGACGAAATGCATCGCATGGCAGAAGCGAACAAGGCGTTCTCGCACTTCCGCTTCTGATCGTCGGAGCGCGGCATCAAGCGCGCTCCAACCTGAAGGCAATGCCGGGCCGGCCAGATTTTCTGGCGCCCGGTTTCGTTTATTGAAAAAGCTTAGGATTTATCATGGCCCGCAAGACTCCCATTGAGCGCTACCGCAACATCGGTATCTCCGCGCACATCGACGCCGGCAAGACCACCACGACCGAGCGCATCCTGTACTACACCGGCGTGAACCACAAGATCGGTGAAGTGCACGACGGCGCGGCGACCATGGACTGGATGGAGCAGGAACAGGAGCGTGGCATCACCATTACCTCCGCTGCGACCACCTGCTTCTGGAAGGGCATGGCGAGCAATTTCCTGGAACACCGGATCAACATCATCGACACCCCAGGCCACGTCGATTTCACCATCGAAGTCGAGCGCTCGATGCGCGTCCTCGACGGCGCGTGCATGGTCTATTGCGCGGTCGGCGGCGTGCAGCCGCAGTCGGAGACGGTCTGGCGCCAGGCCAACAAGTACGGCGTTCCGCGTCTGGCCTTCGTCAACAAGATGGATCGCACCGGCGCGAACTTCTTCAAGGTGTACGAGCAGATGCGCACCCGCCTGAAGGCCAACCCGGTGCCGATCCAGGTGCCGATCGGCGCCGAAGACAGCTTCACCGGCGTGATTGACCTCGTGAAGATGAAGGCCGTCATCTGGGACGATGCGTCGCAGGGCATGAAGTTCAACTACGAGGACATCCCGGCGAACCTGGTCGACGTCGCCAACGAGTGGCGCGAGAAGATGGTCGAGGCCGCAGCGGAAGCCAACGAGGAACTGATGAATAAGTACCTCGAAGAAGGCGAGCTGACCGAAGCCGAAATCAAGCAGGCGCTGCGCGACCGCACCATTGCCGGCGAGATCGTGCCGATGATGTGCGGCACCGCGTTCAAGAACAAGGGCGTGCAGGCTATGCTGGATGCCGTCATCGAGTACCTGCCGTCGCCGATCGACATTCCTCCGGTGTCGGGCACCGACGAGAACGAGCAGCCGGCCAGCCGCAAGGCCGACGACAGCGAGAAGTTCTCGGCGCTGGCGTTCAAGATCATGACCGACCCCTTCGTCGGCCAGCTGATCTTCTTCCGCGTCTATTCGGGCGTCGTGAACTCGGGCGACACGATCTTCAACCCGGTCAAGGGCAAGAAAGAGCGTCTCGGCCGCATCTTGCAGATGCACGCGAACCAGCGCGAAGAGATCAAGGAAGTCCGCGCAGGCGACATCGCCGCCGCAGTCGGCCTGAAGGAAGCGACCACCGGCGACACGCTGTGCGACCCGACGGCCGTCATCACGCTCGAGCGCATGGTGTTCCCGGAGCCGGTGATTTCGCAGGCCGTCGAGCCGAAGACCAAGGCCGACCAGGAAAAAATGGGTCTCGCGCTGAACCGTCTGGCGCAGGAAGATCCGTCGTTCCGCGTGAAGACCGATGAAGAATCCGGCCAGACCATCATCTCGGGCATGGGCGAGCTGCACCTCGAGATTCTGGTGGACCGCATGAAGCGTGAATTCAACGTCGAGGCCACCGTCGGCAAGCCGCAGGTGGCGTACCGCGAAACCATCCGCAAGATCTGCGAAGAGATCGAAGGCAAGTTCGTCAAGCAGTCGGGCGGCCGCGGCCAGTACGGTCACGTCGTGCTGAAGATCGAGCCACAGGAGCCAGGCAAGGGCTTCGAGTTCGTCGACGCGATCAAGGGCGGTGTCGTTCCGCGCGAATACATTCCGGCAGTCGAGAAGGGCATCGTCGACACGCTGCCGACCGGTGTGCTGGCGGGTTACCCGGTGGTGGACGTGAAGGTCACGCTGACCTTCGGTTCGTACCACGACGTGGACTCGAACGAAAACGCGTTCCGCATGGCCGGCTCGATGGCGTTCAAGGATGGTTGCCGCAAGGCCCAGCCTGTGTTGCTCGAGCCGATGATGGCGGTCGAAGTCGAGACTCCGGAAGACTACGCCGGTACCGTGATGGGAGACCTCTCGTCCCGTCGCGGCATGGTGCAGGGCATGGACGAGATCCCTGGCGGCGGCGGCAAGATCATTCGTGCCGAAGTGCCGCTGTCGGAGATGTTCGGCTACTCGACCTCGCTGCGTTCGGCGACCCAGGGCCGCGCCACGTACACGATGGAGTTCAAGCACTACTCTGAAGCTCCGAAGAACGTGACCGACGCGATCATCAGCGCCAAGGCGAAGTAAGACAAGGACGCGGCGCCGGCGAACGGCGCCGCAATCTGCAGGCAAATCGTTCTTTTTGAAGGAAGAAGAATCATGGCAAAAGGCAAGTTTGAGCGGACCAAGCCGCACGTGAATGTGGGCACGATCGGACACGTTGACCACGGCAAGACCACGCTGACCGCGGCCATCGCGACGGTGCTGTCGGCCAAGTTCGGCGGCGAGGCGAAGAAGTACGACGAGAT
>JAMNXS010000063.1 GCA_023653025.1 Burkholderiaceae bacterium
ACAGCCGCGACGGCGATGGCGACGCGCTTGGCTGCGATAAGCTTGTTCGATTGGGTCATTTACACTCTCTCCGTGGTTAGTCTCGATTGCAATCAAGATGCGTCTGCAGCAACGCTGAACCTGCATTTCTCAATTACTGGCCGCGATTGTGTGATGGAAATTTTTCAGCTTGATGACAAGACAACCCCCAATTAATGACAACACTGAGCCCGGTCACAAAAACAACGTCGGCTCCGTAGTTGTCATCAAGCCGTCACAATCGCTTTCCACCATGTGCGGTTTTTCTTTTCACTGAAGGAGCCCTGCCCCATGCTTGCCGCCGTTGACCTCGGGTCGAACAGTTTTCGTCTTCATATCGGCCTGTTCGACGGTGAGCGCATCCGGGTGGTGAATACCGCGCGCGAGCCGGTACGGCTGGGGGCGGGGCTGGATGCGAACGGCTACCTGACGCAGAAGGCCATCAAAACCGGCCTCGACTGCCTGACCCGCTTTGCCGAGGTGCTGCGCGCCACGCAGCTCTCCGCGGTGCGCGTGGTGGCGACCAATACGCTGCGCGTCGCAAAAAACGCGACCGACTTCATCCGGCTGGCAGAAAAGGCGCTCGGCTATCCGATCGAGGTCATCTCCGGCGAAGAAGAGGGCCGCCTGATTTATATGGGCGTGGCCTCGGCGGTTGATCTCGCTGCCGAGCGGCGGCTGGTGGTCGACATCGGCGGCGGCTCGACCGAACTGGTGCTCGGCCAGGGGCACGAGATCGCCGAGGTCGAGTCCTTCAGCATCGGCACGGTGCCGGTCGCCACCCGATTTTTCGACGGCGACCGCCTGACGGCCGCCAGTTTCAATGCCGCCGTGTTATACGCCCGCAGCGTGTTCGAAGACGGGCTGGCCGCTTTCCAGCCGAAGTACTGGGACGTCGGCTACGGTTCGTCGGGCACGATGCGCACGCTGGCCGAGATCATTGAAAAGAACGCGCTGGGCGATGGCGAGCTGTCGGTCAAATCGCTGGAAGCCGTGCGCGACCGCCTGATCGCGGCGGGCCGCGTGAACAAGATCGACCTGGTCGGCATCAAGGCCGAGCGCGTCGCGGTCATTCTGGGCGGGCTGCCGGTGCTGCTGGGCCTGTCGCAGGAACTCGGGCTGAAGTCGCTGCGCTCGATCGAGGCCGGTTTGCGGATGGGCGTGCTGTGGGACCTGCATCTTCGCCAGCGCAAGCGCGATCGGCGGCAGGACTCGATACGCTCGTTCATGAAACGCTTCGGCGTCGACGAGCGGCGCGCATCGGTCGCGCTGGCGAATGCGTCCAGCCTGTATGAACAACTGACCGGCGGCAGCGGGCCGATGGAGCGCATGCTCGGCTGGGCAGCGCAGATTCATGAAGTGGGGATGATGGTCTCGCACACCGGCTTCCACAAGCACGGCGCCTACCTCGCGCTGCATGCCGACCTGCCGGGCTTCACGACGCCGGAGCAGCATCTGCTGTCAGTGCTGGTGCTCGCGCAAAAAGGCAACCTGCGCAAGGTGCCGGACGCGGTGGCCGAACCGGAGATCTGCAAGGCCATGCTCGCGCTGCGGCTGGGCATCGTGTTCATGCACGCCCGCATCGACCCGGCCGTCGAGGCGGTCAGGCTGCGCAAGGGCCAGCGGATCGAGATCGAAGTCGGCCGCCACCTGACGAACGCCCACCCCACGCTGTCGTACTGGCTGGCGAGGGAGCAGTCGGCGTGGGAGGAGGCGGGGGTGGGGTTTGTGGTGCGAAGCGTGGGCTGATCAGGCTCGCGTTACGCACTTTGCCTGCAGCCCAGCTCACAGGTCAATTTCTCGGCTGGAGGCGCGTTCTCGGTCCAGATCAAGGCTCTCGTTACCGTACAACGGTGACCTCTGGATAAAATCAACGAGGCTCTCGCTCGATGGTACGAACCGATCGTATTCGGCCCGCGGCAAGCAGTAGCTGAGCTTAGGGCAGGCCGATTTGTCTTGCGTCTTCGTGCATCTTATTTTACTTTATAGACTCAAAGTAAAATACATGCGGGCTTTATTTTAGGCTGGCACTGCGCGAATGAAACGGGATCTCCAAGGGCATTACGTGACCATTTCGACGGTGGGCGAAGAGGCTCGTGCCTTCGTGCCTGCACCGTTGCCCCCTGACCCACCCATCGACTGGACGCCCTCGCTGCGCAGCAAGTTCGATCAGGCGCTGTTGGCGCTGGGCCGGCTCGACAGCGTGTCGATGCTGCTGCCCGACACCTCGCTGTTCCTCTACATGTACGTGCGCAAGGAGGCAGTGCTGTCGTCGATGATCGAGGGCACCCAGTCCTCCCTCTCGGATCTACTGCTGTTCGAACTGGACGAGGCGCCCGGCGTGCCGCTGGATGACGTGCGCGAGGTCAGCAACTACGTGGCCGCCCTCGACCACGGCCTGCGCATGCTGAAGGAAGGGTTGCCGCTGTCGCAACGGCTGATCCGCGAGGTGCACGGCGTACTGCTGGCCAAGGGCCGCGGCAGCAAGCTGACGCCCGGTGAATTCCGGCGCAGCCAAAACTGGATCGGCGGCACCCGCCCCGGAAACGCGGCCTTCGTGCCGCCACCAGCCGGGGAAGTGACGGAATGCATGGGCCGGCTCGAACGCTTCCTGAACGATCTACCGGAGCCGACGCCGGTGCTGCTCAAGGCGGCGCTGGCCCATGTGCAATTCGAGACCATCCACCCCTTCCTGGACGGCAACGGTCGTGTGGGGCGCCTGCTAATTACCCTCGTGCTGTGCGAGCAGCGGGTGCTGCGCGAGCCGATGCTCTACCTCAGCCTCTACTTCAAGACCCATCGCCGCTATTACTACGAGCTGCTCAACAACGTCCGCGAGACGGGCGACTGGGAAGCCTGGCTCGATTTCTTTGCCGAGGCCGTGAGCGTCACCGCCACCCAGGCTGTGGAAACGGCCCAGCAGCTCGTCGCCCTGTCGAACCAGGATCGCGACCGAATCGGCACGCTGGGCCGGGCGGCGCCCTCCGCGCTGCAGATCCACCGGGTCCTGATGGAACATCCGATCGCCACCTCGAACTGGCTGGTCGAGAAGACCGGCCTGACGCCGGCGACCGTCAACAAGTCACTGGCCAACCTCGAGCAACTCGGCACCGTGCGCGAACTCACGGCACAGAAGCGCAACCGGCTGTTCAGCTACCACGGCTACGTGGAAATCATGAATCGAGGGACGGAGTTGCCGGAGCGATGATGCACCGCACGAGACAGGACGTATGCCACTGTCCCGGACCGGCGGCGGTGACCGGCGGCTTCAAAACAAGGGCGGCTTCAAAACAGTTGACTGGACGCACTTAATTATATAAATTATTTATACGATTAACACGGCGTCCGCGTGGCGCCCTCACAGGGAGAACCACCATGGCAACCACCGCCCAGAAAGCCGCCCCCGGCCTGACTGACGCCGCACCGGCACCCGCGGCGAAGAAACCTGCTGCAAAGAAGGCTGCGGCCAAGCGCCCGGCTGCGAAGAAACCGGCATCGAAGCCTGCGGCAAAGCCCGCTTCGACATCTGCGTCGAAGTCCGCTTCCAAATCTGCTTCCAAATCTGCAACCAAGCCCGCCGCCACCCGGCAACCGAAAGCTGCCCCGGCCAAGGCCGAAAAGCCGAAGAAGCCCAAGCTCGTGCGCGATAGCTTCACGATGCCGGAAGACGAGTACGCGCTGCTCGCGAAAATCAAGAAAAACTGCGTCGCTGCCGGCGTAGAGGTCAAAAAGAGCGAGTTGCTGCGCATCGGCGTGAGCCTGCTGGCCGGGATGGATCCGAAGAAGCTGCAGGCCGCGCAGAAGTCGCTGCCGGAACTGAAGGCCGGGCGCCCGAAGAAGCAGAAGTAATTACGCGCGGCCGCAGGCGGCGCTAGCCGCCGCCGGCCGCGCCGCGAGCCGCCCTGCGCTCGCGGCCGTAGTCGCATGCCTGATCCTCGGCCACGAAGTGCAGATCGGCAAAGCCGGCCCGCGCCCGCTCGCCGGTGTTGTCGGCGTCGGAGGCCAGCGCCACGAATTTCAGCGTCATGCGGTCGCTGCCGAACTGCCTGCCGGCGTCGGCACGCACATTCACCCTCTCTTCCACCCAGCCGCCTGCCTGCGCGTCGCCGCTGCGGCGCACGATCATGCGCGCGCGGTCGGTGTAGGCATTCGGCATGACGGTGCCGACCGGGTGCCGGTTGTCCCAGACATAATTGATCGCGGCATCTGGCACGATCTTGCCGTAGACGGCGCGAGCCATGGCCAGCGCCGCGCGGTCGGCGAGACCGAGCGCGCCGGGCGGCATCTGAAATGCCAGGTAGACGCGCGCCGCATAGTCGTCGCCGTTGCGGCGACTCATGTCGGCCGATTTGACGACGCCATCGACGCGCCAGCGCCAGCACAGCACCGGCTGACGCTCGAGATCGACCTCGACCGGCCGCCCGAGCAGTGCCATGCTGGCATCGGCCCGGGCCTCGATGGCATCGACGCCATCCCAGCGCACGCTGCGGAATTCGGTCGCCGGCACGTGCTTCTCGAGACGCACCAGCTGCCACGGCGGCGTCAGTGCCGGCACGGCAGGATCGAAGCGCCCGAACTCGGGCTCGGCCTGCGCCACAGCCGCCGCCAGCAGCAGGCCGGCGGCCACGCTGCGGGAAGTCAATGCCTTCACCGCGCCCTCCCCGCCCTGCAAGCCTGTCGTGCGCCGCGCATTCCTTGCCCCTTGAGCCGTCGTCTGCTGCACCATGGGCAAACATTCTGTTACGCGATTGTTAAACCACGATGACAGGGCCGGCTTCATGTCATCAAGTTTTCATCGACAATGTTCATCATGATGGCGATCCCACTAGCCCGATTCCGGTCATGAGCCAACACGACACCCCTGCCGACGACACCGATTTTTCCCGAGTTCTCGACGCCCGCCTGTCGCGCCGCAGCCTGCTGAAGGGCTCGCTGGCGATGGCGGCCGCCAGCTATGTCGGCGCCGGCAGCTTGCTGCTGTCGCCGGCCGGCGACGCGCAAGCGGCAATGCGAAAACTGAAACTCAATTTCACGGCCGTGCCGAAGGGCCTCGACGACGCGGTGCGCGTGCCGCGCGGCTACACGGCGACCGTGCTGATGGCCACCGGCGACCCGATCGCACCCGATATTCCCGACTATGCAAACGACGGCAGCGACGACGCCGCCAGCTTCAGCCGCCGCGCCGGCGACCATCATGACGGCATGCAGTATTTCGGGCTCGACCGCCGCAACCAGTGGGACCGCAATGCCGCCGCGCGCGGCCTGCTGTGCGTGAACCACGAGGCGATCACGGCGGCCTTCCTGCATCCGACCGGGCAGACCATCGTCGATGGCAAGCGGGTATCGGAAGATGAGGTAATGAAGGAAATGCTCGCGCATGGCGTGAGCGTGGTCGAGGTCGTGCGCGACGGCCGCCGCTGGAAGGTGCAGAAGGATTCGCGCTTCAATCGCCGCATCACCACCTTTACCGACATGGAGATCAGCGGCCCGGCGGCACGCAGCCCGCTGCTGGTGACGAAATATTCGCAGACCGGCACCCGCACACGCGGCACGCTGGCCAATTGCGCGAATGGCCACACACCGTGGGGCACCTACCTGACCTGCGAAGAGAACTGGGCCGGCTTCTTCCGCCGCTCGTCGTCCGATGACGCCAAGCGCAGCCCGAAGGAGTTGGCCGCATTCAAGCGCTATGGCGTCGGCGGCAAGGGCAAGGAGCTGTGGGCAACGGTGCAGCCGGACACTGCCGACAACCGCTTCGGCCGCTGGGATGCCGGCGTACGCGGCACCTCGGCCGACGGCAGCGACGATTACCGACATGCCGCCAACACCTACGGCTGGGTAGTGGAGATCGATCCTTTCGATCCGGACTCGACGCCGAAGAAGCGTACGGCGCTCGGCCGCTTTGCGCACGAAGGCGCATGGCCGGGGCCGGTGGTGGCGGGTCAGCCACTGGTCTGGTACATGGGCTGCGATGCGCGCGGCGAGTACATTTACAAGTACGTATCGAAAGCCGTCTGGAACGCGGCCGATGCGGGCCGCGGCATGGCCGCCGGCGACAAGTACCTGAACGACGGCCGGCTGTATGTCGCGCGTTTCAATGCCGACGGCAGCGGCGACTGGGTGGAGCTGCAGTTCGGCGCCAACGGCATCGTGCGCGAGAACCCGGCCTATGCGTTCGCCAACCAGGCCGACGTGCTGATCCATGCGCGGCTGGCTGCCGACGCCGCCGGCGCGACTAAGATGGACCGTCCCGAGTGGGGCGCGGTCAATCCGCGCAATGGCGAGGTCTACATGACGCTCACCTACAATCCGAACCGCGACATCGAGCAGGTCGACGCCGCCAATCCGCGCAGCTACACCGATGCGCGCGCCGGCAAGCAGGGCAAGGGCAACGTCAATGGCCACATCATCCGCTGGGCTGAAGAAGGCGGGCTGGCGTCGGCCACCCGCTTCCAGTGGGATGTGTTCCTGTTCGCCGCGCGCGAGTCGGCCGAGCGCGACAACATCAATCTCTCCGCGCTGACCGCCGACAACGACTTCTCGTCGCCGGACGGCCTGTGGTTCGCTCAATCCGGCCTGCTGTGGATCGAGACCGACGACAACGCTTACGCCGACACCAGCAACTGCATGCTGCTGGCCGCGATACCCGGCAAGGTCGGCGACGGCGCGAGCCGCGACATCGTCAACCGCAGCGGCGACACCGAAAAGCGGGTCACGACGCCGGTCGGCACACCGGCGACCGAGTCGACGCTGCGGCGTTTCCTCGTCGGCCCGGTCGATTGCGAGATCACGGGCCTGGCCGAATCGCCGGACGGACGCGCGCTGTTCGTCAACATCCAGCATCCGGGCGAGACGACGACCGGCAAGGATTTCGACATTGCCAGACCGGCTACCTACCAGAGCCACTGGCCGGCCGGCGGCATGGCCCGCCCGCGTTCAGCGACGATTGTCATCACGCGTGACGATGGCGGGCCAGTCGGGGCCGATATTGCCTGAAGATCGGGCGGCCCGTACTCCGACGTTGGCGGCGGATTTCGCCGGCGGCTCTATCCGCCCTACAGCGTCACATGACGCCATCGGCATGAAGAAATCCGCCAGCGTAAGCGTGCACATGGATTGCCCATAGGGCGGATAGAGCCGCAGGCGAAATCCGCCATCGTGAAAGCACACGTGGATTGCCCGTAGGGCGGATAGAGCCACCGGCGAAATCCGCCATGCCGGCGTTGAAAGCTTGCCATGCCGCCTGTCACACAATCGAAACCTTGCTGTCACGCCCACGCAGCATTCCGCACGTAATCTCCTGGGGCAGTACAACAACAGGGAGGAACGATGCGCCTGATGACTGTCGGTGCCGATGCGACACCGAACTTCTCCAAGCTCTCGCTGAGCCTTGCCACCACCCCCGAAGAAGTCCGTGAGGTTCAGCGCTTGCGCTATAAGGTGTTTGTCGAGGCCATGGGCATCGACGCGCTGCGTAACAGCGACGGGCTCGAGCGCGACGAATTCGACGACTACTGCGACCACCTGATCGTGCGCGACACCCGGTCGCTGCAAGTGGTCGGCACCTACCGCGTGCTGGGCGCGCGCGGTCTCGCCCGCACCGGACGCTTTTATTCGGAAAGCGAGTTCGACCTGTCGCGCCTGCAGCACCTGCGCCCGAGCATTCTCGAAGCCGGCCGCGCCTGCATCCACCCCGATTACCGCAGCGGCGGCGTGATCATGATGCTGTGGGCCGGCCTCGCCGCCTGCATGCGGCGCGAGAACGCCGAATACCTGATCGGCTGCGCCAGCGTCAGCCTGGCCGACGGCGGCGCCACCATCAACAGCATCTACCGCCAGCTCGCCGACGAGTATCTGGCACCGTCCGAGTACCGCGTGACGGCGAAAACGCCGTTTCCGCTGGGCGACGAGCCACCCGCGCCGTGCGCACTGCCGCCGCTGATCAAGGGCTATCTGCGCAGCGGCGCTTGGGTCGGCGGCGAGCCTGCCTGGGACCCGGATTTCCACAGCGCCGATCTGTTCATGATGCTGCCATTGGCGCGGCTCGAAGGACGCTATGCGCGCCATTACCTGAAGGAAGGAGTAGCCGCATGAACCAGAGCGAGCCTTTCATGAAACCGAACAAGAAAAGCCTGCTCAAGCACCCCCTCCACAAATCCGTCCCCCTCCGCTTCCGCACGATCTTCATCTCCGACGTGCACCTCGGCACCAGCGGCTGCCAGGCCAAGCGACTGCTCGAATTCCTCAAGGCCACCGAATCCGACAAGCTCTATCTGGTTGGCGACATCGTCGACGGCTGGCAGCTGAAGCGGCGCTGGTACTGGCACCAGACGCATAACGACGTCGTGCAGCTGGTGCTGAAGAAGGCGAAAAAAGGCACCAAGGTCATCTTCGTGCCGGGCAACCACGACGAATCGGTGCGCCAGTTCATCGGCCTCGACTTCGGCGGCATCAAGATCCGCGACGAGCATGTGCACACGACCGCCGACGGCAAGAAGATGCTGGTGCTGCACGGCGACCGCTTCGACGGCGTGATCGCCTGCGCGAAGTGGCTGGCCTATGTCGGCGACTCGCTGTACACGATGATCCTGAAGTTCAACCAGGTCTACAACGGCTGGCGCGCACGTGCCGGCCTGCCGTACTGGTCGCTGTCGCAGTACCTGAAGCTGAAGGTCAAGAACGCGGTCAGCTACATCACCTCGTTCGAGCAGGCGCTGGCGACCGAGGCGCGCAAGCAGGGCCTCGATGGCGTGATCTGCGGTCACATCCACAAGCCCGAGATCCGCGACATCGACGGCATCCTCTACTGCAATGACGGCGACTGGGTCGAGAGCCTGTCGGCGCTGGTCGAGGAAGCCAGCGGCGAGCTGCGGCTGGTGGACTGGCACGAGGTCATGTTGCGCTGGGAGCAGAGCCAGTTTGCGCCGGACGAGTTCGCATGCGCGCAACCGGTCTGAATGCGCTGGTACGGCACTGGGAGATGACCCTGTTCGACAATTTCGAACTCGCGCCGGTGTCCGACGCGCCGCGGCCGGCGCGCCGCGTGCAGCGGGTGTTGGTGCTGTCGGTATCTGCCGGCAGCGGCCACGTGCGCGCAGCAGAAGCGATCGCGGCCCATGCCGGCATCGACCTCCCGCAGCTCGTCCTGCGCCATATCGACGTGCTGACGCTGGTACCGACCTTGTTCCGCAAGGTCTACAGCGATCTGTACCTGAAGCTCGCCAGCGGCCTGCCCGAAGCCTGGGGCTGGCTGTACCGAACCACCGACCATAACGCCACGCGCGGCCTGGCGGCGCGCCTGCGGCGGCGCGTGCAGCGGCTGTGTTCGGCGCGGCTGTTCGACGCCATCGCCGAGTTCGCGCCGGATGCGATTGTCTGCACGCATTTCCTGCCGGCCGAGATTCTTGGCGCGGCCCGGGCCGACGGCCGGCTGCGCTGCCCGCTGTGGGTGCAGGTGACCGACTTCGACCTGCATCAGTTATGGGTGCAGGAAGGCGTATCCGGCTACGCGGTGGCCAACGAGGAGCTGGCTTACCGGCTCGAGCGTCTGGGCGTGCCGCCGGCGCGCATCCTGATCAATGGCATACCGACCATGCCCGGCTTCGCTGCCCCGCCCGACCGTCATGCGGCGGCCAGCGCGCTCGGACTCGACCCGGCCCGGCTGACGGTACTGATGATGGGCGGCGGCGCCGGTGTCGGGCTGGCGCCCGACGGCGTCCGCACCCTGCTCGAACAGCATCCGGAGGTGCAATTGATCGTGCTGGCCGGCCGCAATGCGGCGCTGCTGGCATCGCTGAAGCCGATCGAGGCGGCCCATCCGGCGCGGCTGCGCGCGGTCGGCTTCACGGGCGACGTGCATGCGCTGATGGCCTGCGCCGACCTGGCCATCACCAAGCCGGGCGGGCTGTCGACGTCCGAGTGTCTGGTGATGGGGCTGCCGATGCTGCTGGTCAGCCCGATTCCGGGACAGGAAGAGCGCAACGCCGCGCTGCTGCTGCAGGAAGGCGTGGCGCTGCGCGCCGACGATCCGGCCACGCTGCAGTTCCGGCTGGCCAAATTGCTCGCCGAGCGCGACACACTGTCGCGCATGCGCGCTCGCGCGCTGGCGCTGGGTCGGCCGCAGGCGGCGCACGATCTGCTGCGGAGGCTGGGGCCATGACGGACCTCCTGCCCTTCCTGACGACGCTGGCCGCCGTCATGCTGCTCGGTTTTTTCTTTGCGAAACTGGAGATCGCCATCGAAGGCGACGCCGGCTGGGCTGCGAACCTGCCGACCTGGCGCATCGAGCATCACTGGCTGCTCGATTTGCTGTGGGGCGGCCGCGCGATGACGGGCTACCATGCGTGGGCGTTTTCGCTGGTGGCGCTGTTCTTCCACTTTCCGCTGGTGTTCGCCGGCGACTACTCGTGGGCGGCCGAGCAGCGCGTGCTGGGCTCCATCATGCTGTTCTGGGTCTGCGAGGATTTTCTGTGGTTCCTGCTCAACCCGGCCTACGGCTTTGCACGCTTCAAGAAAACGCATGCCGGATGGCACAAGCATTGGGTGTGCGGCGCGCCGGTAGAGTATTGGCTGTTCACGCCGTTGGGGCTGGCGTGTTTGTGGGGGTCGTATCGTTGATGGCGGGCGGGTCGGTCCGACCTGCTGTGGCGCGGCGGATTTCGCTGCGCTCTATCCGCCCTACGGTAAAACGCAAACGCCCACTGCCCGTAGGGCGGATAGAGCGCAGCGAAATCCGCCGCCCATGAAGACGCATCGTGAATCGCCCGTAGGGCGGATAGAGCCGCAGGCGAAATCCGCCGCCCACGAAAACGCATCGTGAATCGTCCGTAGGGCGGATAGAGCGCAGCGAAATCCGCCGCCCATGAAGACGCATCGTGAATCGCCCGTAGGGCGGATAGAGCCGCAGGCGAAATCCGCCGCCCATGAAGACGCATCGTGAATCGACCGTAGGGCGGATAGAGCGCAGCGAAATCCGCCATCTGCCCACCGGAGCCACCTACTCGCTGAAAAACTCCGGCGCCAGCACCGCCTTCAGGTAAACCTCGTTCCCATCCTCGCGGTCGCGCTGCGCGATCCACCAGGCGTTCGACTTCTTCACTGTCCAGTCCTGGACGCTGCCGGCCAGCAGTAGCGACGCCACCTGGCCGCACCACGGCTGGTGGCCGACGACCAGTACCGGGGTGCGCGCATCGGGCCAGCCGGCCACCTTCAGCACATCGTCGGGCGTGGCGAGTGGGCCAATGGCATCGACCACCTTGAACTTGCGTCCGAGCGCCTCGACTGTCTGCACCGTGCGCACCGTGGGACTGCACAGCACCTTGCAGCCGCTGGGCAGGCAGCGGTCGAGCCATGCACCCATCCGCGCTGCCTGCTTGCGGCCGTGCGGCGTCAGCGCCCGCGCATGGTCGGGCATGCCCTCCTCTGCTTGCGCATGACGCCAGACGACCAGGTCCATCAGTTGCCGAGCTCCTTCATCAGGTGGGTCTGCGCCGCGAAAGGCTGCTGGCGCGCGGCGGGCTTCTTGCGGTGGTAGCGTCCCTCGCCATCCAGCTCCCACGCATTCAAGTTGTCCTTCAGGTAGGGCTTCAGGCCCTCGTCGATCACACGCTTCTTCAGGGCCTTGTCGAGCACCGGGAACGCCACCTCGACACGGCGGAACAGGTTGCGGTTCATCCAATCGGCGCTGGCCAGGTAGACATCGTGCGCGCCGTCGTTGCGGAACAAAAATACGCGGCTATGCTCGAGGAAGCGGCCGATGACGGAGCGCACACGGATGTTCTCCGACAGCCCCGGCACGCCGGGACGCAGCACACAGGCGCCGCGTACGATCAGCTCGATCTTCACGCCGGCCTGCGAGGCTTCGTACAGCGCATCGATGACGGACTCGTCCTGCAGCGAATTCATCTTGGCGATGATGTGCGCACTGCGGCCCTCGCTCGCGACGCGGGTCTCGTTGCGGATGGCCCGCACCACTTCCTTTTGCAGGTCGAACGGCGCGACCCACAGGTGGTTGAGTTTTTTCGGCCGGGTCAGGCTGGTGAGGTTGATGAAGACCTCATTGACGTCGCGCCCCATGGCCTGGTTCGCGGTCAGCAGGCCGAAGTCGGTATAGAAGCGGGTTGTGGTCGGATGGTAGTTGCCGGTGCCAAGGTGCGCGTAAAGCTTCAGCTTGCCCGATTCGCGCCGGATCACCAGCGCCATCTTCGCATGGGTCTTCAGCCCGACCACGCCATAGACCACCTGCGCGCCGACGCGCTCGAGCTTGTCGGCCCAGTTGATGTTGGCTTCCTCGTCAAAGCGCGCCATCAGCTCGACCACGACCGTGACTTCCTTGCCGTTCTGCGCGGCGGCGATCAGGGCTTCCATCAGCGCCGAGTTCATCCCGGTGCGGTAGATCGTTTGCTTGATCGCGACCACCGCCGGGTCGCGCGACGCGGTGCGCACGAAATCGATCACCGGGTCGAACGACTCGTACGGATGGTGCAGCAGGATGTCCTGCCGCGAGATCAGCGAAAACAAATCGCTGTTGGTCGCAGTCACGGAGAGTTTTG
The DNA here is from genome assembly GCA_023653025.1 of Burkholderiaceae bacterium. Lineage (GTDB taxonomy): Bacteria > Pseudomonadota > Gammaproteobacteria > Burkholderiales > Burkholderiaceae_D > Pernthalerella. Next base: position 12,570 of record JAMNXS010000063.1, read on the forward strand.
GCGCGAAGGGCGCGAAACGGAACTCCGGCTTGGATGCGTAATCGATCAGCTCGTTCAGACGCACCATGTTGACGGGGCCATCGACCCCGTACAGGAACTCCGGCGTGATGCCGAACTGGTCGAGCAGGAACTGCGCGAGATGCGGCGGGCAGTTCTGCGCGACTTCGAGGCGCACCGCGAACCCGAAATGCCGGGTCTGCAGTTCGCCTTTCAGTGCCTGGCGCAGATTCTTGACTTCTTCTTCGTCAACCCACAGGTCGCTGTCGCGGGTGACGCGGAATTGCGAGTAGCCGAGCACGTCGCGTCCTGGGAACAGGTCGGCGATGTGCGCATGAATGATCGACGACAGCAGGCAGTAGGCCGCGCCCTTGCCAGCCAGCCCGTCGGGCAGGCGGATGATGCGCGGCAGCACGCGCGGCGCCTTCATGACGGCAATCGTCGTGCCGCGCCCAAAGGCATCCTTGCCGGCCAGCTCGACGATGAAGTTCAGGCTCTTGTTGACGACCTGCGGAAACGGGTGCGCGGGATCGAGCACGATCGGCGTCAGCAGTGGCCGCACTTCGCGCTCGAAAAATTCCTTCACCCATGCACGCTGTGCGTCGTTGCGCTCGTGGTGGCGCAGCAGATGAATGCCACTGGCGGCCAGCGCCGGCAAGATCTGCTGGTTCAGCGTGGCGTATTGCTGACGCACGAGTTCGTGCGCGGTCTTGCTCACCTTCTCGAAACCTTGCAGCGACGCCGGCTGGTTCGAGCCGCGGTCGTGGCGATCGCGCGCCATCAGGCTGGCGACGCGCACCTCGAAAAATTCGTCAAGGTTGCTGCTGACGATGCACAGGTACTTCAGGCGCTCGAGCAGGGGTATGCGCTCGTCCTCTGCCTGTGCCAGCACGCGCCGGTTGAATTCGAGCAGGGACAGCTCGCGGTTAAGCAGGCGCGGCCCGGTCGGCGCGGGCAGAGCGGCGGCGATTTTGGGGCGGCGGACGGGGAGGTTTTTTTTCACAGCAGTCATCCGCGGGAGGGTAGTACCGCCAGATGACAGAAAGATGACATGATGAAAAATTTTGAAGAGTTGCAGAGGTGAGCCTCTGCGCTCGCTCAAACGCCTGACTCAACATTCATTTTACGAACGATGCGCGAAGCTGTCATAAAGCTGACACAAAAATGACTTACAGTCCACCCGTCTCATGACTGACAGACAACCCTATAGGAGCAAACATGCGTATCAAGCACCTGACCCACGGCGTTGCGGCAGCAGCGACCGGCATTCTACTGTCCCTGTCCGCGCACGCTGCCGAAATCACCGGCGCAGGCGCGACCTTCCCGTTCCCGATCTACTCGAAGTGGGCCGAAGCCTACAAGGCACAAACCGGCATCGGCTTGAACTATCAGTCGATCGGCTCCGGCGGCGGCATCCGCCAGATCAAGGCCAAGACCGTTGATTTTGGCGCATCGGACAAGCCGCTCGACAAGGACGAACTGGACAAAGATGGCCTGGTGCAGTTCCCGGCCATTATCGGCGGTGTGGTACCAGTCATCAACCTCGACGGCATCGCCCCGGGCCAGCTGAAGCTGACCGGCGAAGTTGTGGCCAACATCCACCTCGGCAAGATCACCAAGTGGAATGACCCGGCCATCGCCAGCCTGAACGCGGGCATCAACCTGCCGGCGACCAACATCACCGTCGTGTACCGTGCCGATTCGTCGGGCACCACCTTCCTGTGGACCGACTACCTGTCGAAGGTCAGCCCGGACTTCCAGAAGACCGTTGGCGCGAACACCGCCGTCAAGTGGCCGACCGGCGTGGGCGGCAAGGGCAACGAGGGCGTGGCCGCCAACGTGCAGCGCGTGAAGGGGGCTTTCGGCTATGTCGAGTACTCGTACGCGAAGAAAAACAAGATCGCGCACACGCAGCTGAAGAACCGCGACGGCGAGTTCGTGCAGCCGGATGACGACGCCTTCAAGGCCGCAGCGGCCAATGCCGACTGGGCCAAGACCCCGGGCATGGGCGTCGTGCTGACCAACCAGCCGGGCAAGACCGCATGGCCGGCGACCGGCGCATCGTTCATCCTGATGCACAAAGTGCAGCCGGATGCACTGACCGGCCGCGCCGTGCTGAAGTTCTTTGACTGGGCGTTCAAGAACGGCGGTCAGATGGCCACCGAACTCGACTACGTGCCGATGCCGGCAGCGACCGTCAAGCAGATCCAGGATGCCTGGAAAGCCGAGCTGAAGGATACCAGCGGCAAGGCTATCTGGTAACACAGTAGCCCGCAGCAAGTCTTCTAATCTCCATCTCACAGCCCGCTTCGGCGGGCTTTTTTTTCGTCGCTCGCGCGGGACGGAAACAGAACCGTCATTCCCGGTTGCTACACTGGAGAGATGCGACGACTCTCCTGCCTCCTGGTCGCCCTGCTGGGCGCCGTCATCAGCGCCCCGGCCTGGTCGGCGCGGCCCTTCGTTACCGACGATGCCCGACTCACCACGGCCGGCAGCTGCCAGCTCGAGAGCTGGACGCGCCTGTACCGCAACAGCACCGAGTTGTGGGCGCTGCCTGCCTGTAACCCGACGGGTAATCTGGAGCTGACGGTTGGCGGCGGCACGGCGAAAATCAGTGATACCGGCGGCGGCGCCAACGGTGGAGCACTCGGTGGCTGGACCGACGATTACGTGTTCCAGGCCAAGACCCTGTTCAAGCCGCTGACCACCAATGGCTGGGGCGCCGGCATTGCCGCAGGCACGATCCGGCATCCGCAGATCAACCCGGGCCCCAACCTGCTGGGCAATACCTACGTCTACTTGCCTCTGTCGCTGTCGTTTGCGGACGACCGCGTGGTAATCCACCTGAACACCGGCTGGCTAAAAGACAAGGCTACGCTGTCCAGCCAGACGACCTGGGGTATCGGATCCGAGCTGAACGTCAGCCCGCGCTGGACCCTGGTGGCAGAGACCTTCGGCAATACCGCCGCCAGCTTTTGGCAAGGCGGCGTCCGGTACAACGTGATCCCCAGTCTATTCCAGCTCGATACGACCGCCGGCAGCCAGCTCGGCGGCAACCGCGACGCACAGTGGATCTCGTTCGGCCTGCGCTTCACGCCGGCCAGCCTGTTCTAAGGCAAGACCATTCTTCAGCGCTGATCCGCTCGGAAAAACACGGCGACGCGCACTTGGCGATACTGCACCTTGCATGTGGTCGAGCGTCTGGCGTTACGCCCTTGTGGGATGGGCTTCAGTGTCGCTCGGAACCGTCGAACACCTGCTCCAGCGTCTGGCTGCGCAGCACGGCGTCGGCCCACGCCTCGATCTGTGCCTCGGTCGCCGATGCAAGACGTTCGATCACCGAGGGCGGCAACTCGCCGAAGCGCCGTTCCAGCAGTCGCCCCAGAAGCCGTGCCTCGCCCTGCTGCACTCCCTGCCGTATTCCCTGCTGCATGCCTTGCTGCATCCCCTGCTGCATCCCTTGCTGCATCCCTTGCTGCATCCCCTGCTGCATGCCCTCCTTGATGGCCAGGCGTTCGATCGATGTCAGATAGCGCACGCTTAACTCCTCTTCCATGGTTGCCACAGTGTGTCGGAACCGGAGGTCATGCTCCTCCGGCAGCTTCATCAT
>JAMNXS010000115.1 GCA_023653025.1 Burkholderiaceae bacterium
AGGCGCGTCGCGAGAATGCCGGGCTCCTCCGAAGCTTCCAGCACCACCGCGCCGGCGCCGTCGCCGAAGAGCACACAGGTCGTGCGATCGTTGAAATCCAGGATGCGCGAGAACACTTCGGCGCCGATGACCAGCACGCGCTTGTGCATACCGGACTTGATGAAACTGTCGGCGGCCGACAGCGCGTAGACGAAGCCGCTGCAGACGGCCTGCACGTCCAGCGCGGCGCAGTGATTCGTGATGCCGAGCTTGCGCTGCACGACGCAGGCCGTGCTCGGAAAGCCGCCAAGGAAATCCGGGGTTGAGGTCGCGAGGATGATCAGGTCGATGTCGTCCGGCGACAGCTTCGCTCTCTTCAGCGCGTTACGCGCGGCGGCCGCAGCGAGGTCGCTGGAAAGCACGCTCTCATCGGCAAAATGGCGGGCAGAGATGCCGCTGCGCGAGACGATCCACTCGTCGGAGGTCTCGAGACCCTTCTGCGCCAGCGTCTGTGCCAGTTCATGATTGGTCACGCGGCGCGGCGGCAGGCAGCTGCCGGTGCCGGTGATGCGGGAATAGATGCTCATGCGGTTTTTTGTTCGTTGATGGCATGCGCCGCCGTCGCCTGCGGCATCAGTTCGGCGATCGAGGTCTCGATGCGCGACAGTACGTCATGGCGCGCTGCCTCGTAAGCGCGGCGGATCGCCCATTCGAAACCGTAGGCGCTTTCGCCGCCATGGCTCTTGAAGACCAGTCCGCGCAAGCCCAGCAGGCTCGCGCCATTGTAGCGGGACGGATTGAGCCGCTGCGAAATGCGCCGCAGTGCACGGCTGGCGATCAGCGCGCCGAGCATGTTCAGCCAGCCCTTTTTCAGCTCGCTGGTCAGCACGCCCTTGATCAGGCGGCCCAGCCCCTCGGCAGCCTTCAGCGTCACGTTGCCGACGAAGCCGTCGCAGACGACGATGTCGGTCGTGCCTTCAAAAATATCGTTGCCCTCGACGTTGCCGTAGAAATTGATCAGACCCTTCGCATGGTCGGCCCGCAGCAGCTCGGCCGTCTGCTTGACCAGCTCGTTGCCCTTGATATCTTCCGCGCCGACGTTGAGCAGGCCGACGGTCGGCCGTGCATGCCCCTCGACGGCGGCGACCAGCGCCGAGCCCATCAGCGCGAACTGGTGCAAGTGCAGCGGCTCGCAGTCAACATTGGCGCCCAGATCGAGCACGTAGGTCGGGCCGTCCTTCTGGTTCGGGAGAATGGTGCAGATCGCCGGACGATCAACGCCGGCCAGCGTCTTGAGCAGATAGCGGGAGACCGCCATCAGCGCGCCGGTATTGCCGGCCGAGACGCAGGCCTGCGCCGAGCCGTCCTTGACGAGACTGATCGCGACCCGCATCGACGAGTCCTTCTTGCGGCGCAGCGCGACCTCAAGCGGGTCATCCATTTCGACGACCTCGGTGGCGTTCACGACCTCGATGCGCGGATGGTCGGTAGCACCGTGCCGGGCCAGCTCGGCGCGCACGGCGTCCTCGCGCCCGACCAGCAGCAGCCGGACATCGGATTCGCGATTGGCGAAGGCAACGGAAGCGGGAACGGTGACCGAGGGGCCGTGGTCGCCGCCCATGCAGTCAATCGAGATGCGCACGGTCATGATCTTCGGGCGCGCGTTCCCGAACCGGGAAACGGCCGACCAACCATGGCGTTATGACAGTGTTCGCGCATACAAAAACGGCGCAAGCAGTCGTCGACCCTTGGCGCCGCTTTGCTGTGATGCTGTGCGTGCGGTGAGAACGACTTACTCGTCGTTCTTGGTCTTCAGGACCTTGCGGCCGCGGTAGAAGCCGTTCGGGCTGATGTGGTGGCGCAGGTGCGTTTCGCCCGTGGTCGGCTCGATGGCGGTCGCCGGCGGGGTCAGGAAATCGTGGGCACGATGCATACCGCGCTTCGACGGGGTCTTTTTGTTCTGTTGAACAGCCATGGCTTGCTCCTAAATCGGTGAATCCAAAATTTTAACACAAGGGAAGCAGCTTCCCTCAATACGAGGGACGCCCGCGGCAAGTTGCCAAAACGGTCATCCGCCAACGCCGCACGCCTAAGCTCAGGTCTTGAGCTTCTTCAGCACCGCGAACGGCGATTCCGGTTTGTCGACGGCCACCGCAAGCACATCGCCCGGACATACCGGGTGGCGCGGCGACAGCGGCAGAGACAGCAAAGCCTCGTCTTCCACCAGTTGCAGCAGGTCGAGCGCGGTCGAGCCGGCGATCACCTCGAGACTGTCGTCGTCCAGCCGCTGCTCGACTTCGTCCGCGGAAGCCTCGTCGCTTGCCAGCACGAGCAGGGTTTCCGACGCGATCGGATGAACGAAGGGTGCAAGGCAGCGCTGGCACACCAGCGTGACCTCACCCTCGACCGCCATCGCCAGCTGGGGCAGGCCCTGCGGGTGCCGCCCACCCTCGAAGCGCCAGCGGATTTCGCCGTTGGCGTCCGCGAGGTCGCGCAGCAGCCGATCGAACCCGGCCACCGGCGTCGCGCCCGACAACCGCTCGCCGAGACGGCAAAACTCGAAACTGTCGACGGTCTGGGCAGGCATGTCGGCTCCGGAAAACCCGGTATCATAACAGGGTTTTCCTAATCATCCCATCCCGCGCGCCACCGCCTTCCTCCGCATGCCCTCGACGCCCTTGCCCCGACTGATCCTCGCCTCCGGCTCCACCTACCGCAGGGAATTGCTGTCCCGCCTGAGACTGCCCTTCGACGCCGTGTCGCCCGACATCGACGAATCGCCGCTGGCCGGTGAGGCGCCGGCCGACACCGCTTTGCGGCTGGCTGTTGCCAAGGCCGAGGCAGTCGCCGCCGGCAGCGGCGAGGCGCTGATCATCGGCTCGGACCAGCTGGCAACGCTCGATGACGCGCAGATCGGCAAGCCCGGTACCCATGAGGCCGCGCTCGCGCAGCTGCAATGGATGCGCGGTCGCGAAGTGCTGTTCCATACCGCGCTGTGCGTACTCGACACGCGGCAGGCTGCCCCGCGCCGGCTGCAGTACGACAACGTGCCGACGCGGGTCCGGTTCCGGAATCTGCCCGATGCCGAGCTAGACGCCTACCTGCGCATCGAACAGCCTTACGACTGTGCCGGCAGCGCAAAAAACGAAGCGCTGGGCATTGCCATCCTGGAGAATATCCGCAGCGACGACCCGACCGCCCTCACCGGCCTGCCGCTGATCGCGCTGGTTTCCATGCTGCGCACGGCAGGCATGCCCTTGTTTGCCGACTGACACCATGCCCGGCACCCTGTACCTGATCCCGAACTCGCTCGGCCCCGGCGAGCTGTCGCACGTGATACCCGAGCCGGTGCGCGCGCACGCCGCGCGGCTGGGCTGCTTCGTGGCGGAGAACGCAAAAACAGCCCGCGCCTTCCTGAAGGCCGTCGCCGTCACGCACCCGCTGCGAACGGTGCTGCAGGAGATCGATATCCGCGAACTGAACGTCAATACGCCCGCCGCGCAACTGCCGGCACTGCTGGCGCCCCTGCTCGACGGCCGCGATGCCGGCCTGCTGTCGGAAGCCGGTGTGCCGGCCGTCGCCGATCCGGGGGCCGACCTGGTGCGGCTGGCGCACCAGCGCGGGATAACGGTCAGGCCGCTGGTCGGGCCGTCGTCGCTGCTGCTGGCGCTGATGGCCAGCGGGCTGAACGGCCAGAGCTTCGCGTTCCACGGCTACCTGCCGACCGATGCAAATGATCGCGCCGCGCGCCTGCGGCAGCTCGAGCAGCGCTCGCGTCAGGATAAGCAAACGCAGATCCTGATCGAGACGCCCTATCGCAACGAAGCAATGCTCGAGGCGCTGGCCACGCACTGCGCGCCCGGCACGCTGATCTGCGTGGCAACCGATCTGACACTGGACACCGAGTTCATCAGGACTGCCGGCGCGCAGCAATGGAAGACCGAAATCGCAGCGGGGAAGATGCCGGCCTTCAGGAAAAAGCCGACGGTGTTCCTGTTTCTTGCCTGAGACGGCGGTGGCGGCGGGTTTCGCTTTGCTCTAACCGCCCTATGGGTGATTGCCTGCCGTTGGATGGCGGGTTTCGCTTTGCTCTACCCGCCAT
>JAMNXS010000064.1 GCA_023653025.1 Burkholderiaceae bacterium
ACCTTGCACTGAGCCATGCACTGACCGAATCACCGACCGAATCACAGGCCCATCACCACCGAGGAGCGATGATGAAGGAACAAGTCTCTACCGGCATGAACCGCACCGGCGTCCAGATGTCGCCGTTCGACACCGCCGCGCTCGAGCGCGACATTACGTCGCTGATGCCGCCGGCCTCCGGCGACCCGGCAGAAATTGCACGGATACGTAACGATTACATCGCCGATGCCGACCAACTCGGATCGATGCCGCCGCCGGGCACGGTGAAGGGCATGGTCGCCACCGGCACTTCGGCGCTGATGGGCAACGAACCGCAACTGCTGCTCGACAAGCTCGGCGAGCGGCTGGCGTTCGAGCGCACCGGCACGCGCCTGTACGACGCGCTGATCGACAAGGTCGAAGCGCTCGAGCGTGCCGGCAGCACGACCGTGCCGCTGCCCATCCTGATCCAGATCCGCGACGAGGAGGCGCAGCATTTCGCGCTGGTCGCCAAAGCGATTCAGAGCCTGGGCGGCGATCCGACCGTGCAGACGCCCTGCGCCGATCTGGCCGGCATCGAATCGGCCGGCCTGCTGCAGGCCGTGACCGACCCCCGCACGACGGCAGCGCAGGCGCTGCATGCGGTGCTGATCGCCGAGCTGGCGGACAACAACGGCTGGGAGTTGCTGATCGCGCTGGCCGAATCGCAGAACCACGACCAGATGGCCGCCGACTTCACGGCGGCGCTGGACAACGAGCGCGACCACCTGCGCTTCGTCCAGGAAGCGTTCGAGACGGCGATGCTCGGCGGGCCGCTGACGGGGAGGAGTTGACGAGCAGGGGCAGGTGCGCGGTGGGCGGTTCGGGGTGCGGAGTGCGGGGTGCGGGTTGCGGGGTGCGGGGTGCGGAGTGCGGGGTGCGGAGTGCGGGGTGCGGGGTGCGGAGTGCGGGGTGCGGATGGCGGGTTTCGCTGCGCTCTACCCGCCCTACGTTCCACCCGAAAGATGCGTAGGGCGGATAGAGCGCAGCGAAATCCGCCATCGACGCCCGCCACCAAGTACCGCCCATCAATGCAACTGGCTCCCCGGCTGCGACCCCTTGCCACTGGCGGCCTGCGCCGAGATCAGGTTGGCCTCGTAGGCCTGCATCCTGAGCGCGAGGTCCTGCAGGTCCATCGCCGAGTTGCGTACTGCCGGAAACAGCTGCTGCTCCTCGAGCTCGATATGCGCGATTACGGCATCATGCAATTGCTGCATGAGGTCGTCATACGCGTCCTCGCCCGGCTGCAATTCCTGCAGCTGTACCAGCAACTCGTCAGTTTCCTGATGGTCATCCTGGCATTTCTCGACCAGCGCCGGATCGAGTTCCTGCACGCGCGGGTAGAACACAGCCTCCTCCAGCGTCGTGTGCATCTGCAGCGCCTCGCAGATTTGCGGACCGGCCTGCTGCCTGACCTTCTCGTCCTGCGTGGTCAGGTAGCGTTGCATCAGTTGTCGCACATAATTGTGGTCATGCATCAGGGCCTGTGTCGGGTCGTCGAGCGAAAAACTGCCTTGGCCCCGGGCTTGTAAATTTTCCTGCGCCATCATCGTCTCCTTGGGTTGGGATTGGAGCGGCCTTGCTGCAGGCACGCGCCGGTTGAGGCAGAATTCGATGCCGCGCCGCGGTCAAAATTCCCCGATTGACAAGGAACGATCATGCATATTCTCGGTATCTCGGGCAGTCTCCGGAAAGCCTCCCTCAACACGGCGGCGCTGCGTGCCTGCAGCGAGGTGCTACCGCAGCAAGTGACGATGTCGATCTTCGATCTCTCGCCGATACCGATCTATAACGAAGACCTGCGCGCGCAGGGGTTGCCCGAGCCGGTGCAGCAGTTGCGCGAGCAGATACGCGCTGCCGACGCGCTGCTGATTGCCACGCCGGAATACAACTTCTCGATACCCGGCGTGCTGAAGAATGCGATCGACTGGGCCTCGCGTCCGCCCGAGCAGCCGTTTGACGGCAAGCCAATCGCCATCCTCGGCGCGACGCCGGGCGGCCTCGGCACGTCGCGCGCGCAGTACCATCTACGGCAGGTGTTCGTCTACCTAAACGGCCACCTGCTGAACCGGCCCGAGGTGTTCATCTCCGGCGCGCCGAACAAGTTCGACGCCGACGGCCGGCTGACCGATGCAGCGACCGCCGAGAATCTCGGCAAGATGCTCGCTGCCCTGGTCGACTGGTCAAAGCGCTTGCAAGGCTGAACGCCGACGCCGCGCACGATTCCGCGGCTGAAACTAGAATGTGGCGATTCTTTTCCCGTCATGACGAGGCCGGATGACCATTTCAACAACACAACGGCCGGGGCGCCTCTTGGCCGCTGCGCTCGCGCTGCTTCTGCTGCCGCTGGCAGTCCATGCCCGGATCATCGACCTGCGCACCAGCGAGGAAATCAGCGAGCGTCAACTGGCCGAGCGGCTCGGCAAGCAGGACGTCGTGCTACTGGGCGAATTGCATGACAACCCACGCCACCATGCGCTGCGCGGGCAACTGATTGCCCGCATTGCCGGCGTGCGCACCACCGTCGTGGCCGAGCATTTGCCGGCGCCGTCGAAGGTCGTACTCGGCAGCAGCGTGCTGGCCGACCTCGAGGCGGCCGGCTTCAGCGCCGAGGGCTGGGGCTGGCCGCTGCACCAGAGCCTGTTCGACGGCATACGCGCGGTCGGCCTGCCCGTGGTCGGCGGCAACCTGCCCGCGGGCTTCTCGAAACAATTGATGGCCCGAGGGGAGGATGCGCTGCCGCCGCCGCTGAACGCGGCGTACCGGCAGGCCGCACTGTCGGCCGCTGCGCTGCGCACGCTCGATGCCGACCTCGTCAGCGGGCATTGCGGCAAGCTGCCTGACCGCTATCTCGCGCCGATGCGGCTGGTCCAGCGCGCAACAGACATCTCGATGGCGCATGCCCTGCTGGACAACCGGCCCTCGGTGCTGGTCGCCGGCAACGGCCATGTTCGCAAGGACTATGGCGTGCCGCAGGTGCTCAACGCGCTGGCGCCCGCGCTGACGGTTTCTGCAGTCGGTTTCTATGAAAAGGACGGGGACAGGGACAGCCTGGAACTGATACAGTCGCTTGCCGGGCGTTACGACTACGTGTGGCTGACTGACGGGGCCGAGCGTTCCGATCCTTGCGAAAACTTCAAACTACAATAATTCATACAGAGACAAAGCATGTTCAAGTCCTATTTTCTGTCCCGTCGCTGGCTGCTGTGGTCGTGGCCGGGCGCGGCCATCATTGTTTTCGGCACCTGGTTCCAGGTCGAGATCGACGTCAAGATCAACGACTGGTTCGGCGGCTTTTACGACGTGGTGCAAAAGGCGCTCGGCAAGCCCGGCGACGTCACGCTCGAGGAATTCTTCGAGTTCCTGCTGACCTTCGGCAAGCTGGCTGGCACCTATGTGCTGGTGGCCGTGCTGCTCGGCTTTTTCACCAAGCACTGGGTGTTTCGCTGGCGGCAGGCGATGAACGACTATTACATGGCCAACTGGTCGGTGCTGCGCCAGATCGAAGGTGCCAGCCAGCGCGTGCAGGAAGACACGAAGCGCTTTGCCGTCATCATGGAATCGCTGGGCTCGAACATGCTGGATTCGCTGATGACGCTGTTCGCGTTCATGCCCATCCTCTGGAACCTGTCGAAGAAAGTGTCCGAGGTGCCGGTGCTGGGGCAGGTCGATCATGCGCTGGTCTATGTCGCGATCCTGTTCGCGCTGTTCGGCACGGTGGTGCTGGCGCTGGTCGGCATCAAGCTGCCGGGGCTCGAGTTCAACAACCAGCGCGTCGAGGCGGCCTACCGCAAGGAACTGGTGCATGGCGAGGACGATGCCGCGCGCGCCGGCCCGCCGGTGGTGCGCGACCTGTTCTCGCATGTGCGCACCAACTACTTCCGGCTGTTCTTCCATTACATGTATTTCGACGTCGCGAAGTTCAGCTACCTGCAATTCGGCGTGCTGGTGCCGTACATTGCGCTCGGACCGACCGTGGTCGCCGGCGCGATCACGCTGGGCGTGATGCAGCAGATCGTGCGCGCCTTCGGCCGGGTCGAGATGTCGTTCCAGTTCCTCGTGCGCAGCTGGAGCACGATCGTCGAACTGATTTCGGTCTACAAGCGACTGCGTGCGTTCGAGGCGCAGATCGGCGTGGCCCGCATGGCGCCGGTGATGACCGGCGAGGCGGGCAGCGCGCGCTCCTGATGATCCGGACTCGAGGAGGCCTGATGCTAGTGATGACCATCCCGTCAAGCCGGATCGCCGGCGCCTGCCTGACGCTGTCGGCCCTGCTGTGGATAGCGCCGGTGCAGGCCATCGATGCGGCGCAGGTGCCGCAGTCCAAGCAGACGAAGCCCGGCCTCTATGTCGATGCGAAAGAGGCGCATGCGCTAAAGCAGCAGCTCGGCGAGAAGGCGCTGTTCCTCGATATCCGCACACGCGGCGAGGTCAGCTACACCGGCATGGCCGCGACCGTCGATGCGCACGTGCCTCTGCTCGAGCATCCGCCGAATGCGCCGTGGGACGAAAAGGCGGGCCGCTTCAAGCTCGAGTTCAACGGCGACTTCGAGGCCGAGGTTGCGCGCCGCCTCGCGGCGAAGGGGCTGGGCAAGAACGACACCGTGATCCTGATCTGCCGCTCGGGCGACCGCACGTCGAAAGCCGCCAACCTGCTGGCCGAGCAGGGCTATGCGAAGGTCTACACGGTGATCGACGGTTTCGAGGGCGACGTCGCGAAGGACGGACCCGATGCCGGCAAGCGCGTGGTCAACGGCTGGAAGAATGCAGGCCTGCCGTGGACCTACAAGCTCGACAAGGACAAGCTCTACCTGCCGCGCAACTGATCAGCGCGGTCGCAGCCACAGCGCCAGCAGCGTGAGCGCGCAGAACACTGCGCCGGCGTGGAAGGTATAGGCCGCGCCGAGGCGGTCCCACAGCAGGCCGGCGATCACGCTCGCGGCCAGCATCGCCAGCCCCGACATCAGGTTGAAGAAACCGAATGCCGTGCCGCGCAGGTCGGCCGGTGCGGCGTCGGCCACCATCGCCGCCAGCAGCCCCTGCGTCATCCCCATGTGTACGCCCCACAGCGCCACGCCGGCGAGCAAGGTTGCCGTGGTCGGCGGCAGCGCGAGCACGAGGTCGGCCGCGGCCAGCACCAGCAGCCCGAGCGCCAGCAGCAGCGGTTGGCTGATGCGGTCCGACAGCCGGCCGAACGGATAGGCCGACGCCGCATAGACCACGTTCATCGCGACCATCACCAGCGGCACCAGCGCCAGTGCGATGCCGGCCTGCTCGGCACGCAGCACGAGGAAGGCTTCCGAGAAGCGCGCCAGCGTGAAGGCCGCGCCGATGGCGACCACCCACCAGTAGGCGCTGCCCATGCGCGCGAGATTGGCGCGCGTGACCGGATTGCTGCGGCGATGGTCGGGCGCCAGCGGCGGCTCGCGCACGCCGATCAGCAGCACGACTACCGACAGCAGGCCGGGAATCACCGCCACCCAGAACACCGCGCGGAAATCATTGCTCCACAAGAGCATCAGGCCGACCGCCAGCAGCGGCCCGAGGAAGGCGCCCACCGTATCGAGCGACTGCCGCAGGCCGAAGGCCGCGCCGCGCATGCCGGCCGGGGCAAGGTCGGCAATAAGCGCATCGCGCGGCGCGCCGCGGATGCCCTTGCCGACGCGGTCGATGAAGCGCGCGCCCAGCACCAGTCCGCTGCCGGAGGCGAGCGCGAAAAGCGGCTTTGACAACGCGCCCATGGTGTAGCCCAGCACCGCTAGTCCCTTGCGCTTGCCGAGGTAGTCCGACAGCGCGCCCGAGAACACCCTGACGATCAGCGCCGTCGCCTCGGCCACGCCCTCGATGATGCCGACCATCAGCGCGCTGGCGCCGAGCGTGCCGACCATGAACAACGGCAGCAGGCTGTGGATCATCTCGGACGAGATGTCCATCAGCAGGCTCACGAAGCCCAGGGCCCAGACGCCGGCCGGCATCTGCCGCAGCGCGGAAGTGGAGGTGGTAGTGCTCATCGCCGCCCGAAAGAAAAATGCCCGCCCGACGCAGGTCGTCGAGCGGGCATTGTATCGGCAGAAAGGAAACCTATTGCTTCACTGCCTCGAATGCGATGTCGATCCTCACCTCGTCGCTGACTGCCGGCGCGTACTTGCCCATGTTGAAGTCGGTGCGCTTGACCGTGGTGTGCGCGTTGGCGCCGATCGCATCCTTCTTCACGATCGGGTGCGGCATGGCCTGGAACGAGGTTACGCTCAGCACGACCTTCTTCGTGATGCCTTTCAGCGTCAGATCGCCTTCGATGCTGGCCGGCTTGTCGCCGCTGAAGTTGACCTTGGTCGACTTGAAGGTCGCGGTCGGAAATTTCGCGGTGTGCAGGAAATCCTCTGCCTGGATGTGCTCGTCGAACAGCTTGGAGCCGGTGTCGACGGATTTCATGTCGATCGTGATGTCGACCGAGCCGGTTTTCGCTTCCTTGTCGAACACGACCTTGCCGGTCGTGCCGTTGAAGCGCGACACCTGTTGCGAGAAGCCGAGGTGGTTGTACGAGAAGCGCGGGAAGGTGTGGCTGTTGTCGATCGCGTAGGTCTCCGGCGCGGCCATGGCCGGCGCGCCGAAGGCGCTGGCAAGGACGAGGGCAGAAGCGAGTCGGGCGAAAGTTTTCATCGTGGTTTCTCCGTGGGTTGATTGAGGGTGGATCAGGCCGCGTGCGGCGGGACGGAACGGCGCTTATCGTAGGTCAGGCCGGAAAATCCTGCTCGCCGGCGCTGCGGTGTCAGTGCGGCGGCGTGAACGCAAAGGCATCCATCGCCAGTACGCTGTCGCTGATGCTGGCATGCACATGCTCGACCGCGGCGCCGCGGCCCGCCGCGCCGAGCGCCACGTACAGCGGCTGCAGGTGCTCGTCGCCCGGATGGGCGCGTACCGCGTCCGGTGCCTGCCGGCGGTAGTCCAGCAGTGCATCGAGGTCGTGCTGCTGCAGGCGCTCGGTCATCCACTCGGGAAAGCGGCGCACATAGTCGAGGCCCTCGCCGCCCTGCATGCGGGCGAGGCGGTAGTCGCCGAGGTTGTGGGTGAGGTTACCCGAACCGATGATCAGGAAGCCGCGCTCCCGCAGCGGGGCGAGTGCTTCGCCGAGCCGGTACGCGCCGCGCACGCCCTCATGGCTTTGCAGCGACAGCGGAATCACCGGCACGTCCGCATCCGGATACATCAGCCGCAGCGGAATCCATGCGCCATGGTCGAGTCCCTGCGCCGGCGCTTCAGCTGCCGGCAGGCCGGCCGCGCGCAGCGCCTGCACGACATCGCGCGCCGCTTCCGGGCAGCCGGTGGCCGGATAGCGGATCTCGTACAGCGCTGGTGGGAAGCCGGTGAAATCATGAATCGTGTCGAGGCGATCGGCGGTGCCGACGGTCGCGACCGGCAAATCCCAGTGAGGACTCACCATCACGATGGCCCTCGGCCTCGGCAGCGACGCACCGAGTCGGGCAAGGGCGGCCCCGGCCGCGCCCGGGCGCAGCGCGAAGGTCGGTGCGCCGTGGGGGACGAAGAGCGTGGGCAGGTTCATCGTGGCTACCTCCGGTGGATGGACCTACTGTAGTCCTGACGGCTGCATCGAAATAGGTGACAATCAGGACATCTTTATTGCGCAGGGCGCAACAATGGATCGACTGTCTGCCATGCATGTCTTCGTCCGGGTGGCCGAACTCGGCAGTTTTTCGTCCGTTGCCCAGCAACTCGGCGTGGCGCGTTCGGTCGTCACGCGGCAGGTGGCGGCGCTCGAGGAGCATCTCGGCGCCAAGCTGATGGAGCGCAGCACGCGCCGGCTGACGCTGACCTCGGCCGGCGCGGCCTATCTGGAAAAATGCCGCGTGATCCTGAACCTGGTCGAGGAGGCCGAGACCGGGCTGGCCGCGCAGCGGCTGGCGGCGCGCGGCCCGATCCGGGTCAGCCTGCCGCTGTCCTACGGGCTGTCCCGCTTGGTGCCGCTGCTGCTGGCGTTTGCGCGCGAGCATGCCGAGGTGCGGCTGGACATGGATTACACCGACCGGCGCGTACACCTGATCGAGGAGGGCGTGGACCTGGCCATTCGCATCACCGCCCATCTCGGCCTGAACGAAGTGGCGCGCCGGCTGGGCACGATCCGCCTGCGCACCGTGGCCGCGCCGGACTACCTTGCCCGCTGCGGCCGGCCGCGTCATCCGTCGGAGCTGGCGCAGCACGAATGCCTCGGCTACAGCATGGCCGGCACGCCGGCCGCCTGGACCTACCTCGTCGGTGGCGCATGGACGGCCTTTCCCGTCGATGCGCGCATCAGCGCCAGCAACGGCGAGGCGCTGACCGAGGCGGCCGCGCAGGGGCTGGGCATCACGATACAGCCGGACTTCATTGTCGAGCCGGCGCTGGCCGCCGGCCGCGTGGTGACGCTGCTGGACGAGTTTGCCCTGCCTGAGCTGGGCATTTACGCGATGTTGCCCAGCAACCGGCAGGTGCCGCACCGGGTGCGCGTGCTGATCGATTTCCTCGCTGCCCGCCTCGGGCAATGAAGGCGCGACGCAGTATCATGTCGCGCTGACCGTCCGCCTGCCTCCGATGCCCTCGCTGCTCCCCGCCAACAAGGTTTTCGCGCTGCTCGATGATGCGGGCACCGCCGCCGATCCGCAGTCGCGCCCGTCGCGGCTGTACACCGGCCTGCAGCGCACGCTGGTCGCCGGCGACGGCATGACGCCGGATCAACTGTTCGCCGCGCTCGAAGCCGCGCTGGCGCAGGGCTGCCATGCGGTCGGCCTGTTCGACTACGAGCTCGGCCACGCGCTGCAGCGCCTGGGACTCAGCCGGCCTGCACCCCGCACACTGGTCACGGTGCTGCTGTTCGAGGAGTGCCGCAGGATGTCCGCCGCCGAGGTCGAGGCGTGGCTAGCCGCGCAGGCCGGTGCCGCCGCGCATGGGGTCTCCGGCCTGACGCCCTTGCTGGACGAGCCGGGATTCGACGCGGCGGTCGATGCCATCCATCGCACTATCGCCGCCGGCGACACCTACCAGGTCAACCTTACCTTTCCGCTGCGTTTCGACGTGCATGGCGATCCCGTTGCGCTGTATGTGGCGCTGCGCGCACGGCAGCCGGTGCCGTACGGCGCGCTGCTGCGGCTGCCCGACGAAACGATGGTGTTGTCGCTGTCACCCGAATTGTTTGTCAGTCACTTGGGCGGCCGGCTGACCTGCCGGCCGATGAAGGGCACCGCATCCGCCACGGGCGCAGCGGACATCGACGAGCGCCGCGCGCAGGCGCTGCGCGCGAGCGAGAAGGAGCGCTCGGAAAACCTGATGATCGTAGATTTGCTGCGCAATGACCTCGGCCGCATCGCGCGCACCGGATCGGTCCGGGTGCCGGCGCTGTTCTCGGTCGAGCGTTTCGGCAGTGTGCTGCAGATGACCTCGACCATCGAGGCCGAGGCCGTGCCCGGTCTCGGCTTGCGTCAGGTGTTCGACGCGCTCTACCCGTGCGGGTCGATCACGGGCGCGCCGAAGCGGCGCACGATGCAGATCATCGATGAACTGGAGCGCTGGCCGCGGCGCCTGTACACCGGCGGCATCGGCTGGTTCGAGCCGCCGGCCGCGCCCGGATGCCTCGGCGACTTCACGCTGTCGGTGCCGATCCGCACCCTGCTGCTCGATGCGCCCGACGGCAACGACCGGCGCAGCGCCGAAATGAGCGTCGGCGCCGGCATCGTTTACGACAGCGATGCACGCACCGAGTATCAGGAGTGCCTGCTGAAAGCGCGCTTCCTGACCGGCATCGCGCCGGGTTTCGAGCTTTTCGAGACCCTGCATGCAACGCGCGAAGGCGTGCGCCACCTCGAGCGCCACCTCGAGCGCCTCGCGCGCTCGGCCGCGCAACTCGGCTTCGGCTACGACGCGGCGCAGGTCCGCCAGCGGCTGCAGGCTGCCTGCGATGCGCTGCCTGCCGCGCAGCCGGCGCGCCTGCGGCTGGCACTGGCGGCTGGCGGCGACATCGGCGTCACGGCGGCGCCGCTGGCACCGCTGGTGCCACTGGCCGCGCCGGTGCGCGTGCTGCTGTCCGATATCGCGATGCCGCCCGGCGACCCGCTGCTCGCGCACAAGACGACCCTGCGCCGCGTCTATGACGAGGGCTGGCGCCACGCCGAGTCGGTCGGCGCTTTCGATACGTTGTTCTTCAACGAGCGCGGCGAACTGACCGAGGGCGGCCGCAGTAATGTCTTCCTGCGGCTCGGTGGCCGCTGGCATACACCGCCGCTGTCCTGCGGCGTGCTGCCGGGCGTGATGCGCGCCGTGCTGCTCGACGATCCGGCATGGTGCGCCACCGAGCGAGCGCTCACGCGCGACGATTTGCGCGCTGCCGAGGCGATCTGCGTTTGCAATGCGCTGCGCGGCGCGCTGGCCGCTGCCATCGACTGGCCGGACTGAGTAGCGCTACCGGTTCATTTTTCAACCAGCGATTCCTGCATGGTCTTGATGATGGGCTTGGCAAGGTAGCGCAGGACCGTGTTCTTGCCGGTCTTGACCTCGACGGTGGCCGTCAGGCCCGGCTGCAGGTCGATGCCCTGTCCGGGCCGGCCGCCGAAGCTGCGGTCGCCCGCCTTCACGCGGATGCGGTAGTAAGCTTGCTCGCCCTGCTTCAGGTCCTCGGTCAGCGTGTCGGGGCTGATGTAGCTGACCGTGCCCTCGAGCCAGCCATGCACGGTGTAGTCGTAGGCATCGAGTTTCACGCTGGCCGGCTGCCCGAGCCGGATGAAGGCGATGTCGGCCGACCGCACGCGCGCCTCGACCACCAGTTCGTCCTCCAGCGGCACGATCTGCATCAGTTCCTCCGACGGCTTGAGCACGCCGCCCAGCGTCGTCACGCGGATGTTCTTCACCAGGCCATGGACCGGCGCGCGCAATTCGGCACGCGATAGCAGGTCGGCGCGCTGCGCCAGCATTTGCTGCACGCCGGCCAGTTCCTCCTCGGCGCGCGACAGTTCGGCTTGCGCATCCTGCAGGTACCTGTTGTTGCGGTTGGTGACCTGCGCCTGCAGGTCGGCCACTTGCCGCTCGAGCTTCAGCAACTCGGCCTGCGAGACGTCGCCGGTGGCCACCAGCGGCGCCGTCATGGCCAGTTCCCGCTTTGCAAGCTCCAGCATGGCCTGCAGCGCCGCGACCTCTTCGCCGATCGACGCGCGACGCTTTTCAAGCAGCGCGAGTTGGTTGTCGCGGAACTGCGGGTAGCTGCCGATATCGGCCGCGAAGACGGGCTCCCCGCCGAACAGCTCCGCCTGCAGGCGCGCGACCGTGGCACGCAGCGCGACGGCACGCGAGCGCGTCTCGAAATACGCCGCGCGCAGCTTGTTGTCGTCCAGCCGCGCCAGCAGCTGGCCCTTGGCCACCTTGTCGCCTTCCTTGACCAGCAGCGCCGACAGCACGCCGCCGTCGCTGGCCTGGATGACTTGCGTGCGCGAGCCGGCGATGATCTGTCCCGGCGCGCGCGTGAGCTGCTCCAGCTCGGCCTGCGATGCCCAGCCGAAGAAGGCAAGCAAGGCCAGCAGGCTGCTCCAGATGACCCAGCTTGAGCGTGCGCCGGCCGTGCGCGGGGCGCCGGCCAGCGCCAGCTTGCGGCGCGTCGGCGGCTTGCGCGGTTCCGGTTGCGGATGGCCCATGGTCAACCCTCCCTCGCCAGCGGCGCGTCCCGCACGTGGGTCGGCTTCGGTGCTGTCGGCACGGGCGCGGCCAGCCGCGCCAGCACCTCGGCGCGCGGGCCGTCGAGTACGACCCGGCCCTGGTCGAGCACGACGATGCGCTCGACCATGCGCAGCAGGCTGGCCTTGTGCGTGATGACGATCAGCGTGGTGTCTCGCGCAAGCGTGCCGAAGACCTGCTGCACGACCGCCGCTTCGAGGTCGCCATCCATCGCCGCTGTCGGTTCGTCCAGCAGCAAAATCTTCGGCTGCGCGATCAATAGGCGGGTCAGTCCCACCAGCTGGCGCTGGCCGCCGGAGAGACCGCGCCCGCCCTCGGAGATCGGCAGGTCGAGGCCGAGCGGATGCGCGGCGATCACGCGGTCGAGGCCGGTCGCCGCCGCCACCCGCAGGATATCGCCGTCGGCCGGCGGCGCGAGGCCGAGCACGAGGTTGTCGCGCAGCGTGCCGCGCAGCAGCCGCACGTCCTGCGGCAGGTAGCCGATCTGCTCGTGCAGGAATTCCGGCGCGATCAGCGCCATGTCTACGCCGTCGAGAAAGATCTTGCCTTCGCCCGGCCGGTAGAGCCCCGACAGCAGGCGGATCAGCGTCGACTTGCCGGAGCCGACCGGGCCGATGACGGCGGCCCGCTCGCCGGCAGGAAAGCGCAGGCTCAGCGACTGCAGCGCGGGCAGCTGGCTGCTGAAGGAAAAGCTCGCGTCCTGCAGCCGCAGTTCGCCGGCGCAGCCGGCCGGTATGACGGCCTGCATGCCCTGCGGATGCTCGATCGGCAGCTTCATCATCTCGTCGAGTCCTTTGAGCGCCTCTTGCGCGTGCTGCCATTGCGTGACCAGCGTCGATACCTGTGTGATCGGTGCCAGCGCGCGGTTGCTCAGGATCGAGCAGGCGATCAGCGCGCCCATCGTGATCATTCCCTGGCCGGTCATCCATGCGCCGACCCCGATGATCGCCACATAGCTGAGCTGCTGCAGAAATTGCGCGAAGTGGGCGGAGGTGGACGACAGGTGGCGCGTGTCGAGCTCCAGCGCCGAGGCCGATGCGGTCAGTTCGCGCCAGCGCGCCAGCATCTTCCACTCCGCGCCGGCGGCCTTCACGCTCTCGATGCCGTCGATGGCATCGACCAGCAGGCCGTTCTTCAGGCGCGCGTCATACAGCTGCGCTCGCGCGAGGCGGCGCACGCGCCAGTTCAGCCAGGCTGAGGCCGTCACCACGACCGGTAGCAGCGCCAGTGGGATCGCTGCCAGCAGGCCGCCGATGACGGCGATCACGCCAACGAATAGCAGGCAGAACGGCAGATCGGCAATAAGGAAGACCGTGGATGACGTCATGAAATTGCGTACCAGCTCGAACTGACGCACTTGCGCGGCGAAGCTGCCGACCGAATTCGGCCGCGCCTCCATGCGGATGTCGAGCATGCGGCCGAAGAACACGTCCGACAGCTCTTCCTCGATAACCTTGCAGCCGCGGTCCACCATCAGCGAGCGGACCTGCTTGATGACGAACTCGAATACCACCGCGATGCCGACGCCGGCGCTGAGCGCGATCAGCGTCGAATGGGCCTGCATCGGAATCACGCGGTCGTACACCTGCAGGCTGTAGAACGACGCGCCCAGTCCGAGCATGCTGACGACGAAGGTGGCGACGACAGCTTCGATAAACACCCGCCGGCGCTTGAGCAGCGCATGCAGGAACCACTGGCGGGCGCTGCGCGGCGGGGCGTCGGCCGCCGCCGCTGCCGGCCCTGAACCTAGCGCCAGGCAGCTGCCGCTGCGCAGCGTCGCCGCCGGCAGGGTTCGGCTGCTGCCATCGGCGCGTTCGGCGATGAAGTCGCCGC
This sequence comes from Burkholderiaceae bacterium, assembly GCA_023653025.1. GTDB lineage: Bacteria > Pseudomonadota > Gammaproteobacteria > Burkholderiales > Burkholderiaceae_D > Pernthalerella. The sequence goes on from JAMNXS010000064.1 coordinate 13,561, forward strand.
CGCTGGTCCTGCCGCGCAAGATCAGCGCCTGCGCGCCATCGTCCGCCAGCCATAGCAGCGGCAGATCGTCGCGCCCGGGCTCACCGTCGAAGAGTAGTGCCTCGCCTTGCGCGAAGGCCGTCGTCCAGAGCTCGATGGCTTGCGTCACAGGGTCCTCGTGCGCTTCGAGCCCGATGGCGGCCGCGCTGAATCGGTGCGCCGGTAGCGCCCGGCCGACACCGGCCGCCAGCCGCGACAGCAAGGCCGGCAGTTCGCCGGCGCATCGTGGCGGGGCGGGACCGGAAGCGGGCGGCATGTTCATTCGGCGCTTTCGTACTCCGGCCGGAAGTTACGCGCGGCCAGGCGGCCGGTGGTCAGTTCCAGTTTCAGTACCGACGCGAATCCCGACCAGCGCGCATCGGACAGCGCGTACTGCGCCTGCGTCGCATCGCGCCGCGCCAGCAGCACCTCCAGCCATGTGCGTCGCCCGACCGGAAATTGCCGCAGGCAGGATTCATAGACTTGCTGCGTCGAGCGCACGAGCTCGTGCAGTACCGCGACCTCGCCGCGCGAGGACTCGGCAAGATTCCACAAGCTGCGTACGCGATCGACGATGTCGCGGCGGGCGGTCTCGCGCGAGTGCATGGCGCCGGTGCGGCGCGATTCGGCCTCGCTGATGGCCGACATCGACGACAGACCGCTGCCGGGCTGGAAGCTGACGCCAACGAAGACCTGGTCCGACGCGTACAGCGTACCGCCCCCGAACAGTTTGTTATAGCGGACCGACAGCGCGGGCGACAGCTTGCTGCGGGCCGCTGTAATCGTTTCCTCGGCCGCGCGCTCCTCCGCGCTCAGCCGGCCGAGCTGCGGCGCCGATGCCAGCGATGCGTCCAGCGCTTCGTCCAGCGTCGCCAGTCCGAGGCGTGGCGTCAGAGGCTGCGCGAGTTCGCCGAAGCGCCGGCCGACCAGCACCTCGAGCTCGGCACGCGCATTGTCCAATTGCAGCCGCATTTGCAACTGTTCGCTGCGCGCCTGCTGCAGCCGCGCGCGCACCGAAGTGCCATCATTGCGCGGGCTGACGCCGCCTGCCACGCGGCGGTCGATCATCGCGGTCAGTTGTTCGTAGTCCGCGATCGCCGCCTGCGCGCCAGCCAGCCGCTCCTGTAATCGCAGCGCATCGGCGAAGGCATTGACGGCGCGTTCAACGATCAACTGCTTGGCCTCCGCCACGCTCGAGCGCGCGGCCTCGAGCCTGGCCTCGGCGGCGTTCACGTTGGCGGTGATGCGCCCACCGGTCCACAGCGGCTGCTCGAATTGCACCTCGGTCAGGGCATTGCCGAACGGTCCGCGCGACGAAGACAGCGACATGCCAGGCCAGCGTTGCCAGCGCGCGCCCTCGAGTCCGTACTCGCTGCTGCTTTGCTCGGCGATCCTGAGCGCAACCGACGGGTGGGTGTCGGCGGCAGCGCGCAGCGCCTCGCCCAGCGACAGGACCGGCAGCGCACTTGCATTGCCAGGGGCATCCGGCGGGCCGACGAGCATCGGGCGGGTGTCTATACCCTGCGCAACCGCATGGCCAGTAGCGGCCATCAGGATGACGAACGAAAGCATCGCAGTGAACGGGTTCATCGGGTTCCTCCATCGACCGGCGGGACGGGCACCGACAGGAGCGCTCCCGGGTCATTACGGATTCTGCGTGCATTCGGTACGGAGTTGAACTTGGGCAATGTCTTCTCGGGATACCACTTTCCAGCCGGCGCTTCCCTGAAAGAAACAGTTTCTGCACGGGCAGAGCGTCCAGCGCTTGCTGCGCGCGAACACCGCATTTCTCCTGAAAAGTCTGCATGAACAGCAGGCCGGAATGTACGGCATCGTCTGCATGTTCCGGCCAAGCACCGACGCAATCGTATTGTTCGTACAACAAATCGGTCCGCAAGGTGGTGCATCATCGCCACGCACTAGCCAGACCTTTACGCCACTTAGCAGGCATCAACTTGTCTGCGCGAAACACAGCGGGAGAAACCGGATGCCGAGTGCCGACCTGAAGCGATTCAAGCTGTTGAAACGCAGCCCTGCAGGAAAAATTACCGTGCAGGACCTCACGGCAGAGGCGGTGCAGGTCGATGGCGCGCATGCCTACACGATTGTCGAGTCGCAGACCGGCAAGCTGCCGAAGTCCTTGCAGGCGCGCCGTGTCGGAGACGACCTCCAGGTGTTTTCCGATGGCGAGCCGGTGATCCGGTTGGAGGGTTTCTACAAGTCCGTCAACGGCAACACGGCGTTCGATGGCTCCGGCGAACTGTTTGCCCCGGTAACCGGCAGCTATGACAGCGGTTATGCCCTCGTGACCGGCGATCCGTTGAATGC
>JAMNXS010000065.1 GCA_023653025.1 Burkholderiaceae bacterium
ATGGCGACGGCGATTGCCGCCGCGGCTTGAGTCAGGGAATGCATATCAAGGTCCTCCTTCGTGATGGAGTCTGCTTAGTCAGGCATTCATCATCGAAGTTGAGGGGCAGGGCTGCATGCACCTTGAGATTTCGCAGACGGCGTCCGCAATTGATTTCGCAGCAATTGGCTGCGGAAAGAGTGCTGTCGCCGGACGCTTCAGAACGCATGGTCAGAGTCGCTGCCGACATGCCGCAGCGGATGATTCAGGCGAGGTAAGTGCCGGCCAGCGTCAGCACTTGGCCGCCGGTGCCGAGCTTGAAACGCGCCAGGCCTGCGCTGCGTCCGGTATTGACGCCGCCGAGGTCGAGCACGCGTATTCCCTGCGACTTGAGCATCTGTATCGCGTTCCACAGCAGCAGGTTGTGCGCGTGCAGGTCGCGTCCCTTGTCCGTGGTCCAGCCGATTTCATAGGTGGCGGCGCTGCCGTGTATCAGGAACATCATCGCGGCGACGCGGTCGCGGCCGGCATCGGCGCGCAGCGTGAGCATGGCCTTGCCGGCCGGCGTGCGCGTCAGCGCATAGCGTTCGAAGAAGAGCGCCGGCAATCCGGACAATCCCTTCTCGGCGCGCTGGGCCATGTCGGCCTCGACCAGCCAGCGGAACTGGTTCGGATTGGTGCCCACGCGCTGCACGTCGAGCCCAGAGCGCTCGGCGCTCGAGAGCCGATTGCGCCAGCGGACCTCGAAGCCGGCGCGCAGCGCGTCGGCGTCCTGCGTGAGGTCGAGCTTGACCGTCGACAGCCCGGTCATCACGCGCCGTAGCGGCGACAGTCCGTGTCGCTGTCCGGCGGCCTCCTCGGGCGTCACCAGCAGGAAGCGCAGCCCCGGCAGCGGCAGGCTGTGCCTGATGGCGCGGTAGACGCGTGCCTTGTCGTCGGCCGCGATCTCGCGCACCCAGACCGGTCCGCGCGAGCAGAGTGCGACCGCGCCGACGCGCCCCCAGCGTCGCACCAGCAGCTGGACCAGCGCCGCCGGTTCGCCGTCGATGTCGATGCGCGCCCGCAGCACCGGCACCAGCAGCGACAGCATGGCGTCGCCATAGGCCCGGTCTTGCTGCAGCGAGCCGCCGGCTGCCCCATGCGCGGCGTCCCAGGCCCGCTCGTCATGCCCGCCCCAGTGGACGGCGATTCGATTAGAATCGGCAGCCATCACCCGCCCCGGAGAGACCGTTGTTCACACGCCTGAAAGAACGCCGCCGCGCTCAGACCGTGATGGGCCACAGGTTGCCCGAGCCGCGGCTGACTGCGATGGCCGCCGTCTGGGGCATCGTGTATTTCGGGCTGCCGGTGCTGGCGCTGGGGCTTGCGCTGGATGTTCTTGTTCAATGGGTGTCGGGCCGCTGCGTCGGCCTCTGGTGCTATTTTTAGCGCCGATTGTAGCGCTGATCTTGGCAACCTCGCGCGCTGCTGCGGCCTGCGCCCGCCTGCTTGGAGAGCCGCATGGATAGACGATCCTTTCTGACCTGTGCCGCCGCTGCCGCCACGCTGGCGTTGCCGGCGCGCGCAGTGCGAGCGCGAGACGCCGCCCGCACCGGTCTGGTCACCGACGACATTTTCCTGCAGCTGGTTTTTTCAAATACGCATCCCGAGCAGCCTCAGCGCGTGACAGAGACGCTGGCCGCGCTCGAGCGTGCCGGCCTGTCGCGTGCGCTGCTGCGGCTGCCGATACGCGCGGCCGGCGACGACGAACTGCGGCTGGTGCATACCGACGCGCATATCGCCGGCATACGCCGCAATCATGGCGAGGCGATCGAGCGCATCGGCCGCGCCGGCGTCGGCGCGGCGCTGGCCGCCTGCGACGCGGTCCATGCCGGCAGGGTAGCGAATGCCTTCGTGCTGTCGCGGCCGCCCGGTCATCACGCGGCCAACGAGGGCGAGATCGTCGGCTTCTGCATCTACAACAATGTCGCCGTCGCCGCGCGCTACCTGCAGCGCCGCCTCGGCTGCCGCAAGATCCTGATCGTCGACTGGGATTTCCATCACGGCGACGGCACCGAGCTGCTGTTCTACGACGATCCGAGCATCCTCGTCTTCTCCACCCATCGCTGGGAATCCTACCCGCGCACCGGCGATCCGTCGCGCCGCGGCACCGGGGCCGGCGTGGACTACAACATCAACGTCGCGCTCGACTGCGGCGCGACGGACGCCGACATCGTGCGCGCATTCGACACGCAGCTGATGCAGCGTGCGCAGGCCTTCGCTCCGGATTTCATACTCGTCTCGGCGGGCTTCGACAGCCGCGAGCAGGACAAGCTCGGCTGCTTTTCAATCACCGATGCCGGCTATGCGGCGCTGACGCGGCGCGTAATGGCGATCGCGCGCGCGGCCGGACATGGCCGCATCGTGTCGGTGCTGGAGGGAGGCTATCTGTTCGAGGGCATGGCCAGCGGCGTGGCTGCGCATGTGGGGGCGCTGGCCGGCGGCGGATAGTCGTTCCTGAGCCGTTAGTGCCGCATCCGGTTCGCCGGGGCGGTTTCCTCGATCCGCAGTCGCGGGACGAGCAGCAGGTGAAATTGGCTACGCACAGGATGTCGTGGCCTTCGACCAGCAGCCGCTCGCACAGGTGCGAGCCGAGGAATCCGGCGCCGCCGGTGACGAGAATGCGCAGTCGTGGAAGGCGGCATCGATGCCCAGTGTCAGCATGAGGATCCGGGTCGGCGGTTCATGATCGCCGTGCCGCTGCTGGATGCGGCCTGGGAACGGATCGTGATGTCGGTGCCGGAGCAGCCGTCCGATCTGGCACGCCGTGGGCGCTGTCCGTTTCCGGGTGCTGTCTTTCTGAGGCCGCGGCTCAGCCCTCGCTTGCGCCGGGGAGTGCACGCAATTGCCGCGCTTGCTGCTGGCTGCTGTCCGTCTTGCCCGACAGGGGCAACAGGTAGGCGTCCGGCACCGGGCCGCGGTTGCGCCACAGCGCGCGCCGCTGCGACACCCAGAGCTGCTTCTGGCTGCATTCGACCTCCCACAGGAAGCCTTTGCCGGGCAGATGGATGTCACCGTTGTCATAGGGATGCAGAACGCGCACCACCAGCCCGATATTGTGCAGGTGTTCCGCATAGATCACGACGGCCAGGTCGCCGGCCTTGCAGCGCAGCTTCATTGCAAACTCTCCGAAACGATGCCCCCTTTTTACGCGCGTTCCGGAATGAAGGTTTGACAAAAAGCAACAGTCGCGTCCGTGGTCGGCTTTTTCCTGCCCGTGAATCCGGTCGGGCGCTGCTGCTGTTGCGGTTACATCCCCGTCTGCTTCGCCGGCCAGAACTTGCGCTCGGTGCGCGTGTAGTTCCATCCCTTGGAGGCCATGCATTCGCGGAAGGCGTCGGTCATATAAATGGTCTGCCGGGTATCCTCGGCCTTGGCCATGACGAAGACATTGCGCTGGTTGCAGGCGCGCTCGTCGCGAGCGAAATCGCTGTTCGAGCCGGCATTGCCCGGCGCGCGCGCGACCTGGTAGGTGCCGCCGCAGCCGGCGAGCACGGCGGTCGCAAACAGCAGCGCGGTAAAACGGCGGGATGCGTGAGTCATCGTTGTTTCCTCCTCGAGTGGTTTGATGTTGTTCTGTCGTCGTCGGGCAGCACGCTTTACGGCTTGACGAAGCGCAGCGTCATGCGGTCGGACTCGCCGATGGCCTGGTACTTCGGCTTGTCGGCGTCGGACACGCCGCGCAGGTTGGGCGGCAGGTTCCAGACGCCGCCCGGATGGTCCTTGGTATCGCGCCAGTTGCTGTTGAGTTCGGAAGCGGCGTCGAACTTGAAGCCCGCGCGCTCGGCAGCCTCGATCACGAGATCTTCGGTCATGTAGCCGGAGTCGATCTGCTGCTTGAGGTCGGTACCCGGCTTGGCACGGTGCTCGACGACGCCGAGCACGCCGCCTTTCTTCAGGGCGTTGAAGAAGCCCTTGAACATCGCATCCGTGTGGCCGGCCTTGGCCCAGTTGTGTACGTTGCGGAAAGTTACGACGAGGTCGGCGCTGCCGGCGGGGGCGAAGGTCGGGCTGGCCGGGTCGTAGGCGTTGATCTGTGCGTTGCCGTAGATCGCGCGGCCCGACGCAAGTTTTTCGCGGAAGGCTGCATCGCGCTGGCGCATCGCTTCCGGCGTCTTGTCGTCGACTTTCGGCACGGCCGCGATGTAGCGGCCGCCCTCCTTGAGCGCGGGCGCGATGATCTCGGTGTACCAGCCGGCCGACGGCGAGATTTCAACGACCGACATGTCCTTTTGCAGCCCGAAGAACAGCAGGGTCATTTTCGGCCGGCGGAAGGGGTCCCGCGCCCGGTTCGCCTCGCTGCGGTGCTTGCCCTCGATTGCGTCGTCGAGCAGGGTATCGATGTTGGGAGCGGCGGCGGCGGGCAGGGCAAGCGCCAGCAGCGTGGCGGCGGCCGCGACTAGCGCGCGGGCAGAAACGGCAACAGACATGGGTGAGATCTCCGGTAGTGGAAAGTTGATTCGGCAATGCCGCCTTTTTAACCCAAATGCGCGTTGCTTGCAGCAAGCGGCCTCGCTGGGTCTCGCGCCCGCTCATGTGCCTGGTTCTGCGCCAGGTTCTGCGCCCAGCCTCCCGCTTAGCCTGCCGCGATGGCCCGCTTCCGCACGATTGGAGCTTTGAGCACGGACTCATGCCATCATGGCGCCTGCGCGAGCCGGCGCCCGCCGGGCCGCGCATGAATCAACGAACAGTGTTTTTACGGAGTCAGGATGTCGAACGTCAGCCAGCGCGCACAGGGTCTCGGGACCGAAAATGCCTTCATTGTCCTCGCAGAGGTCAACAAGCTCCTCAGGGAGGGGCGCGATATCGTCTCCTTCTGCATCGGGCAGCCGGACTTCCCGACGCCGGTCAATGTACAGGATGCGGCGGTGACCGCGATCCGCGACGGCCGGCATGGCTACACGCCGTCGGCCGGCATTGCCGAGCTGCGGCAGGCGGCCGCGCGCGAGATCGCGCGCACGCGCGGCATCGCGGTTGAGCCCGACGATGTGGTGGTCGCCGCCGGCGCCAAGCCCTTCATCGGCTACACCATCCTGTCCGTCACCGACTACGGCGCGGGCGACGAGGTGATCTATCCGGTGCCGGGTTTCCCGATCTACGAATCGCAGATCAAGGCCAGCGGCGCGGTCGGCGTGCCGATCTTCCTGCGCGAATCGCGCAATTTCAGCCTCGACCCGCAGGAACTGGCGCGGCTGATCACGCCGAAGACCAGATTGCTGATCCTGAATTCGCCGCAGAACCCGACTGGCGGCATCATCCCGAAGCAGGACATGGCGGCCATCGCGGACATCCTCCGCGCCCACCCGCAGGTCTGGGTCTATGCGGATGAAATCTACGGCCGGCTGATCTACGACGGCGAGTTCTCGTCGATTGCTTCCGAGCCCGGCATGCTGGAGCGCACCATCATCGCCGACGGCCTGTCCAAGACCTATGCGATGACGGGCTGGCGGCTCGGCTACGTCGCCAACCGCAAGCTGGCGCCGTACTTCACCACCTGGATCACGAACACCGAGTCCTGCGCATCCCAGATCACGCAGTGGGCCGGCGTCGAGGCATTGAACGGCCCGCAGGACGATGCCGAGCGCATGCGCGAAGTGTTTCACCGCCGGCGCGATCTGGTCGTCGGGCTGCTCAACGCGGTGCCGGGCGTATCGTGCAAGGTGCCCGGCGGCGCGTTCTATGCGTGGCCGAACGTGACCGAAGCCTGCCGCCTGACCGGCTGCAAGGATTCCGAGGAGTTCCGCAAGCGGCTGCTGAACGAGGCCGGCGTGGCGGTGCTGGCCGACATTCATTTCGGGCCGCGCGCCGCCGGCGAGGGGCAGCACATCCGCCTCAGCTATGCCGCCTCCGACGAGGCCATTCGCGAGGGTGTGCGCCGCATCGACGACTTCGTGCGCAAGAACGGCGGCTGAGGCCGCGCCAGCCTCTCAAAAAAGTGCTGGCTGAACGTAGGCGAACCAGCCGCCGACGGCGAACAGCGCGACGCTGACGCCGTAGACGACGGCCGATGCCCGGCGTGTGGCCTCGCAGGCCATGCGCAAGGCCGGATCGGTCGGGCAGGGCGCGCGCCGCGCCCTGGCCTGCGCCAGCCCGGCGGCGACCAGCAGCGCGCCGGCGGCCGCGAACACCCATTCCTTGTGCTCGCTGATCCAGACCAGCCCCGGCAGAGCCGACACCAGCCCGGACAGCACGGCGCCCGCGCCCAGCGCGACCAGCAGCGCCGGCAGCGCACAGCAGACCAGCGTGCCACTGCTGGCCAGCAGCGCGGCCAGCCCGGCCAGCAGCGACGCGCGCGGCGCGCCGACCGGGTCCGCGCTCATTTCGCGCCCTTCGACTCGCGCCGGAATTCGTCGACGCCGATTGCCAGCGGCTCGAAGCCGACGACTTCGTAGCCAGCTTCGCGGATCTCGGCAGCGATCTTGTTTTCGTCAAGCGCATTGCCGGGCTTCGCCTCGACCACGACCAGCTTGCGCTTGAGGTCGACATGCACTGCAGCGGTTTCCGGCAGCTTTTGCAGCCGCTTCTCGATGCCCTGCGCGCAAAAAGCGCAGACCATGCCGTTGATGGTCGCTTTCAGGCTGGCGGCGGCGGCAGGCAGCGGCGCTGCGCAGGCCAGCCAGAGCAACAGGGTACGGAGTAGCAAGGTTCGCATGGCTTAGAAAATGTACATGAAGTTGAAACGCGGCCGGCCCTCGGTATTGGCGCCGGCCTCGACGAAAAAGCTTTTGTGGATCAGGCGCAGCATCGGCGTGAGTTCGGTGGCGTCGGACAGGTAACTCATGCGCCGCGCCTCGACGATCAGCCAGGGCTGTACCTCGTCATAGTCGGTTTCGTAGAACGAGAAGCCGGCGCGTGCCGCCAGCACCCGGTGGCTCAGCCCCTCGCCGCGGTAGGCGCGGGCATAGACGGCCGAGTAGACGCGGGTGGTTTCAAAGTCGAGCTGCAGGCCGGGCGACAGCGTCGCCACCGCATCGGGGCGGCCGCGCTCGGTCGTCTGGCCGATGCCGCCGATGAACCACGCGTTGGCCTGCGCGGAGGGCAGGTTCCACCGCCTGAGCAGCCGCGTGTAGGTCAGCTCCTGGTTGTCCAGCGCCCGCGTGCCATCCTGCGAGCGCATCTGCAGCGCGGTCGCGCCCACCGCATCGGCGCGGGTCAGCGCGCGGTTCACGGTCAGTTCGCGGTAGTCGGCGCTGAACTCGCCCATGCTCATCCAGCTGCCGCGAAAACCCATCGGCGCCGCGTGCGCGACGCTGGCGGCCAGCAGCAGGGGCAGGAGGACGAAATTCGGTTTCACAGTAGCGCGACGTTATCAGATCGCGCGGCCGCGCGCTCGCCCGATCAACAGGTCGAGGCGACGCCGTGGATCGACGCCGTAGATCGGCCCTGGCCACGATCGGACCTGCAATCGGCCTTACAATTGGCCGTCAGTCAACCTCGGGAAGCGTGCTTGGACTCACCGGACTATCTCAGCTACGGCCGTGCGCCGGGCGCGGCGCAATTGCTGGCCGATTTTGGCGACAGCCAGTGCCGGACCCTGCGCCTGTTCGACCATTGGCAGGCGCTGTCCCGTGCAATGCCGATACTCGACATCGTCAACCCCCCGCACTGGGAGTTCGGCCATGTCGCGTGGTTTCACGAGTTCTGGGTGCATCGCCACGGTGACCCGAGCCGGCCGTCGCGCATCGCTGATGCCGACGCGCTGTTCAACTCCTCGCTTGTCGCCCATCATGCGCGCTGGCAGTTGCCGCTGCCGGCGCCGGCCGAACTGCGCGGCTGGCTCGACCGCGTGTTCGACGACACGGCCCGGCTGCTTGCCGACGACCCGCCGCCTGCCCGCGCGTATTTCCTGCAACTGGCGCTGTTTCACCAGGACATGCACAACGAGGCCTTCGCCTATAGCTGGCATTCCGTCGGCTGGCCCTGGCCCGACGACCTGCCGCCCTGCGGCGGCGCGGTTGCGGGCGTGCCGGGCGAACTGGCCTTCGACGCGGCCGAGATCGACGCCGGCACCCATGCCGGCGCCGGGTTTGCCTTCGACAATGAAAAATGGTCGCATCCGGTGCAGGTGCCCGCGTTCTCCATCGCCGCCTCGGCCGTGACCCAGGGCGACTACCTTGCTTATGTCGTCGAGGATCCGGATCGGCGCACGCCGCGCGACTGGCGCTGCCGGAACGGGCAGTGGGAGCGGCGCGTTCACGATCGCTGGCTGCCGCTGGCACCGGAGGCGCCGGTCTGTCATGTCAGTGCGGTGGAGGCCGACGCCTATTGCCGCTGGAAGGGCAGGCGCCTGCCGACCGAATTCGAATGGCTGCGGCTGGCGGCCGCGCACCCGTCGCTGGCCTTCGCCGGCATCTGGGAGTGGACATCGAGCCCGTTTGCGCCTTACCCCGGATTCCGTCCGGATCCGTATGCCGATTATTCGCAGCCCTGGTTCGACGGCAGCTACCGTGTGCTGAAGGGCGCGAGCGCGTGGACGCCGCCGCGGCTGGCGCGCGCCGGGTTCCGGAATTTTTACCGTCCCGAGCGCTACGACCCGTTCTGCGGCTTCCGCACCTGCGCCGCCGATTCGCGTTAAGCTACGCGCGCCTCGGCGTTCGCCCGCGGCCTCCCGCCCCGCAAACACCGAACCTTTTCCCCTAGTGACAGGTGCCCGCATGATGTCAAAGAAAACTGTTTTTCCCAAGCCCCCTCTCGCTCTGCTGGACTTGGCCCGGCGCGCCTGCGCGCGGGCCGCAGCTGCGCTGCTGCTGACCGGCGTCGCGCTGGCCTTGCCCGCCGGCGCCGAAAATGTACTGCGCGTCTCGGCCATACCCGACGAGTCGCCGACCGAGCTGCAGCGCAAGTTTGCGCCGCTCGGCGACTATCTGTCGAAAGAAACCGGGATGGAGGTGCGTTTTGTTCCGGTGTCTGATTACGCGGCCGTGGTCGAGGCGTTAGCGGCGAAAAAAGTCGATCTCGCGTGGCTCGGCGGCTTCACTTTCGTGCAGGCCAAGCGCCGCACGAATGGTGGGGCCACGCCGCTGGTGCAGCGGGCAGAGGACGAGAAATTCACCAGCCGCTTCATCGTGCCGGCCGCCAGCACTGCAAAATCGCTGGCCGACCTGAAGGGCAAGACCTTCGCTTTCGGGTCGCCGTCGTCGACCTCCGGCCACCTGATGCCGCGCCATTTCCTGCAGCAGGCCGGCATCGATCCCGAGCGCGACTTCAAGACCATTGCCTTCTCCGGCGCGCATGACGCCACCGTGGCATTTGTCGCCAGCGGCCGCGCCGAGGCCGGCGTGCTCAACGCGTCGGTGCTCGACAAGCTGACGGAAGCCGGCAATCCGAATGCGTCCAAAGTGCGTGTGCTGTCGACCACGCCGCCGTACTTCGACTACAACTGGACCGCGCGCGGCGACCTCGACCCGGCGCTGGCGAAGAAGATCACGGCGGCCTTCCTGAAGCTCGACGCGAACAATCCCGAGCACAAGGAGATCATGCAGCTGCAGCGCGCGACGCGCTTCATTCCGACTCGCGCGTCGAACTACGACGGCATCGAGGCCGCCGCGCAGGCGGCGGGCCTGCTGAAGTGACGATGGCCGGCCCGGTGGTGCGGCGATGAGCGTGTCGCTGCGCGCGGCGCGCTATGTGCACCCGAACGGCCGCGAGGCGCTGCAGTCGGTCTCGCTCGAGGTGGCGCGCGGCGAGCGGGTGGCCATCATCGGCCCCTCCGGCGCGGGCAAAAGCACGCTGCTGAACCTGATGGCCACGGCCTTGCGGCCGCAGGCGGGCAGCATCGAGCTGCTCGGCGAGCCGGCGTGGCAGCTGTCGCGGCGCGCCCTGCGCCAGCTGCGCGCGCGCATCGGCCTGATGCCGCAGTCGCCGCCCCTGCCCGGTCGCCAGCGCGTGGTGACCGCGATCCTGGCCGGCCGGCTCGGCCGCTGGCCGTGGTGGAAGTCGCTGCTGTCGCTGCTGTACCCGGCCGATATCGCCGGCGCGCGCGCCACGCTCGATGCGCTGGGCCTGCCCGACTACCTGTTCACCCACTGCGACCGCTTGTCCGGCGGGCAGTTGCAGCGCGTCGGGCTGGCGCGCCTGCTGTACCAGCAGCCGGCGCTGGTGCTGGCCGACGAGCCAGTATCCTCGCTCGACCCGGGGCTGACCGAACTGGCGATGCGCGTGCTGCACGAGTGCTCGCCGGCCGACGCGACGATGGTGGTGAGCCTGCATGCGGTCGATGTCGCGCTGCGCTGGTTTCCGCGCATTGTCGGCATCCGCGACGGACTCGTCGCCTTCGACCTGCCGGCGGCCGAGGTGACCGGACCGGTGCTGGCCGAGCTGTACGCATCCGAGGCCGGCGCCGTGCCGAGGCAGCTCGGATGAGCGCCGCGCCAGCGGCCGCCGCGCGCGCCGCCATCGATCCGGCCGCTGCGCTGCGCGCCGCCGGCCTGCTGGCCGGGCTGGTCGTGCTGTGGCAGCTTGCCCGGCTGGCGCAGGTCGACCCGTCCGCGCTGCTCGACGACGGCAACCTCGCGACCATGGGCACTTTTCTCGCGCAGTTTTTCCCGCCGGCGCTGGATGCGCCTTTCCTGCGCCTGGTGGCCGTCGCCACGCTCGAGACGCTGGCCATGGCCACGGCCGGCGTCGCGCTGGCGATGCTGATCGCGGTGCCGGCCGGGATGGCGCTGTCGGAGACCTTGTCGGTCTCGCGCCTCGGCCCAGGGCCGGGGCGGCGGCGGGCGGCGGCGGGCCGCTCGCTGCTGCGCGCGGTGGTGCTGGCGCTGCGCGGCGTGCCCGAGATCGTTTGGGCTTTGCTGTTCGTGCGGGCGCTGGGCCTCGGGCCGGGCGCCGGGATCCTGGCGCTGGCGCTGACCTATGGCGGCATGCTGGCCAAGGTCTATGCCGAAATCCTCGACTCGTCCGACCCGCGCCCGGCGCGCGCGCTGCTGCTGTCCGGCGGCAGCCGCGCCGGCGCGCTGGTCTTTGGCTTGCTGCCCTCGGTGGCGCGCGAGCTCGCGTCCTACACCGTGTACCGCTGGGAGTGCGGCGTAAGGGCGTCGGTGGTCATGGGTTTTGTCGGCGCCGGCGGCCTCGGCCAGCTGATGGACCAGGCCATGCGCATGCTCAACGGCGGCGAGGTCTCGACCATCCTCGCCGTGTTCCTGCTGCTCGTGCTGCTCGCCGACGCGATCAGCGCGCTGCTGCGGCGGCTGCTCGCCGGCGGCACGGATGCCTCCGGGCCGCTCTGCCTGCGCTGCTTGGCGCTGCCGCTGGCGGCGACGGCGGCGGCCGTGGCCAGCATCGCCTGGCTCGATACCGGGATGGCCGCGCTGTGGTCGGCCGAATCGCTGGCGTCGATGCGCGATTATCTCTCCCGTTTCCTGCAGCCGGCGCTCGGCGCCGCCTATTTGTCGGCCATTGCGCAGGCGGCGCTCGAGACGCTCGCCATTTCGCTGGTCGGCACTCTGCTGGCGGCGGCGCTCGGCGCGCTGCTGGCGGCCGCGCGCCTGTCCGGCGGCCATCTCGGGCCGCTGTGGCGCTGGGGTATCGGCGGCGTGCTGAACCTGCTGCGCTCGGTGCCGGAGCTGGTCTGGGCCGCGCTGATGGTGCTGGCGGTCGGACTCGGCCCGTTCGCCGGCGTGCTCGCGCTGGCGCTGCATACCGGCGGCGTGCTCGGGCGGCTGTTCGCCGAGAGCGTCGAGAATGCGCCGACCGCCGCACGCGACGCGCTGCGGCTGTGCGGCGCATCGCGCCCGTTCGCCTTCCTCTATGGCACACTGCCTGCGCTGTCTGCGCAACTGCTCGCCTACCTGCTGTACCGCTGGGAAATGAACATCCGCATGGCGACCGTGCTGGGCTTCGTCGGCGCCGGCGGGCTGGGGCAGATGCTGTACTTCGAACTGTCGCTGCTGCGCGAGCCGCAGGCATCGACCGTCATTTTCGCCATGCTGCTGCTGGCGCTGGCGGTCGATCGCATCGGCGCGCGGCTGCGGCGGCTGAACATGCCGCATCTCGCCTGAGCGCGGCCATCGTACCTACCGGGATGCCATGACCGACGATTACTGTTCCCCCGGCGCTGAAGAACGTGCGCAGATCATCCGGCGCCTGCTGGATGCGCAGCCTTCGGTGTCGCCGACCTATTTTTACGACCGCACCGGCTCGCGCCTGTTCGAGGTGATTGCGGTGCTGGACGAGTACTATCCGACGGCCACCGAGCACGCGATCCTGCGCCGCCATGCCGCCGACATCGCCGCCGCCGCCGGTCCGCGCGCGGTGCTGGCCGAGCCTGGCGCCGGCAGTTGCGAAAAGGTGCGCCACCTGCTGCCGGCGATCGCGCCCGAACGCTATGTCGCGCTCGATGTGTCGGCCGAATTCCTCGAGTCGGCGCTGCAGTCGCTGAGGCGCGATTTTCCGCACATTGCGATGACGGCGGCAGCGGCCGACATCTCGCTGCCGCTGCCGCCGTTGCCGGCCGGCCGCCGCCTCTGGTTCTATCCCGGCTCGTCGATCGGCAACTTCAGCCCGGAGCAGGCGCGCTCGCTGCTGTCGGAATGGCGTGCGCACGGCGGCGACGATTGCGCGCTGCTGATCGGCATCGACCTCGTCAAGGACACAGCGCTGCTGGACGCTGCCTACAACGACGCGCTGGGCGTGACGGCAGCTTTCAACCTGAACCTGCTGCGCCACTTGAACCGGCTGATCGGCAGCGACTTCCGGCCGCAGCAGTGGGAGCATGTGGCCTTCTACAATGCGGCGGCGGCGCGCATCGAGATGCACTTGCGCGCGCGCGAGGCGCTGGCCGTGCGCTGGGACAGCCCGCCCGGTTCGGGGCTGGCCGACGGACGCCGCTTCGCCGCCGGCGACCTGCTGCACACCGAGAACAGCTACAAATACTCGCTGCAGGGCGCCGACGCGCTGCTGCGCTCGGCCGGCTTTGACGACGTGCGCGTGTGGACCGACGAGCGCGGCTGGTTCGGCGTGTTCCTCGCCAGTGCCGGCTAATGAACGCCCGCCTGCCCGAGGCCGACGTGGCCCTGCATGCGCCGCCGTCGCGGCTGACGTGGCAGGCGGCGTCGCGCGTCGTGATATCCGTACTGGTCCTCAACGGCGTGCTGAGCTTCACGTCGTGGTGGCCGACCGTCGGCGTGCTGCCCGACGCACGCATCGCGCCCGAGTTCGTCGGGCTGTGGCTGATCCTCGCCGCCTGGCTGACATGGCGCGGCAAGCCGCCGCGGTGGCTGCTGAACTGGCTGGCGGCCGTGTATGCGCTGCTGGTGGTCGGGCGCTACGTGGACGTGGTCGCGCCCAGTCTGTTCGGCCGCCCGATCAGCCTGTACTGGGACGTGCCGCAGCTGCCGCGCTTCCTGTGGGTCACTGCCTCCGGGCTGCCGTTGTGGGCCGTGGCGCTGGCCGCGCTGGCGCTTGCCGCGATGGCCTGGGGTTTCCATCGGCTGCTGCGCGGCGCGATGCAGATGCTGGCCGATGCCGCGCCACCGCTGCTGCGCTGGCGCGCCACGTGGCTGGCAACCGCCGCGCTGACGCTGCTGGTGGCGGCCAACTATGCGGGCGTGCGGGCGACCTGGCCGTTCGTCTCCAAGCCGGTCATGCCGACTTACTGGAAGCAGCTGATGCTGGTGCGCGACGCCGGCTCGCCCGAGAGCGTGGCGCGCGCGCTGCCGGCGACCACGGTCGTCGATGATGCGCTCGCGCGGCCGGCCGACCGCGTGGTCGCCGCGCTCGGCGGGCGCGACCTGCACCTGGTGTTCCTCGAGTCCTTCGGCGCCGTGCTGTACGACCGGCCCGACGCGGCGGCGGCGGTCGAGGCCACGCGTGCGCGCTGGCTGGACGCGATCCGGCGCTCCGGCCGCGGCGTGGTGTCGGCGTTCTATACGTCGCCCACGATCGGCGGCGCGAGTGACCTGGCGCATATGTCGGTGCTGTCCGGCATCGACCTGTCCGATCCGCGCCGCCACGACCTGCTGCTGACCACCCGCCGCCCAACCCTGCTCAAGGTGTTCCAGCATGCCGGCTACGAGGTGTTCGGCGTCTATCACTCGGTGTGGTGGGACTGGGTCGAGCGTTCGTACTATGGCTTCGATACCTACCTGTCCGGGCCGGACCTCGGCTATCGCGGCCCCGCCATCGGTTACTGGCGCATTCCGGACCAGTTCGCCGCCGCCCGCATCGAAGAGCTGCATCCGCGCAGCGCCGGCGGCAAGCCGCGGCTGACGCTGTTGGCGACCATGTCGACGCATTTCCCGTTCAGCCCGGTGCCGCCGTACCAGCCGGACTGGGCGCGCGTGCTCGGCGAGCAGCCGTTCGACGCTGCCGACATCGCGCGCGTGCAGGCCGAGGAGGTGAACTGGCTCGACATGGCGCCCGACTACCTGCGCAGCGTGAACTATGCGCACACCTGGCTGGCCGATTATTTCCGGCGGCCGGAGCCGCGCGAGACGGTTTACCTGCTGATCGGCGACCACCAGCCGACGGCCAACATCGCCGGCGAGGGCGCGCGCTGGGATGTGCCGGTCTATCTGGTCGCGCGCGACCCGGCGCTGCTCGAGCGCTTTCGCCGCCTCGGCTTTCGCGACGGACTGCATCCGGCGCCGGCCTCGCTTGGCGGGTTGCACGACCTGACCGGCGCCGTGCTACGCGGCCTCGGCAACGACCCGCTCGACGCGCTGGCCGGCGGGCAGCAGGCACGCTGACAGCACCAGCATCAGCAGCGCCAGCATCACGGCGGCCGAATTGACCACCCCTTCCTGCAGCACGATCGCCACGGCGCACGTGGCCAGCAGCGCGGCAGCGCCGACGCGCACGACCGAGCGTCCGGGATCGCGCCCGGCGACCAGTGCATGGAGCGCCAGCGGCAGCGCCGGCGCAGCCAGCGCGGGCCACGCGAGATCGAGGTAGCGGCCGTCGGCCAGCAGCGCGAGCGAATACGCGGTCACGGCCAGCAGGCCGGCGCTGCGCAGCCGCCGCAGCAGCGGCCCGGCCGGTATCGGCGGCCGCGCGCTGTCCCGCGCCAGCGCCAGCGCCAACGCCAGCGCCTCGGCCACGGCCCATGCCGTCGAGGCGGCGAGCACCGCCATGCGCGAGACACCGGCCCAGCTGTCGGGTGCAAGCAAGCTCAGCGCCTGCCATTGGATCAGGCACAGCGCGCCCAGTGTCGCGCCGGCACAGGCGGCGGCCAGCATCCCGCGCCAGCCGGGGCCCGATCGCGCCGCAGTTGCTGCTGTCGTCAAAACGCGCATCCGCGTTGGCATGCTCGGCAACAATCTCGGCAACAACAGCGCCATCCACCGCGCAAACCAGAGCGCAGACCAGAGTGCAAATGCCATCGCCAGCGCACCGCCCATCTGCCACGCCGCCGGCGCCGTCCGCCCTGCAGCCGCCGCGTCGCGCGTGCGGCCCTGCGCGTCGAACACGCCCCAGGCGGCGCCGGCCACGCCCTCGAGCGAGGCTTTCCATGGCTGGTCGTAGGCCTCGATGATATTGATCGGCAACGGAGAGGGGGCGGCCGTCTGGCGCTGCATCAGCTCGTGCAGGAAGCGCTGCTGTTCGCGCACGCCGGGACGCGCGCCGGCGCGCATGCGGCCGGCGGCCGGCCAGCCGGTCTCGCCGATTACTACCGGAAGCGGTGCCAGGCGCTCGCTGACACGGCCGAAGGTGGCGACGACATGATCGACTGCCTGCCCGATCGCAACCGGCTCGTCTTCCCAGTACGGCAGGATATGGATCACGGCCTGGTCGACATGCGGCTGCAGGGTCGCTG
>JAMNXS010000116.1 GCA_023653025.1 Burkholderiaceae bacterium
CCGCGCGTGAACGGCGCCAGCTGCGCGACCACCCGGCCGCGCTCGTCCACCACGGCAGTCGCGCCGGTGTTCGTTGCGCGCAGCATCGGCCGGCCCAGCTCGAGCGAGCGCATTTGCGAGGCCTGCAGGTGCTGCGGCAGCGCGATGGTGTCGCCGAACCATGCAATATTGGAAACGTTCAGCAGCAGGCTGGGCACCGGCGCGCCACGATCGGACGCCGCCGCCAACTGCGCGGCGATTTCCTCGCCAAAGATATCCTCGTAGCAGACGTTCGGCAGCACCCACTGGTCCTTGACCTTGAACGCCGGCTGCCGCAGGTCGCCGCGCCCAAAGTCGCCCAGCGGCATCTGCATCATGTCGACGAACCAGCGGAATCCTGTCGGGATGAACTCGCCGAACGGCACCAGATGGTGCTTGTCGTAGCGATAGGGCGCCTCGCCGCCGAGGCCGAGCACGCTGTTGAAATAGACGCCCGGCTCAGTGCTCCACGGCAGGCCGACCAGCAGCCGGCTGTCCTGTCCGCGCGCAAATGATTCCAGTTGCGCCAGGTAGCCGGCCGGCAGGCGGTTGGCCAGCATTGGCACGGCCGTCTCGGGCGTGGCGATCAGGTCGGCGCGGCGCTCGGTGATCATGTCGCGGTAGAGCCGCAGCGACGCCTCGAGCTGGCCGGCGTCGAATTTCATCTCCTGCGGCACATTGCCCTGCAGAAGGCGCACCGAGATTGGCTGCCCGTGCGGCGCAGTCCACGAGTGAGTCGATAGCGCAAGGCCGGCTACGGGAATGGCCACCAGCAAGGCCAGCGCAGTGCGGTGCAGGCGACGCTGCTGCAGCATCACGGCCAGGCCTCCGGCCAGCACGCAGGCCAGGAAGCCGACGCCGAACACGCCGACCACGGGAGCGTAGCCGGCCAGCGGGCTGAGGTTGTGCGCGTAGCCGGTCGCTACCCACGGAAAGCCGGTAAAGATCCAGTTGCGCGTCCAGTCGGCCAGCATCCAGCAGGCGGGCATCAGCAGTATCAGGGCCATCGGCGGCGCCAGCGGGGCGGCGATGCGCCGTGCGAGTCCGAGCGCCATGCCGTACAGCAGGCCGAGGCCGGCGGCCAGCAGCAGCACCGCCAGCGCGGCCATCGGGGCCGGCATGCCGCCGTAGTCATGCATGCTCACGTACAGCCAGTAGGTGCCGGTCGCGATCGATGACGTGCCGAACGCCCAGCCGATGTAAAAAGCAGCGGTTGGCGACGGCGCGCGCTGCGCCAGCAGGAACAGCAGGGCCAGCGCGAGTATCTGCAGCGGCCACCCGCCGAAGGGGGCGAAGGCGAACACGGTCGCTGCGCCGGCCAGCAGCGAAACCAGCACAGGCAGGGGGGAGAACGTCATGCGCCCGCGCACCGGGGCGGGCGCATCGCCACGCGCCGAACGGGCATCAGTTCGGCTCGCCGTACAGGCGCTCCGGCAGTTTTTCCACCAGCAGCACATGCACCTGCCGAGCGTCAGCTCGCAGCACCTCGAATCGCAGCTGGTCGATGATGAACTGCTCGCCCTTGCGCGGCATGCGGCCGAGGTGCCGCGACACCACGCCGCCGATGGTATCGACGTCGCCATTCGGCAGGGCCGTGCCGAGCGTGTGGTTGAACTGCTCGACCTCGGTCAGCGCCTTCACGCGCCAGCGCGGCCCGGAGTCGCCATCCTTGACCGGCAAGATGTTGTCTTCCTCTTCGTCGAAGTCGTACTCGTCCTCGATGTCGCCGACGATCTGCTCGAGCACGTCCTCGATCGTGATCAGGCCGGCCACGCCGCCGTACTCGTCGACCACGATCGCGATGTGATTGCGGTTGGCGCGGAAGTCGCGCAGCAGCACGTTCAGGCGCTTGGATTCCGGAATGAAGACAGCCGGCCGCAGCATGTCGCGCACGTCGAACGAGTCCTCGGCGTAATAGCGCAGCAGGTCCTTGGCCAGCAGGATGCCGACCACCTTGTCGCGGTCGCCGTCGACGGCCGGGAAGCGCGAATGCGCGGTCGCCAGCACCATCGGCAGCCAGTCCTCGATCGGCTTGGCAATATCGACCGCGTCCATTTGCGAGCGCGGCACCATGATGTCGCGCGCCGCAAGATCGGAGACCTGGAATACGCCCTCGATCATCGACATCGCGTCGGCGTCGATCAGGTTGCGGTCATGCGCGTCGTGCAGCAGCTCGAGCAACTCGGCGCGGTTTTCGGGTTCGGGAGAGATCAGCGCGGTCAGCCGCTCGAAGAGGGAACGGTGAGGCTTGTGTTCGGCAGAACGACTGCCGGGGGGATAGTCTTGCATGTGGCGCAAAGCCGAAGTCCGGAAGGGCACAGGATACCGCAAAAGGGCGGCGATTTCGTGAAATCGGCGCGCGGTGCGGGGGTTGCCGGATTGGAATGGGTTTCAGCCGGCGTAAGGATCCGGAAACCCGAGCCCCTCGAGAATCTCCGTCTCCAGCCCTTCCATCTCGGCTGCCTCGTCGTCGCCCTCGTGATCGTAGCCCTGCGCATGCAGCACGCCATGCACGATCAGGTGCGCCGCATGTTGCGTCACTGGAATCTTGCGCTCGGCAGCCTCCGCCAGCAGCACGTCGATGCACAGCACGATATCGGCCTGCACCGGATCGTCGTCGGCGACCACGTCGCCGTCTGCGTAGGCGAAAGTCAGGACGTTGGTTGCGTAGTCTTTGCCGCGGTAGCTACGGTTCAGTTCGCGGCCCTCGTCCTCGCCGACGAGACGGATCGTCAACTCGGCCGGCGCGAACAAGGCAGCCTGCGCCCAGCGCCGGATCGCGGCGCGCGGCAGCGCCTCGGCCAGCCGGCGGTCGGCGTGCTGGATGGAAAGGCCGAGCTTATTTTTTGCCGGCATCGCGGGCGGCTGCAGCGGCGGCGACGACGTTGGCGGCGTCATAGGCATCGACGATGCGCGCCACCAGCGGGTGCCGCACCACGTCGGCGCTGGTGAAGCGCGTGGAGGCGATGCCGCGCACCGTGTCGAGCACCTTCATCGCATCGACCAGGCCGCTCTTCTGGCCCTTCTGCAGGTCGATCTGCGTGACATCGCCGGTCACCACCGCCTTGCTGCCAAAGCCGATGCGGGTGAGGAACATCTTCATCTGCTCGGGCGTGGTGTTCTGCGCCTCGTCGAGGATGATGAAGGCATGATTGAGCGTGCGCCCGCGCATGTAGGCCAGCGGCGCGATCTCGATGGCCTGCTTCTCGAACATTTTCTGCGTACGGTCGAAGCCGAGCAGGTCGTACAGCGCGTCATACAGCGGGCGCAGGTAGGGATCGACCTTCTGCGCGAGGTCGCCCGGCAGGAAGCCGAGCCGCTCGCCGGCCTCGACGGCAGGGCGGGTCAGCACGATACGGCGCACCGCATCGCGCTCGAGCGCATCGACCGCGCAGGCCACCGCAAGATAGGTCTTGCCGGTGCCGGCCGGACCGATGCCGAAGGTCACATCATGCTCGAGGATGTGCTTCAGGTACTGACTCTGGTGCGGCGTGCGCCCGCGCAGGTCGCTGCGGCGCGTCTTCAGCACCGGGCTGTCCGGTGTCTCGTCGTGGTTCTTCGCGAGGATGGCGGGCTTGTCGCCGGCCGACGCGGCGCCGGCGCGCTGCTCGACCAGCGCCAGCTGTATCTCGTCGATCGAGATCGGATGGTCGGCCTGTGCATAGAAGCGCTGCAGCAGCTCGACCGCTCGCTCGGCATGCATGCCGTCGGCAATGAACTTGTCGCCGCGCCTGAACAGCGTGATGTCGAGCGCGGCGGCAATTTGCCGCAGGTTCTCGTCGAGCGGGCCGCACAGGTTGGCGAGGCGCGCATTATCGACGGGGTCGGGCAGGAATTGACGGGTTGCCGGGTTTTTCACAGTGTCTGCTTACTGTCGGATCAGAATCTCGCCGCGGAGCGAGAACGGGTGGCTGTCGGCAATGCGGATATCGACGAACTGGCCGATCAGGCGTTGGGCGTGCGGGCCGCCGTCGAAGTTCACGACGCGGTTGTTTTCCGTGCGCCCCTGCAACTCCTGC
>JAMNXS010000117.1 GCA_023653025.1 Burkholderiaceae bacterium
CCTTGCGCGTCGACCAGCGGCACCCGGTATTGGCGCAGGATGTCGAGGATCGCCGCATGGTTGTCGTCGATCAGCGCCTGCACCTTCGCCTTCCACGCCTTGTCCTCGTGGCGCACGCCCATCGCGATATCGAAATCCATCCGGTTGCCCGGCGTCGATGCGAGGGGTATGACGCTCATCGGCGGCGACACCACGCGGCTGGCGAAGAAACCGGCGATCGGGCCCCAGACGATGGCGGCGTCGATCTTGCCGGCGGCGAGGTCGCGCTCGATGATCTCGCCCGGGTACTGGTCCGGATCCGCGTTCAGGCTGCGGTAGGGAACCGCCTGCTCGATGAGGCCGTGGTCGGTCAGCCATTGCGCGCCCGGCGAGCGCGTGTAGACGCCGATGCGCAGCTTCGACAACTCGGCCCGGGACAGCGCGAGAAAGCGCTGCTCGGTCTTCACATCGGCGGTCGCGCCGCGATCGGCGATCACCAGCGCGTAGGTGGAGCGGAACCACGGACGGGTCGGCGCGGCCTGGTCGTAGTTGGCCGGCACGCCGATGACGAGGTCGCAGCGGTGATCCTGTCCCGGCAGCTTGAACTTGAGCGTGTTGCGGATGAAGCCCATGCGCTGCGGGAAGGATGCGTACTCGAGTTTCCAGTCAAGCTTGCGCGCGAACAGTTCGGCAATGCGGTTTTCGAAGCCCTCGCCCTTGATGTTCGAGAAGGGCAGGTTGTTCGGGTCCTGGCAGACGCGCAGCACGCCGTCCGGCAGGTAGTCCTGCGCCGGTGCCGGCACGGGCGCCGCGAGGCTGACCAGCAGCAGGGCAGGCCACAGCAGCGCCCGGTTAGCCGGGCGCGACGGGGTCGCGACCTTGTTCATTGGAGGCCTTCGACCTTGGCTTTCTTGATGTCGCCGTTCGAACGGCCCTTCAGGTAGGCGTAGAGTTTTTCGATGCTTTCGGCGACCTGTTTATTCTCCTTGAAGGAAGGCATGCCGCGGTCGAGGCGTCCCTCCATCACGACCCGGACGAATTCATCCTTGTCGATTTTCTTCAGGCTGTCGATCAGCGACGGCCCGACCGAACCTTCCTGGTTCGCGCCGTGGCAGCGATCGCAGGCGGCGGAGCGCCAGGTCCGGAAGCCGGTCATCGTGCCGGCATCGACCTTGCTGCCGTCGACGACGGTGTACAGTTCGTTCTTCACTTCCTGCGCATGGATCGGGGCAGCGGCCAGCACGGCCAGGGCCGCAGCGATGGCGAGTATCTGTCTCATCATGATTGTTGTCGTTGTCCTTGTTGGAGAAGCCGCGACGGACCGGGGAGAGCAGCCCGCCGCGGCGATCTTGCGTCAGTGACGCCTTACTCGATGCTGAACACGGTCAGCGAACCGCCGAGATCCGTGTAGTTCTGCAGGTCGCGATAGCCGCCGACTGCGCCGAGGCCGTCGCTGTCCTTCTCGAGACCCGCTGCCATGCCGATGCCGGCCCAGCCGCCGATGCCCGAGTACACGCCGACATACTGCTTGCCCTTGTGCATGTACGTGAACACGTTGCCGATGATGCCCGACGGGGTCTTGAACTTGAACAGCTCATTGCCGTTCAGGTCGACCGCCTTCAGGTAGCCTTCGAGCGTGCCGTAGAACACGATGTCGCCTGCGGTGGCCAGCGCGCCGGACCAGACCGAGAACTTCTCGGGCTTGGACCAGACGATCTTGCCGGTGCCGGCATCCCACGCGATGAAGTTGCCCATGCCGCCATGGCTGTTCGGTGCGGGGAACATCGACAGCGTCGCGCCGACGTAGGGCTGGCCGGCCACATAGTCGACCTTGAACGGCTCGTAGTTCATGCAGACGTGGTTGGTCGGCACGTAGAACAGCTTGGTCTTCGGGTGGAAGGCTGCCGGTTGCTGGTCCTTCGAGCCGAGCGCCGCCGGGCAGACGCCCTTGGTGTCGACATCCGGGCCGTTCTTAGCGGTCGAGTACTTGGCAACCACTTGCGGACGGCCGGACTTCATGTCGACATGGGTGGCCCAGTTCACTGTCGGGTCGAATTTCTCGGCCACCAACAGTTCGCCGGTCACGCGGTCGAGCGTGTAGCCGAAGCCATTGCGATCGAAGTGCACCAGCGCCTTGCGGGTCTTGCCCTTGTGCGGGACGTCGGCCAGGATCATCTCGTTGATGCCGTCATAGTCCCACTCGTCGAACGGCGTCATCTGGTAGGCCCACTTCGCCATGCCGGTGTTCAGGTCACGTGCGATGATGGACAGCGACCATTTGTTGTCGCCGGGCCGCTGCGAGGGATTCCAGGTCGACGGGTTGCCCGTGCCGTAATAGACGAGGTTGGTCTGGGGGTCATAGCTGTACCAGCCCCAGGTCGTGCCGCCACCGATCTTCCACTGGTCGCCCTGCCAGGTCTTGAGCGACGAGTTGGTGCCGACCGGAACCAGCTTGCCGTCATCCCAGGTCATGGTCTTGGCCGGGTCGAACAGCATTTCGCTGTCGGGGCCCGTGCTGTAGGCGCGCCATGCGAGCTTGCCGTCAGACAGGTTGTAGGCGCTCAGGTAGCCGCGCACGCCCCACTCGCCGCCGGAGATGCCGGTGACAACCTTGTCGCCGAACACATGCGGTGCGTTGGTGTTGACCGCGCCCAGTTTCGGGTCGCCGTTCTTGATGCTCCAGACCACCTTGCCGGTGTTCTCGTCGAGTGCGACCAGCATCGAGTCGGCCTGCTGCAGGATGACCTTGCCGTCGCCATAGGCCACGCCGCGGTTCACGGTGTCGCAGCACATTTGCGGAATGACGGCCGGATCCTGCTTTGGCTCGTACTTCCACTTGATCTTCTGCGTCGCGACGTCCACGGCCATTACCTTGTTCGGAAACGGCGTGTGGATGTACATCGAGTCGCCGATGACCAGCGGCGAGCCTTCATGGCCGCGCAGCACGCCGGTGGACATCATCCACGCCACCTTCAGCTTGCCGACGTTGCTCTTGTTGATCTGATTGAGTTCGCTGTAACGCTGGTTGGCGAAATCTCCGGCCTGCATGGCCCAGTTGGCCGGATCCTTGGCCAGCTTGGCCAGTTCGGCATTCGCCATGGCCTGTCCCCCAATGGCAGCTACGGCGATGCCTAACAACACCTTCATTGATGCTCTCACGATATCTCCTCCTGGACTTTTTTTGGAATCGAAGATCCCGCACCCGCCGTGTGCTCCTCGAGCGCGGGATAAATCAGCGAGTAAAAGAAGATCGCAAGCCGGCTTGTGACACTCCGATGTGTTGCGTCGTTCGGCGATGCACAAACGAGCGATATAGCTTTTATGTTTTTTATTCCTTGCTATAAGCCATTTGGTAGCACGCGAATCTTCTGCGGGTCAATGGATTACCTCAAAAGCCCGTAGGGATATAGGGTCGAATTTGCAGGATTCAGTGAAAAAATAAAAACAAAAAGACAGAAAAAAGACGGGCGCAGCTGGGGGCTGCCAAAAACGATTAAAAAACGAAATCGGCTGTGCCGTGCAATTGCCGTTCTCGTTTTGCACGCCGAGGTCTGCGCGCTGCCGAAAAATGATGCGACGCAGGATTGAAATGCCGATGTGCGGTCGTTTTTTGAACGAGGGAGTCGCGGGCCGTGGTGGCAAGTTGGCCAGTGGCCGCCGGCTGCGGCCATCTGCATGTTCTTCGGGTTACTCAGTGTCGCTCGGTGCCGTCGAACACCTGCTCCAGCGTCTGGCTGCGCAGCACGGCGTCGGCCCACGCCTCGATCTGTGCCTCGGTCGCCGATGCAAGGCGTTCGATCACCGAGGGCGGCAGCTCGCCGAAGCGCCGTTCCAGCAGCCGCCCCAGAAGCCGTGCCTCGCCCTGCTGCACTCCCTGCTGCACTCCCTGCTGCATCCCTTGCTGCATCCCTTGCTGCATCCCCTGCTGCATGCCTTGCTGCATCCCCTGCTGCATCCCTTGCTGCATCCCCTGCTGCATGCCCTCCTTGATGGCCAGGCGTTCGATCGATGTCAGATAGCGCACGCTTAACTCCTCTTCCATGGTTGCCA
>JAMNXS010000066.1 GCA_023653025.1 Burkholderiaceae bacterium
ATGCGCAGCAGTTCCCGCCGCAGCAGGTCCATGCCGCTGCCGGCCGAAGCCGACAGGTAGAGATTGGTCACCTCGTCTGAGGACTCGATCGCCGGCTGGTGTCCCGACAAATCGATCTTGTTCCAGATGCGCAGCAGCGGCAGTTGTGCCGGCAGGCGGGCGGCGATCTCTTCGTCCGCACGCGTCGGCCCGCGGCTGGCGTCGAGGATGTGCAGCACCACGTCGGCCGACTCGACCGCCGCCCACGTGCGCGCGATGCCGATGCGCTCGACTTCGTCGCCGGCATCGGCGTCATCGCGGATGCCGGCGGTGTCGATGACATTGATCGGTATGCCCTCGACGTGGATGGTCTCGGTGATCTTGTCGCGCGTGGTGCCGGCAATCGCGGTGACGATGGCGACGTCGGCGCCGGCGAGGGCGTTGAGCAGCGAGCTCTTGCCGACGTTCGGCTGCCCGGCCAGCACGACCTTCAGCCCGGTGCGTAGCAAGGCGCCCTGCCCGGCCTGCCGCAGCACATGATCGAGCGTGTCGCGGATGGCCTGCAACTGGCCGCGCGCATTCGACTGCTCGAGGAATTCGATTTCCTCTTCCGGGAAGTCGAGCGTGGCCTCGACCAGCATGCGCAGGTGAATCACTTGCTCGACCAGTGCGCCGATCGCCTGCGAAAACGCGCCCGACAGCGATTGCGTCGCCAGCTTGGCCGCCGCCTCGGTCGAGGCCTCGATCAGGTCGGAGACGGCTTCGGCCTGCGCCAGGTCGAGCTTGTCGTTCTGGAAGGCGCGGAAGGTGAACTCGCCCGGATGGGCAAGCCGCAGCCCGATCTCGCGCCCGGCTTCGAGGCAGCGGTTGAGCAGCATCTGCATGACGACCGGGCCGCCATGGCCCTGCAGCTCGAGCACTTCTTCGCCGGTGTACGAGTGCGGCGCGCGGAAGAAGATCGCCAGCCCGCGGTCGATCGTGCTGCCGTCGGCCCGCACGAAATCGAGATAAGTCGCATGGCGCGGTGTCAGGTCGCGCCCGGCGAGCCGGCAGACGGCGCGCGCCAGCGGCATCAGGCCCTTGCCCGAGATGCGCACGACACCGATGCCACCGCGCCCGGGCGCGGTGGCGATGGCGGCGATGGGAGAGGAATCGGAAATCATCCGTGGATTCTAGCGGCAATGAAAAAAAGTCCGTTCCTTGCGGCGACGGACTTTTTGAATGTGGAATAGCCGGGGCGGCAATGACGCTGGATTCCGGTTTGCGCCGGAATGACGATTCCGGGGCGGTCAGACGATACAACGATCATCCCGGCGCAAGCCGGGATCCACTCATCGACCTGACGAGACAAGCTCTACGCCTTGCCGGCCTCGGATTGTCGCGTGATCACCCATTGCTGGGCAATCGACAGGAGGTTGTTGACCACCCAGTACAGCACGAGGCCGGACGGGAAGAAGAAGAACATGAACGAGAACACGATCGGCATGAACATCATCACCTTGGCCTGGATCGGATCCGGCGGCATCGGGTTCAGCTTGGTCTGCACGTACATCGACGCGGCCATGATGATCGGCAGCAGGCCAATCGGCATGTCGATGCCCGGCAGGGTGCCGAACAGATCGTCGGGCGCCGACAGGTCATGGATCCATCCCAGCCACGGCGCATGGCGCATCTCGACGCTGGCCAGCAGCACCCAGTACAGCGCGATGAACACCGGAATCTGCACGACGATGGGCAGGCAGCCGCCGAGCGGATTGATCTTCTCGGTCTTGTACAGCTCCATCATCGCCGCGTTCATCTGCTGCGGGTTGTCCTTGTGACGCTCGCGTATCGCGGTCATCTTCGGCGTGACGAGCTTCATCTTCGCCATGCTGCGATAGCTGGCCGCCGACAGCGGGAAGAACGCCAGCTTGATCAGGACGGTCAGCACGATGATGGTCCAGCCCCAGTTGCCGAGCAGCTTGTGGATCTGGTCCATCAGCCAGAAGATGGGCTTGGCGACGATGGTCAGCCAGCCGTAGTCCTTGACCAGATCGAAGTCGGTGGCAAACGCTTCGAGCTTGGCCGATTCCTGCGGGCCGACGAACAGCTTGCCGTCCTGTGCGGCCGAGGCGCCGGCGGCGATCTCGCCCATCGGCATGATGGCGCCGACGGCATACAGGTTCTGGTCGATGCGGCGGGTGAACAGCTCGTGCGCGCCTTTGGACAGCGGCGCGAAGGCCGACACGAAATAGTGCTGAACCATCGCGATCCAGCCGTCGGGTGTGCGTGCCGCCGGCGGCTGCTTGCCTTTTTCGATGTCCTCGAACGACACCTTGCGGAACTTGTCGGCGTCCGTGTACACGGCCGGGCCGGTGAAGGTGCTGTAGAACGCCGATTCGCCTTCGAGCTTGCTGCCGTCGCGCACCAGCTGCACGTACACCGACGGCGAGATCGGCGCGCCGCTGCCGTTGGCGACCTCGTGCCGCAGGCCGATCTCATACTGGCCGCGCTGGAAGGTAAATGTCTTGGTCAGCTTCACGCCGTCCTGTTCGGCATCCAGCACGAGCGTCAAGGTGTTGCCGGTGCCGAGCGCGCGGGCGCCGTCGCGTGCGGCAAACAGCGTGCGGTGGTTCGGGAATTTGCCGCCGATCAGGCCGCTCTGGCCGACATAGGTTCTGCCGGCGCCGCTCTCGAACAGCACGACGGGCTTGCTGTCGTCGGCCGAGTCCTTGTGTTTCAGCAGCTCGGCGCGTGTGATCTCGCCGCCCATCGTGCTGATGTCGAGCTTCAGCAAGTCGGTCGTGACGGTGATCTTCTCGCCTTGCGCGGCGGCGCTCGCCGCACCGCCGGGCACGTCGGTGCCCGAGGCGGTCGGGGCCGGCGTGGCGGTCGCTTGCGGCACCGAGGCATCGCTCGTTGCGGCCGGCGCCGCAGCCTGCGGGGCCGCCGGTTGCGGCGCAAACATCGAGGAGCCGCCGTTGTAGAGGCTCCAGTTCTCCCACAGCATCAGCAGGGACAGCGAGAACACCACCAGCAATACGGTACGTTTGATATCCATGGGTCTGAGAGTCTAGGGCAAATCAGTGACCGGTCCGTGTCATCGGCGGATGCTCGGCGCTGCGGTCGTGAGGGGATGGCGGCACCGGGTCGATGCCGCCGGGATGCCAGGGATGGCATTTGCAGAGCCGGCGTCCGGCCAGCAGGCTGCCGCGCCACGCGCCGTGCGCGGTGACAGCGCCGTGGGCGTAATCGGCGCAACTCGGGTAGAAGCGGCAACTCCGGCCGAGGAAAGGACTGACGCCCAGTTTGTAGCCTCGCAGCAGCAGGAGCAGCAGCGTCTTCATCGGGCGGTTTGCGGGCAGTGCAGCAGCCGGGCCAGCTCGGCTGCGACGGCGTGCCTGAGCGGGGGCGAGGACGCGCTCTGCTGGCGGCCGACCAGTGGTTTGCTCAGTCGCACGATGCAATCGACCGCGCCCAATGCCGACGTGCGGAACAACTCACGCGCCAGCCGCTTGACCAGATTGCGCGTGACGGCGCGCGGCGCAAAGCGCTTGGCGACGACGATGCCGAGGCGCGCGTGGCCAAGGCTGTTGGGGCGAACGTAGAGCACGAAGTGGTCAGTCCGGGCCACGGGCCGCAAACGAAAAACGGATGAGAACTCATCCGTTTTTACGATGCGTCGGTGCCTGCCGTAGTCTTCCGGCGGGCCGGACACGCGACTACGCAAGGTGGTGCGCGGTGCGGCCTCAGACGGCCAGGCGCTTGCGGCCCTTGGCGCGACGGGCGTTGAGCACGGCACGGCCCGAGCGCGTCGCCATGCGTGCGCGGAAACCGTGGGTGCGCTTGCGGCGAACGACGGAAGGCTGGTAAGTACGTTTCATGTGGGTCTCGCTAAGTTAGGACAGCGGAATTCAGCAAAAAACCGGGATGCGCCCGGCCGAAAAAATCTGGAAGCTGCGGCACTGCACGCGACGTTCGTCCTGCAGCGTCGGCAGCGCAACGCAGTGAACCGCGAATTAGACAGCAGTTTCTGTATATCTGTCAATCACTTACGTAGGGCCGGCGGGCGAAGGCAGTGCCGGAATGCCAGTTTGGCAATTCGGGCCCGATGCCGCAAGCCCGAACCGCCGATATCTTGCAGTGTGGGAAAAGGCCCGCTGCCAGCAACGAAATAAGCTGCGGGCCTGTGGATAACTTCCCCTGCCGGCGGTAAAATACGGGTCGTCCCGGCAAGCCTAGCGCTCGGCCTCAGCAGAATAAAGAACCCGAAGCGCGCCCCTACCTGCCGCTTCTACACACGATCTCATGGAAGAATTCTGGCAGACCTGCGCGTCACGGCTGCAACAGGAACTGACGCCCCAGCAGTTCAGCGCCTGGATCAAGCCTCTGGCACCGCTCGATTTCGAGGACGGTCGCCTGCGCATTGCCGCCCCCAACCGTTTCAAGCTCGACTGGGTCAAGACCCAGTTCGCCGCGCGCATCACCAGCCTTGCTGCCGAATTCTGGCAGAGCCCGGTCGACGTGCAGTTCGTGCTCGACCCGCGGGCCGGCGCGCTGAAAAAGCCCGCCACCCCCGGCTTGCTGCCGTCGCAGTCTGCGGCGGCGGCAGCGGAGCCGGCGCCGGCCGAGCGACCGGAGCCGGCCGAGGAACCCAGCTTGCGGCGAGGCCAGAGCAAGATCAACCCGGCGCTGACCTTCGACAGCTTCGTGACCGGCAAGGCGAACCAGCTGGCGCGGGCCGCGGCGATCCAGGTCGCCAGCAACCCGGGCCATTCGTACAACCCGCTGTTCCTGTACGGCGGCGTCGGCCTCGGCAAGACGCACCTGATCCATGCGATCGGCAACCAGGTGTTGGCCGACAATCCGAACACCCGCATCCGCTACATCCATGCGGAGCAGTACGTGCGTGACGTCGTCACCGCCTACCAGCGCAAGGGCTTCGACGAATTCAAGCGCTATTACCACTCGCTCGACCTGCTGCTGATCGACGACATCCAGTTCTTCGGCGGCAAGAGCCGCACGCAGGAGGAGTTCTTCTATGCGTTCGAGGCGCTGATCGCGGCCAAGAAGCAGATCATCATCACCAGCGACACCTACCCGAAAGAGATTACGGGCATGGACGACCGGCTGATCTCTCGCTTCGACTCCGGCCTGACGGTCGCGGTCGAGCCGCCGGAGCTCGAGATGCGGGTCGCGATCCTGCTGAAGAAGGCGGCGCAGGAAGGCGCGGCGCTGTCCGACGACGTGGCCTTCTTCGTCGCCAAGCACTTGCGCTCGAACGTGCGCGAGCTCGAGGGTGCGCTGCGCAAGATCCTTGCGTATTCGCGCTTCCACGGCAAGGACATCACGATCGACGTGGTCAAGGATGCGCTGAAGGACCTGCTGTCGGTGCAGAACCGCCAGATCTCGGTCGAGAACATCCAGAAGACGGTGGCCGACTTCTTCAACATCAAGGTCGCCGACATGTACTCGAAGAAGCGGCCGGCCAACATCGCGCGACCGCGCCAGATCGCGATGTACCTGGCCAAGGAACTCACGCAGAAGAGCCTGCCCGAGATCGGCGAGCTGTTCGGCGGGCGCGACCACACGACGGTGCTGCATGCGGTGCGCAAGATCGCGGCCGACCGCAGCAAGAACCCCGAGATCAACCACGAGCTGCACGTGCTCGAACAGACCCTGAAGGGCTGAGGAAGGGAGCGCCGATGCACCACCAATTCCAGAGAATTTCTTGCGAAAGGAAATCACCATGCAACTGGTAAAAACCCACCGGGATGCGCTGTTGCGGCCCTTGCAGATCGTGAGCGGTATTGTCGAGCGTCGGCACACGCTGCCGATTCTGGCCAATATCCTCATCCGCAAGGACGGCGACGACGTCACCCTGCTCTCTACCGACATCGAGGTGCAGATCAGCACGCACGCGGCGATCGGCTCGGGCAAGGAGTCGGCGGCGACCACGGTCGCCGCGCGCAAGCTGCTCGACATCCTGCGCGCGCTGCCGGACTCGGAGGTCTCGCTGTCGCTGTCGAACAAGCGCATGACCATCCAGTGCGGCAAATCGCGCTTCGCATTGCAGACGCTAGCCGCCGAGGAGTTTCCGACGGTGACGCAGGCAGAGCATTTTGGCGCGCAGTTCAGCCTGCCGCAGAAGACCTTGAAGCACCTGTTCAACATGGTGCACTTCTCGATGGCCCAGCAGGACATCCGCTACTACCTGAACGGCCTCCTGCTGGTGGTCGAGGGCAAAAACGTGATCGCGGTCGCGACCGACGGCCACCGCCTCGCGTTCAGCCAGATCGTGACCGACCAGGAATTCGCGCGCCAGGAAGTGATCATTCCGCGCAAGACCATCCTCGAATTGCAGCGCCTGCTCGAGGAGACCGACGATCCGGTGTCGCTGGCCATCGCCACCAACCAGGTGAAGTTCGAATTCTCCGACATCGAGCTGGTCTCCAAGCTCGTCGAGGGCAAGTTCCCCGACTACACGCGCGTGATACCGAAGGCGTACAAGAACAACTTCAGCATCGGCCGCGAGGCCTTGCTGCGTTCGCTGCAGCGCGCGGCAATCATGACCTCGGACAAGTTCAAGGGTGTGCGCTGCGTGATCGCGCCGGGCAGCCTGAAGATCAGCTCGACCAACGCCGACCAGGAAGAGGCGGTCGAGGAAATCGAGATCGACTACGGCGGCGACGGCATCGACATCGGCTTCAACGTCACCTACCTGCTGGACGTGCTCAACAACTTGAAATGCGACAACGTCAGCATCTCGCTTGGCGACGCCAACTCGTCGGCGCTGATCACCGTGCCCGACGACGCCAACTTCAAGTACGTGGTCATGCCGATGCGGATCTGACCGGACCCGTGGCCGGCGCAGCGCCGGGAGCCTCGACGGCTCCCGTGCGCGCCTGTTGCCATGTCAGATTTAACGCCAGTTTCAACGCTTTTTGCCATTTAGGACCGCCATGTCAGCCATCCCCTCTGAAAACGTCAATGCGTCGAGCCAGTACGGCGCGTCATCGATCCAGATCCTCGAAGGTCTGGAAGCGGTGCGCAAGCGGCCCGGCATGTACATCGGCGACACCTCGGACGGCACCGGCCTGCACCACCTCGTCTTCGAGGTGCTCGACAACTCGATCGACGAGGCGCTGGCCGGCCATTGCAGCGAGATTCACGTCACGATCCACTCGGATAACTCGATCTCGATCACCGACAACGGGCGCGGCATCCCGACCGGCATCAAGTGGGACGACAAGCACGAGCCCAAGCGCAGCGCGGCCGAGATCGTGATGACCGAGCTGCATGCCGGTGGCAAGTTCGACCAGAACTCCTACAAGGTGTCCGGCGGTCTGCACGGTGTCGGCGTGTCCTGCGTGAACGCGCTGTCGAAGCGGCTGAAGCTGACGATCCGCCGCGACGGCAAGGTGCACGGGATGGAGTTCGTGCGTGGCGTGCCGCAGAACCGTGAACTCGAGGTCCAGGACGGCGTTGGCATCTCCCCGATCAAGGTGATCGGAGAGACCGACAAGCGCGGCACCGAGGTGCATTTCTGGGCCGACGAGGAGATTTTCAACCACATCGAGTTCCACTACGACATCCTCGCCAAGCGCATCCGCGAGCTTTCGTTCCTGAACAACGGCGTGCATATACGGCTCACCGACCAGCGCACCGGCAAGGAAGAGGATTTCGCGTTCGAGGGCGGCACCCGCGGCTTCGTCGAATATATCAACAAGAGCAAGAACGTCCTGCACCCGACCGTGTTCCAGGCCACCGGCGAGCGCTTGTCGGAGAACGGCACCACGATCTCGGTCGATGTGTCGATGCAGTGGAACGACGCATTCAATGAACAGGTGCTGTGCTTCACGAACAACATCCCGCAGCGCGACGGCGGCACGCATCTGACCGGCCTGCGCGCGGCGATGACGCGCGTGATCAACAAATACATCGAAGAGAACGAGCTGGCGAAGAAGGCCAAGGTCGAGATCAGCGGCGACGACATGCGCGAGGGCCTGACCTGCGTGCTTTCGGTCAAGGTGCCCGAGCCGAAGTTCAGCTCGCAGACCAAGGACAAGCTGGTATCGAGCGAGGTGCGCGGCCCGGTCGAGGAAGTGGTTGCCAAGACCCTGACCGACTACCTGATGGAAAAGCCGAACGACGCGAAGATCATTTGCGGCAAGATCGTCGAGGCCGCACGCGCGCGCGAGGCGGCTCGCAAGGCGCGCGAACTCACCCGCCGCAAGGGCGTGATGGACGGCCTCGGCCTGTCGGCCAAGCTGGCCGACTGCCAGGAGAAGGATCCGGCATTGTGCGAGCTGTACATCGTCGAGGGCGACTCCGCCGGCGGCTCGGCCAAGCAGGGCCGCGACCGCAAGTTCCAGGCCATCCTGCCGCTGCGCGGCAAGGTGCTCAACGTCGAGAAGGCGCGCTTCGAGAAGATGCTCTCCTCCGAGCAGATCACCACGCTGATCGCTACCCTCGGCACGTCGATCGGCGCCGACGAGTTCAATATCGACAAGCTGCGCTACCACCGCATCATCATCATGACCGATGCCGACGTCGATGGCGCGCACATCCGCACGCTGCTCCTGACGCTGCTGTACCGGCAGATGCCGCTGCTGGTCGAGCGCGGCCATGTCTACATCGCGCAGCCGCCGCTGTACAAGGTCAAGCACGGCAAGGACGAACGCTACCTGAAGGACGACCTCGAGGAGGCGAGCTACATGATGCAGATCGCGTTGCATGACGCGTCGCTGGTGCCGTCCGACGGCGCGCAGCCGATTGCCGGCGACGCCCTGTCCGAGCTGGTACGCAAGTACAACACCGCGAACGCGATCATCATGCGTCTTTCACGCGCGGTCGACGATGCCGCGTTGTCGGCGATCATGAACGGCGTGACGCTCGACCTGTCGGGCGTGGCCGCTGCCGAGGCATCGGCCGCCGCGCTGGCCTCGGCCATCGACGACCCGCAGGTGCGCGTGACGGTCAGCACCGATGAACTGTCGGCCAAGCCGATGCTGCGCATCGAACGTCGCCACCACGGCAACCTGAAAGTGTCCGTGATCGATGCCGAATTCGTCGATGGACCCGATTACGCGCTGCTGTCCGAGGCGGCCGCCACCTTCAAGGGCTTGGTTGGCCCGGGCGCGTTGGTCCGCCGCGGCAGCGGCGAGAAGGCGCGCGAATCGGTCATCACCGAATTCCGGCAGGCCATGGCCTGGCTGCGCGACGAGGCCGAGCGCGGCGTCTCCAAGCAGCGCTACAAGGGCCTGGGCGAGATGAACCCCGAGCAATTGTGGGAGACCACGATGGATCCGACCGTGCGCCGCCTGCTGAGGGTGCAGATCGAGGACGCCATCGCGGCCGACCAGATCTTCACCACGCTGATGGGCGACGACGTCGAACCGCGCCGTGCCTTCATCGAGAGCAATGCGCTGGCGGCGGGGAATATCGACGTCTGATCAGGCAGGCAGGGAAGACGCCCTCGCCGGGCGTCTTTTTTATTCCATCTTGTGACAAAAACGCACAAGTGAATCCACAATTCCGGTCGCTTATGACGATTCCGGATGAATATACTGCGAAGCACCTACAACCGGTCTTCGCATGTCCATTCAAGCCATCATCTTCGACGCTTACGGCACCCTGTTCGATGTCTATTCGATCGGCGCGCTGGCCGAGCGCCTGTTCCCGGGCAAGGGCGCGGCCGTGGCCGAACTCTGGCGCGACAAGCAGATCGAGTACACCCGCCTGCGCACACTGTCGAATACCTACAAGCCCTTCTGGGAGGTGACGCAGGACGCGCTGGTGTTCTGCTGCCGCAAGCTCGGCCTGCCGCTGACGCTGGACGCACAGACCCAGCTGATGGGCCAGTACGCAAAGCTGCAGGCCTTCCCGGAAAACCTCGGCGTGCTGCAGTCGCTGAAGTCCGAGGGTCTGAAACTGGCCATCCTCTCCAACGGCAATCCTGAAATGCTCGACGCCGTCGTGCGCGCGGCCGGCATGGACGGCCTGTTCACGCAGGTGCTGTCGGTGCACAGCGTGCAGAAATTCAAGACCGCCCCCGAGGCCTACCAGCTCGGCCCCGACATGCTCGGCGTGGCTGCGCGCGACACGCTGTTCGTCTCCAGCAACGGCTGGGATATCTGCGGCGCAGCCTGGTTCGGCTTCCGCACCTTCTGGGTCAACCGCAGCGCAGCGCCCCTCGAAGAACTCGGCGTCACGCCGAATGGCGAGGGCCGCACGCTGGACGACGTGCGCCGCCATGTCGCGCAGCAGGCATAGACGCCACGCATTCGATCTTCCGCATAGCAAATACGCATTCACACCAAAGGAAACACCATGACAGCACGTACCCCATGCCACGGATTGCAGGTCGATACCGCCCTGTACCGCTTCATCGAGGACAAGATCTTGCCGGGCACCGGCATCGAGAGCGACAGCTGGTGGAAAGGCTTCGCACAGATCGTGAACGACCTGTCTCCGAAGAACGCCGCGCTGCTGGCCGAGCGCGACCGCCTGCAGGTCGAGCTCGACCAATGGCACCGTGCGCATCCCGGCCCGATCGCCGATGTCGCCGCCTACCGCCAGTTCCTCGAGTCCATCGGCTACCTGCAGCCGGTGCCGGCCGAGGTGAAGGTCACCACTCGCAACGTCGACGCCGAGCTCGCGACCACCGCCGGCCCGCAGCTGGTGGTGCCGATCCTGAACGCGCGTTATGCGCTGAACGCCGCCAACGCGCGCTGGGGCTCGCTGTACGATGCGCTGTACGGCACCGACGCCATCCCCGAGACCGAGGGCGCCACCCGCGCCGGCGGCTACAACCCGGTGCGCGGCGCAAAGGTCATCGCGTTTGCACGCCGCTTTCTCGACCAGTCCGCGCCGCTGGCCAACGGCTCGCATGCCGACGCGACCGGCTACCGGGTCGAAGGCGGCAAGCTGCTGGTCGCGCTCGCGAACGGCGGCGTCACCGGCCTGAAGGATGCGGCACAGTTTGTCGGTCACCAAGGGGCTGCCGCAGCACCGTCGTCGGTACTGCTGAAGAACAATGACCTGCATATCGACATCCGCATCGATCGCTCGACCACCATCGGCAAGGACGATGCCGCCGGCGTGGCCGACGTCGTGATCGAATCGGCGCTGTCGACCATTCTCGATCTCGAGGATTCGGTGACCGTCGTCGATGGCACCGACAAGGTCGTCGCCTACGAAAACTGGCTCGGCATCCTGAAAGGGACATTGGTTGAAAAAGTGACCAAGGGTGGCAAGACCTTCGAGCGCACGCTCAATGCCGACCGCGAGTACACCGGCGCCAACGGTCAGCCGGTGAAGCTGCACGGCCGCTCGCTGCTGTTCCTGCGCAATGTCGGCCACCTGATGACGAATCCGGCGATCCTGAAGGCCGATGGATCGGAAATCCCGGAAGGCATCCTCGATGCCGTCGTCACCACCACCATCGCGCTGCACGATCTGAAGCGCCCGGCCACGCAGGCCATCGGCAACACGCGCACCGGCTCGGTCTACATCGTCAAGCCGAAGATGCACGGTCCGAAAGAAGTGGCGTTCGCCGTCGAGCTGTTCGGCCGCGTCGAAGCGCTGCTTGGGCTGGAAGAGAACACCGTCAAGCTCGGCATCATGGACGAGGAGCGCCGCACGTCGACCAACCTGAGGGCTTGCCTGAAGGAGGCGGCGGCGCGCGTCGCCTTCATCAACACCGGCTTCCTTGACCGCACCGGCGACGAGATGCACTCGTCGATGACGGGCGGCGCGATGATGCGCAAGGGCGACATGAAGACCTCGACCTGGCTGTCCGCCTACGAGCGCAGCAACGTCCTGACCGGCCTGTCGTCAGGCATGCGCGGCCGCGGCCAGATCGGCAAGGGCATGTGGGCAATGCCGGACCTGATGGCCGCCATGCTCGAGCAGAAGGTCGGCCATCCGAAGGCCGGCGCGAACACTGCCTGGGTACCGTCGCCTACCGCCGCTACGCTGCATGCGCTGCACTACCACCAGGTCAATGTGTTCGCGATCCAGCAGCAGCTGGAGAAACTCGATGCCACTGCCGAGCTGACGAAGCTGCGCGACGAACTACTGATGGCGCCGATCGTCGCCAAGCCGAACTGGTCGGCGGCCGACATTCAGCAGGAGCTCGACAACAACGCGCAGGGCATCCTCGGCTATGTGGTGCGCTGGGTCGAGCAGGGCGTCGGCTGCTCGAAGGTGCCGGACATTCACAACGTCGGCCTGATGGAAGACCGCGCGACGCTGCGCATTTCGAGCCAGCACATCGCGAACTGGCTGCTGCATGGCGTGGTGACCGAAGCGCAAGTGAAGGAGACCTTCGAGCGTATGGCCAAGGTGGTCGACCAGCAGAACGCCGGCGATCCGTTCTATCGCCCGATGGCGCCGAACTTCGCCGACTCGCATGCGTACCGCGCAGCCAGCGACCTCGTGTTCAAGGGCCTCGAGCAGCCGGCCGGCTACACCGAGCCGCTGCTGCACGCGTGGCGCCTGACGTTCAAGAAGGAAGTGATGGGCGTCTGACCTCGGAACGCTTCATGGAAAACGCCGGCTTCCCAGCCGGCGTTTTCGTTTCAAGCAGGCGACGCAGAATGTCGAAGGGAGAGGGCTTGTCGAGACGACTCGAAAGTGACAAGGCAAGACGGCTAGTGTATTGCATTTATGAAATTTATTTGAGACTGACCGATCTTCGGATGTGGAAGGCGGTGATCTCCTCATATCAACGATAAAACCATTAAAACCAATGACTTATAGGCAGAATGCGCGTAACATAAAAATTTTTATATTATGCGTCGCGGAGCGCCGGCATGAGCCAAAAGTCACTGTGGAGCTTCTATGGGCGCCGTCGCGAACTAGAGCAACTCCAGCGTATCCTCCAACGTCGCCGTTGGTTTTTCCTGCAGATTTCGGGTCGTCGACGAATTGGCAAAACAGCCCTGATTCAGGAGGCGCTGCGCACCGCCGGCATCTCCCGAACCCTGTACATCCAGATACCTGATTCCGACCCTGCCGGCGTGGTTGCCGCCTGCAATAGTTATCTCCAGATGTTCGGCATTGATGAGCGCGTGTCCTCGCTCGGGGAGTTGGCGGCGCTGATCGGGCGCCTGGCTTCCATGGGCTACGTCGTGGCATTGGATGAATTTCAATATTTCCATCGCAAGCAACTGCTCGATTTTTGTTCACTGCTGCAAGCCGAAGTAGACCGGATCAGCGCAAGGGCATCCGAGCTGACCGGGGGGCTGATTGTGTTGGGGTCGCTGCACGCGGAAATGACGGCTTTGCTGGAAGACCGTGACGCGCCACTTTTTAACCGCACCACGGACACGTTGGCGTTGGGCCACCTTGATATTGGGTCCGTGTTGGAAATGCTGCGTATTCATGCCGATGATGATCCGACGAGATTACTGTTCCTGTGGAGTCTGTTCGAAGGTGTCCCGAAGTTTTACCGCGATGCCTTTGAGCAGGGCGTTCTCGGCAGCGACAGACGCGCCTTGTTAAGCCGTCTTTTTTTCTCTAGCTCGTCGCCGCTGAAAAACGAGGCCGACAATTGGTTTCTGCGCGAGCTGCGAGGCAGATACGACATGGTGTTGCAGCATCTCGCGAAACATCCGGGGTGCACCAACGCGGAGATCGAGGCCGCGATGGGCGATGTGTCAGGCCCAGGTGAGGCGCGGCAGGTCGGCGGCTATCTGAAAATACTGTCCGAGCGATACGGAATGATCGAGCGCCGGTTGCCCATTCTTTCGCCGGCAAAAGCGAGAAGCGGCCGCTACTACATCACGGACAATTTCCTGCGGGCTTGGCTATCGGCACTTCGTCGCCCTGTTTCTGCGGTGGCATTCCGTCCGGTCGATGGCCTCATACAGCAAGCGGATGAGCGGTTGGCGGAGGTTGAAGGGGCAGCACTTGAAGATCTGGCGGGACAACTCTACGAAGAAAGGAGCAGGCGCGGACTGGGAGACTTTCCGCTAAGCGAGAGAATCAACGGATACTGGGATCGAGCGGATGTCGAAATTGACCTTGTGGCGATCAATGAAGAGGAGAGGCGAATACGTTTTGGGACATGCAAACGTAATGCCGATCGTTTGATCGGATCAGTTGATGGCCTGATCTACAGTACGGACCGATTCCTGAAATCCCATCCCCGTTTCAAAGGCTGGAAAACGGAGTTTGTCGGGATAGCGCCGCACATAGATTCGGAAGTGGCTGCGAAACTGCTGTCACGGAACCTGATACCGGAGAGTCTCGCTGAAATGATCAAGGATCTCTGACCCCTGAATGCAAAC
Source organism: Burkholderiaceae bacterium (assembly GCA_023653025.1). Taxonomy (GTDB): domain Bacteria; phylum Pseudomonadota; class Gammaproteobacteria; order Burkholderiales; family Burkholderiaceae_D; genus Pernthalerella. The sequence goes on from JAMNXS010000066.1 coordinate 14,256, forward strand.
CGCCCGCCGGCCGCATGCGACCAACGGGCGGCGGGCGGAGCCAATCGCTTCAGGCCGCCAGCTTCTGCTCCGCCGGCGCCGACGTGCGGATCAGGTGATCGAACGCGCTCAGGGCGGCTTTCGATCCCTCGCCCATCGCGATGATGATCTGCTTGTACGGCACCGTCGTCACGTCGCCGGCGGCGAACACGCCCGGCACCGAGGTCTGGCCCTTTGCATCGATCTCGACCTCGCCGTGCTTCGACAGCGCGACCGTGCCCTTGATCCAGTCGGTATTCGGCAGCAGGCCGATCTGCACGAAGATGCCTTCGAGTTCGATGGTCTTCGACTCGCCGCTCTGGCGGTCGGTGTAGCGCATGCCGTTGACCTTGCTGCCGTCGCCGGTCACCTCGGTGGTCTGCGCGTCGGTGATCACGGTCACGTTCGACAGGCTGCGCAGCTTGCGCTGCAGGACCTCATCGGCGCGCAGCTTCGAGTCGAATTCGAGCAGCGTCACATGGCCGACGATGCCCGCGAGGTCGATCGCTGCCTCGACGCCGGAATTGCCGCCGCCGATGACCGACACCCGCTTGCCCTTGAACAGCGGACCGTCGCAGTGCGGGCAGTAGGCCACGCCCTTGTTCCGGTATTCCTTCTCGCCCGGCACGTTCAGCTCGCGCCAGCGCGCGCCGGTGGCGATGACGACCGACTTCGCCTTCAGGCTCGCGCCGCTCTCGAGCTTCACCTCGATCAGGTCACCCGGCACCAGCGCCGCCGCGCGCTGCAGGTTCATCACGTCGACCTCGTATTCCCTGACATGCTGCTCCAGTGCCGCAACCAGCTTCGGGCCTTCGGTTTCCTTCACCGAAATGAAGTTCTCGATGCCCATCGTGTCGAGCACTTGGCCGCCGAAGCGCTCGGCGACCACGCCGGTACGGATGCCCTTGCGCGCCGAATAAATGGCCGCTGCCGCGCCGGCCGGGCCGCCGCCGACGATCAGCATGTCGAACACGTCCTTCTGCGCGATCTTCTCGGCCGCGCGCGCCGCTGCGCCGGTGTCGAGTTTCGCGAGGATCTCTTCGAGCTCCATGCGGCCCTGACCAAAATGCTGGCCGTTCAGGAAGATGGTCGGCACCGCCATGATCTTGCGCTCGTTCACTTCATCCTGGAACAGCGCGCCAT
>JAMNXS010000002.1 GCA_023653025.1 Burkholderiaceae bacterium
AAGGCAAGGAGATGGTCATGCCGGGCGATAACGTGTCGATCACGGTCAAGCTGATCAACCCGATCGCGATGGAAGAAGGCCTGCGCTTCGCTATCCGCGAAGGCGGTCGTACCGTCGGCGCCGGCGTCGTCGCCAAGATCATGGACTAAGCCTCGTTGCCCATCGCCCGATGGGCAAGGGATTCACGAATGCCGCGAGCGATGCTCGCTCGCGGTTCGCTCTTTTAAGGAAGCACGATGGAAAAGCAAAAAATCCGTATCCGCCTGAAGGCATTTGACTATCGCCTGATCGACCAGTCGGCACTCGAGATCGTTGACACCGCCAAGCGAACCGGCGCCGTCGTCAAGGGCCCGGTTCCGCTGCCGACCCGCATCCAGCGCTGGGACGTGCTGCGCTCGCCGCACGTGAACAAGACCTCGCGCGACCAGTTCGAGATCCGCACCCATCAGCGCCTGATGGACATCGTCGACCCGACCGACAAGACGGTCGATGCGCTGATGAAGCTGGACCTGCCGGCCGGCGTCGACGTCGAAATCAAGCTGCAGTAATGGCAATCCGGCGCGATGGCGCGGGGTTTCGGAGTCCGGCAGTTGTAGGAAGCTGAAACTCCGGCTATAATCGCCGGCTCGGTCAAAGTCCGTGCGCTTTGACCATTTGAATTTTTAAACACAGCCCCGCCCAATCGCAGGCGGGAATGGAGAAAAAGATGAGCCTGGGCCTTCTTGGTCGCAAGGTTGGCATGATGCGCATCTTCACGGATGACGGGGATTCGATCCCGGTCACCGTCGTCGATGTGTCTGACAACCGCGTGACGCAGATCAAAACGCCTGAAACCGACGGCTACGCTGCCGTTCAGGTCACCTTCGGCAAGCGCCGTGCATCCCGCGTGAGCAAAGCCGCGGCCGGCCACCTGGCCAAAGCCGGTGTCGAAGCCGGTACCGTCCTCAAGGAATTCCGCATCGACGCAGCCAAGGCTGCCGAATTCAAGCCGGGCGACAAGATCGCCGTCAGCCTGTTCGAGGCTGGCCAAAAGGTCGACGTCCAGGGCGTCACCATCGGCAAGGGCTATGCCGGTACCATCAAGCGCTACAACTTCGCCTCGGGTCGTGCGACCCACGGCAACTCGCGCTCGCACAACGTGCCGGGCTCGATCGGCATGGCGCAGGATCCGGGTCGCGTTTTCCCCGGCAAGCGCATGACCGGTCACCTGGGTGACGTCACCGCTACCGTGCAGAATCTCGAAGTCGCTCGCGTCGACGCGGAGCGCCAGCTGATCATGATCAAGGGCGCAGTCCCGGGCGCGAAGAACGGTGAAGTCATCGTTCTGCCGGCCGTCAAGGTCAAAGCAAAGAAAGGGGCGTAATCGATGGAACTCAAGCTCCTGAACGCACAAGGTCAAGCTGCTTCGAACGTCGCCGCGCCGGACACCATTTTCGGTCGCGACTACAACGAAGCGCTGATCCACCAGGTCGTCGTCGCTTACCAGGCGAATGCACGCAGCGGCAACCGCAAGCAGAAAGACCGCGAGGAAGTCTCGCACACCACGAAGAAGCCGTGGCGCCAGAAAGGCACCGGCCGCGCTCGTGCGGGTATGTCGTCGTCGCCGCTGTGGCGCGGAGGCGGTCGCACCTTCCCGAACAGCCCGGACGAGAACTTCTCGCACAAGGTCAACAAGAAGATGTACCGCGCCGGCGTCTGCTCGATCCTGTCGCAGCTCGCCCGTGAAGATCGCCTGTCGGTGATCGAGGAGCTGTCGGTCGACGCGCCGAAGACCAAGCTGCTCGCGCAGAAACTGAAGGGCATGGGCCTCGACTCGGTGCTGGTCATTACCGACAACCTCGACGAGAACCTGCTGCTGGCCTCGCGCAACTTGCCGAACGTGCTGGTGTGCGAGCCGCGTCATGCCGACCCGGTGTCGCTGGTGTTCTTCAAGAAGGTGCTGATCACCAAGCCCGCACTGGCAAAGATTGAGGAGATGCTGGCATGAGCGCAGTCATCAAACACAGCGAAGAGCGCCTGATGAAGGTACTGCTGGCTCCGGTGATTTCGGAGAAGGCCACCTTCGTCGCGGAAAAGAATGAGCAAGTCGTTTTCCTGGTGACCCAGGACGCTACCAAGCCCGAGATCAAGGCGGCCGTCGAGCTGCTGTTCAAAGTGCAGGTCGAGTCCGTGCAGGTCGCGAACCGTGCGGGCAAGGTCAAGCGTTCGGGCCGTTTCACCGGTCGCCGCAACCACACCCGCCGCGCTTTCGTCTGCCTGAAGCCGGGCCAGGAAATCAACTTTACCGAGGAGGCTAAATAATGGCACTCGTCAAGTTAAAGCCGACCTCGCCAGGCCGTCGCGGCATGGTGAAGGTGGTCAATCCTGACCTCCACAAGGGCCGTCCGTTCGCGGCGCTGGTCGAGAAGCAGTCGAAGTCCGCCGGTCGCAACAACAACGGTCACATCACAACGCGCCACCTGGGCGGCGGTCACAAGCAGCACTACCGCGTCGTCGATTTCCGTCGCAACAAGGACGGTATCCCGGCCAAGGTCGAGCGCCTCGAGTACGACCCGAACCGCAGCGCGAACATCGCTCTGCTGTGCTACGCCGATGGCGAGCGCAAGTACATCATCGCGCCGAAGGGCGTGTCGGTCGGCGACCAGCTGATGAGCGGCGCAGAAGCGCCGATCAAGGCCGGTAATTGCCTGCCGATCCGCAATATCCCGGTCGGTACCACGATGCACTGCGTCGAAATGCTGCCCGGCAAGGGTGCGCAGATCGCACGTACCGCCGGCGCTGCTGTCGTGCTGATGGCGCGTGAAGGCGTCTACGCCCAGGTTCGACTGCGTTCCGGCGAAGTCCGCCGCATCCACGTCGAGTGCCGTGCGACCATTGGTGAAGTCGGCAACGGCGAACACAACCTGCGCAAGATCGGCAAGGCCGGTGCGACGCGTTGGCGCGGTATCCGCCCGACGGTTCGCGGTGTGGCAATGAACCCGATCGACCACCCGCACGGTGGCGGCGAAGGCAAGACTGCAGCAGGTCGTCACCCCGTGTCGCCGTGGGGCCAGCAGACCAAGGGCAAGAAGACGCGTCGCAACAAGCGCACGACTTCGATGATCGTCTCGCGCCGCGGCAAGAAATAAGGGGTAACACATGGCACGCTCACTGAAAAAAGGGCCGTTTTGCGACGCCCACCTGCTGAAGAAGGTCGAAGCTGCTCAAGCCAGCCGTGACAAGAAGCCGATCAAGACCTGGTCGCGCCGCTCGACGATCATGCCGGACTTCATCGGCCTGACGATCGCCGTCCACAATGGCAAGCAGCATGTTCCGGTCTACGTTTCCGAGAACATGGTCGGTCACAAGCTCGGCGAATTCGCGCTGACCCGGACGTTCAAGGGTCACGCCGCCGACAAGAAAGCCAAGAAATAAGGTCCGGACATGGAAACTAAAGCTAGCCTCCGCAGCGCACGACTGTCGGCACAAAAGGGCCGCCTGGTTGCCGACCTGATTCGCGGCAAGAAAGTCGACCAAGCGCTCAACATCCTGCAGTTCAGCCCGAAAAAGGGCGCAGTCCTCATCAAGAAGGTGCTGGAGTCCGCGATTGCGAACGCCGAGCACAACGACGGCGCCGACATCGACGAACTGAAGGTCAAGACGATTTACGTGGAAAAAGGCGCGGTGCTGAAGCGTTTCACCGCACGCGCCAAGGGCCGCGGCGATCGTATCTCCAAGCAAACCTGTCACATCTACGTGACTGTCGGTAACTAAGGGAGTCACGATGGGACAGAAAATTCATCCGACAGGCTTTCGTCTGGCCGTCACCCGCAATTGGGGTTCCCGCTGGTATGCCGGCAACAGCAGCTTTGCCGGCATGCTCGAGGAAGACCTGAAGGTTCGTGACTTCCTGAAGAAGAAGCTGAAGAACGCCTCGGTCGGCCGCGTGCTGATCGAGCGGCCGGCAAAGAACGCGCGCATCACGATTTTCAGTTCGCGTCCCGGCGTCGTCATCGGCAAGAAGGGCGAGGACATCGAAGTCCTGAAGACCACGCTCGGCAAGATGATGGGCGTACCGGTGCACGTCAACATCGAAGAAATCCGTAAGCCGGAAACCGACGCGCAGCTGATCGCCGACTCGATCGCCCAGCAGCTCGAGAAGCGGATCATGTTCCGTCGCGCAATGAAGCGCGCGATGCAGAATGCGATGCGCCTGGGCGCCCAGGGCATCAAGATCATGTCGTCGGGCCGCCTGAACGGCATCGAGATCGCTCGCACCGAGTGGTATCGCGAAGGCCGCGTGCCGCTGCACACGCTGCGCGCCGACATCGACTACGGCTTTGGCGAGGCCGAGACGACCTACGGGATCATCGGCATCAAGGTGTGGGTTTACAAGGGTGATCGTCTGGCCAGCGGCGAAACGCCGGTGGTCGAGACGCCCGCAGACGACGAGCGCAAGCGCCGCGGTCCGCGCCGCGACGACGGCAAGCCCGGCAGCCGCCCGGCACGCAAGCCGGCCGCCGACGCTGGCGCCGGTGCGCCGGGCGCCAAGCGCGTTCGTGCGAAGAAGGCCGACGCACCTGCTGCGCCGGCTGACAAGGCAGGAGAATAAACATGCTGCAACCAGCACGCAGAAAATATCGCAAAGAGCAAAAAGGTCGCAACCGCGGCGTCTCGCACGATACCGGCACCGCCGTATCGTTTGGCGAGTTCGGCCTGAAGGCCGTCGGCCGTGGTCGCATTACCGCACGCCAGATCGAATCGGCGCGTCGTGCCATGACGCGTCACATCAAGCGTGGCGGCCGCATCTGGATCCGCATTTTCCCGGACAAGCCGATCTCGCAAAAGCCGGCCGAAGTCCGTATGGGTAACGGCAAGGGCAACCCGGAGTACTACGTCGCCGAGATCCGTCCGGGCAAGGTGCTGTACGAGATGGACGGTGTCGATGAAGCGCTGGCGCGCGAGGCGTTCCGCCTGGCCGCAGCCAAGCTGCCCCTGCCGACGACCTTCGTCGTGCGCCAGGTTGGCCAATAAGGGAGCAAGTCATGAAAGCATCTGAACTTCAAGGCAAGGACAAGGCCGCGCTCCATAAAGAGCTGAACGACCTGCTGAAAGCCCAATTCGGCCTGCGCATGCAAGTCGCGACCCAGCAGCTGGGCAACACTGCTCAGCTGAAGAAGGTTCGTCGCGACATCGCCCGCGTGAAGACCGTGCTCAACCAGAAGGACGCATAACAATGAATGCGACTGCAGAAAACAAATCGCTAAAGCGCACCCTGGTCGGTACGGTCGTGTCCGACAAGATGGACAAGACGGTCACCGTGCTGATCGAGCGCCGTGTCCGCCACCCGCTATACGGCAAGATCATCGTGCGTTCGAACAAGTATCACGCGCACAATGAAGGCAACGTCGCGAAGGCCGGCGACACCGTCGAGATCCAGGAAGGACGCCCGATCTCGAAAACCAAGGCCTGGACCGTTACCCGCGTCGTCCAGTCCGCGCAGGCAGTGTAAATATAAAAGCTTGTGTTCCCGGCGTTATGTCAGGCATAATGTCGGGCTTTCCTGCCTCTGGCGGGTGCCGATCCGGTCCCAGCGACCGGACAGGCTGCAGTAGAAGCAAGCGACCGTAGCTTTTGTCAACCCAATCGGGGCTTCCGCTCGGAAGTTCTGGCGGGACCAAGACTGACCGTAAAAAGGTGCATTGTGCGCCCGGCGCGGGTTAAGTTGGGAAAGAGAAATCATGATTCAAACTGAGAGCCGGCTCGATGTAGCCGACAACACGGGTGCGCAGGAAGTCCTGTGCATCAAGGTGCTGGGTGGGTCCAAGCGCCGTTACGCGAGCATTGGCGACGTGATCAAGGTCACCGTCAAGCGCGCTGCGCCGCGTGGCCGTGTCAAGAAGGGCGAGATCTACAACGCCGTCGTCGTTCGTACCGCCAAGGGCGTGCGTCGTCAGGATGGCTCGCTGGTGCGCTTCGACGGTAATGCCGCCGTCCTGCTCAATGCCAAGCTCGAGCCAATCGGCACCCGTATCTTCGGCCCGGTCACTCGTGAACTGCGCACCGAGCGCTTCATGAAGATCGTTTCCCTCGCGCCTGAAGTTCTGTAAGGAGTCGTCATGGATAAGATTCGTAAAGGTGACGAGGTCATCGTCCTGACCGGCAAGGACAAGGGCAAGCGCGGCGTTGTCAAGCAGCGCGTCGATGTCGAGCATATCGTTGTCGATGGCGTGAACGTCGCCAAGAAGGCAGTCAAGCCGAACCCGATGACGGGTGCAACCGGCGGCATCGTCGACAAGCTGATGCCGATTCATGTGTCCAATGTCGCGATTTTCAATGCGGCCACGGGCAAGGCAGATCGTGTGGGCGTCAAGCTCGTGGACGGCAAGCGCGTCCGCGTCTACAAGTCCAGCGGCGAAGTGGTGAAGGTGTAAGACATGGCTCGTTTCCACGAAAAGTACGAAAAAGAGATCGTCCCGTCGCTGACCGAGAAGTTCGGCTACAAGTCGCGCATGCAGGTGCCGCGCCTGACCAAGATCACGCTGAACATGGGTCTGGGCGAGGCGGTGGCCGACAAGAAGATCATCGAGCACGCCGTCGGCGACCTGGTGAAAATCGCCGGCCAGAAGCCGGTCGTCACGAAGGCTCGCAAGGCGATCGCCGGCTTCAAGATTCGCGAAGGCTATCCAATCGGCTGCATGGTGACCCTGCGCGGTGCGCGCATGTACGAATTCCTCGACCGCCTGATCACGATCGCGTTCCCGCGCGTGCGCGATTTCCGTGGCGTGTCGGGCAAGTCGTTCGACGGTCGCGGCAACTACAACATCGGCGTGAAAGAGCAGATCATTTTCCCCGAGATCGAGTACGACAAGATCGATGCGCTGCGTGGCATGAACATCAGCATCACCACGACCGCCAAGACCGACGAAGAGGCGAAAGCGCTCCTCGCCGCCTTTAAATTCCCGTTCAAGAACTGAGGCTGCCATGGCAAAACTGGCACTGATTAACCGTGAACAGAAGCGCGCAGCGATGGTGAAGAAGTACGCCGCCAAGCGCGCCGAGTTGAAAGCGATCATCGACGATCAGTCGAAATCGGAAGAAGAGCGTTACGAAGCCCGCCTGAAGCTGCAGGCGCTGCCGCGCAACTCCGCGCCGAACCGTCAGCGCAACCGTTGCGCCCTGACCGGTCGTCCGCGCGGCACCTTCCGCAAGTTCGGCCTCGGCCGCACCAAGCTCCGTGAAATCGCCATGCGCGGCGAGATCCCGGGTATGACCAAAGCCAGCTGGTAATAGGAGAACAAGCGATGAGTATGAGCGATCCTATCGCCGATATGCTGACGCGTATCCGCAATGCGCAGGGCGTGAACAAGACCGCCGTGGCAATGCCGTCGTCGAAACTGAAAGTGGCGATCGCCCGCGTCCTGAAGGACGAGGGCTACATCGAGAACTTCGCTGTCGCCGAAGACGGTGGCAAGCCGGTGCTGTCGATCGAGCTGAAGTACTACGCCGGTCGCCCCGTGATCGAGCGCATCGAGCGCGTTTCGCGCCCGGGCCTGCGCATTTACAAGGGCAAGGCCGAGATCCCGACCGTGATGAACGGTCTGGGTGTGACCATCGTCTCCACGCCGAAGGGCGTGATGACCGACCGTAAGGCGCGCGCTACCGGCACCGGTGGCGAGATCCTGTGCTACGTGGCCTGATAAGGGGGAAGCAGAATGTCTCGAGTAGGTAAGATGCCAATCCCTCTGCCGGCGGGCGTCGAAGTGACAATCGCGGTGGACAAGATCGCGGTCAAGGGCCCGCAGGGCACGTTGTCGCTGCCGCTGACCGGCCAGGTCATCGTCAAGAACGACAGCAACACGCTGAGCTTTGCGCCGGCCGACGAGTCGCGTGAAGCCAACGCGATGTCGGGTACGGTCCGCGCGCTGGTTAACAACATGGTCAACGGCGTCACCAAGGGCTTCGAAAAGAAGCTGACGCTGGTTGGCGTCGGCTTCAAGGCTCAGGCGCAGGGCGACAAGCTGAACCTGTCGCTGGGCTTTTCGCATCCGGTCGTGCACGAGATGCCGGCCGGAGTGAAGTGCGAGACACCGACGCAGACCGAAATTCTGATCAAGGGTATCGACCGCCAGAAGGTGGGTCAGGTCGCGGCCGAAGTGCGCGCCTACCGCAGCCCCGAGCCCTACAAGGGCAAGGGCGTCCGTTATGCGGACGAGGTTGTGGTGATCAAAGAAACCAAGAAGAAGTAAGGGTTGAACATGGACAAGAAAGCATCCCGCCTGCGCCGTGCACGCCAGACGCGTGCCAAGATCGCAGAGCTCAAGGTCAATCGCCTTGCCGTGCATCGTACCAACCTGCACATCTACGCCACCGTTTTTGGTCCGGATTCGACCGTCCTCGCGTCTGCGTCGACCGCAGAAGCGGAAGTCCGCGCCGAGCTGGCAGGCCAGTCGGGCAAGGGCGGCAACGCCGCTGCCGCCGCGCTGGTCGGCAAGCGTGTCGCAGAAAAGGCACTGAAGGCGGGCATCGACACCGTGGCGTTCGATCGCTCCGGTTTCCGCTACCACGGTCGTGTGAAGGCAGTTGCTGACGCAGCTCGCGAAGCCGGCCTGAAGTTCTAAGGAAGACTCATCATGGCAAAAATGCAGCAGAAAATGCAAAGCGACAAGCCGGACGACGGCATGCGCGAAAAGATGATCGCGGTCAACCGCGTCACCAAGGTGGTGAAGGGTGGTCGCATCATGGGCTTCGCAGCGCTGGCCGTAGTGGGTGACGGCGATGGCCGCATCGGCATGGGCAAGGGCAAGTCGAAGGAAGTGCCGGTCGCCGTGCAGAAGGCCATGGAAGAGGCCCGTCGCAAGATGATCAAGGTCACGCTGAAGAACGGTACGCTTCAGCATACCGTCCACGGCAGCCACGGCGCATCGTCCGTGATGATGATCCCGGCAAAAGACGGTACCGGCGTGATCGCCGGTGGCCCGATGCGCGCGATTTTCGAGGTGATGGGCGTGACCAACGTCGTCGCCAAGTCGCACGGCTCGACCAACCCGTACAACATGGTTCGTGCGACCCTCGACGGTCTGGCGAAGATGAACACCCCGTCCGAAATCGCCGCCAAGCGCGGCAAGTCGGTCGAGGAAATCCTGGGCTAAGGTGAGCGAGATGGCAAACACTATCAAAGTCAAACTGGTCAAAGGCCTGATCGGCACCAAGCAGTCGCATCGCGCGACTGTGCGTGGCCTCGGCCTGCGCCGCGTGAATTCCGAGCGCGTCCTCGAGGACACGCCGGCTGTGCGCGGCATGATCAACAAGGTCGCTTATCTCGTGAAAGTGGTGGCGTAAGCCCCGCTGCCGAACGGAGAACAAGATGCAACTCAACACAATTCAACCCGCCGAAGGCGCCAAGCACGCCAAGCGCCGCGTTGGTCGCGGCATCGGCTCGGGCCTGGGCAAGACGGCCGGTCGCGGCCACAAGGGTCAGAAGTCCCGTGCGGGCGGCTTCCACAAGGTCGGTTTCGAAGGCGGCCAGATGCCGCTGCAGCGCCGCCTGCCGAAGCGCGGCTTCAAGTCGCAAGCCAAGCCGTTCAAGGCCGAAGTGCGCTTGGGTGACCTCGCAGCGCTGCCGGTCGACCAGATTGACGTGCTGGCCCTGAAGCAGGCGGGTCTCGTGTCGGAACTGGCGCGCTCGGTGCGCGTGATCAAGGCCGGCGAGCTGGCCAAGAAGATCACGCTCAAGGGCATCGTCGCTACGGCTGGCGCCAAGGCAGCGATCGAAGCGGCCGGCGGCTCGGTAGAGTAAACGTTTCGGGATCGGGAATACGTGGCAACTTCTCCAAAACTCGCGAAAGGCGCAGCAAGCGGTTTCCCGTGGGGCCGGCTTTGGTTCCTGCTGGGCGCGCTCGTCGTGTTCCGGATTGGTGCGCACATCCCGGTGCCGGGCATCGACCCGGTCCAGCTGGCAGCCCTGTTCAACCAGAACCGCGGCGGCATCCTCGGCATGTTCAACATGTTCTCGGGTGGTGCGCTGTCGCGCTTCACGATTTTTGCTCTGGGCATCATGCCGTACATTTCGGCATCGATCATCATGCAGCTGCTGTCGGTCGTATCGCCGCAGCTCGAAGCGCTGAAAAAGGAAGGCGAATCAGGCCGGCGCAAGATTACGCAGTACACGCGTTACGGCACGCTGGTGCTGGCCACCTTCCAGGCGCTAGGTATTGCGATCGCGCTGGAATCGCAGGCCGGCCTCGTCATCGATCCGGGTCTTGCGTTCCGCTTCACGACGGTCGTCACGCTGGTGACCGGCACGATGTTCCTGATGTGGCTGGGTGAGCAGATCACCGAGCGTGGCCTCGGCAACGGGATCTCGATCATCATTTTCGCGGGTATCGCGGCCGGCTTGCCGAGCGCGATCGGCGGCCTCTTCGAGTTGGTTCGCACCGGATCGATGAACGCGCTGACCGCCATCCTGATCTGCGTGGTCGTGGCTCTGGTGACCTTCGTTGTCGTCTTCATCGAGCGCGGGCAGCGCAAGATTCTCGTCAATTACGCGAAGCGCCAGGTGGGCAACAAGGTGTATGGCGGACAGAGCAGCCATCTGCCGCTAAAGCTGAACATGGCGGGCGTGATTCCGCCGATCTTCGCCTCGTCGATCATCCTGTTTCCGGCCACGATCACCAGCTGGTTCACGTCCGGTGACTCCACCAGCGGCGTGGTGCGATTCCTGAAGGACCTGGCGGCATCGCTGGCTCCGGGCGAACCGATCCACGCTTTGTTGTACGCGGCTGCGATCATCTTCTTCTGCTTCTTCTATACCGCGCTGGTGTTCAACAGCAAGGAAACGGCAGACAACTTGAAGAAGAGCGGCGCCTTCGTGCCGGGTATCCGTCCGGGCGACCAGACCGCGCGCTACATCGACAAGATCCTGACGCGGCTGACGCTGGCCGGAGCGGTCTACATCACGCTGATCTGCCTGTTGCCGGAATTCCTGATCGCACGCTGGAATGTGCCGTTTTATTTCGGCGGCACCTCGCTGCTGATCATCGTCGTCGTGACCATGGATTTCATGGCGCAGGTGCAGAACTATGTGATGTCCCAGCAGTACGAGTCTCTGCTGCGCAAGGCTAATTTTAAGGGCGGTACGCCGTCGCGTTGAGCAAGAAAAGGATGTGAATCATTTATGTCCAAGGACGACGTTATTCAGATGCAGGGCGAGATTCTGGAGAATCTCCCGAATGCTACCTTCAGGGTCAAACTGGAAAACGGACACGTCGTACTGGGGCATATATCCGGAAAGATGCGGATGAATTACATCCGTATTCTTCCCGGCGACAAGGTGACAGTCGAACTGACGCCTTATGATTTGAGCAGGGCGCGGATCGTATTCCGGACCAAGTGAGCGAAGTTTTAGAGTAACTAAAAGACTGAAAGAAAGAGGGCCATCATGAAAGTGCTCGCATCAGTGAAGCGGATCTGCCGCAACTGCAAGATCATCAAGCGCAAGGGCGTCGTTCGTGTCATCTGCACCGAACCGCGTCACAAGCAGCGCCAGGGTTAATAACGTTATCGATCGAGGAATAACGAATGGCACGTATTGCAGGGGTCAACATCCCCAACCACCAGCACGCCGTGATCGGCCTGACCGCGATTTACGGTATCGGCCGTCCCCGCGCTGAACAGATCTGCATTTCGACCGGGATCCCGACCAACAAGAAGGTCAAGGAACTCGACGACAGCGAGCTCGAGAAGCTGCGCGAGGCAGTCGGTCAGTTCGTCACCGAAGGCGATCTGCGGCGCGAGCTGTCGATGAACATCAAGCGTCTGATGGACATGGGCTGTTACCGCGGCCTGCGTCATCGCAAGGGCCTCCCGGCTCGCGGTCAGCGCACCCGTACCAACGCACGTACCCGCAAGGGCCCGCGCAAAGCAGCGCAAGCGCTGAAGAAGTAATCCTGTAGCGGATACAAGGAAACCATCATGGCAAAAGCACCGAACAACGCCGCGTCGCGCGTTCGCAAGAAGGTCAAGAAGAACGTGGCTGAGGGCATCGCTCACGTTCACGCGTCGTTCAACAACACGATCATTACGATTACCGACCGCCAGGGTAATGCCCTGTCGTGGGCAACCTCGGGCGGTGCCGGCTTCAAGGGCTCGCGCAAGTCAACCCCGTTCGCGGCGCAGGTGGCTGCCGAGGCGGCGGGCAAGGTGGCCGTCGAATGCGGCGTGAAGAACCTCGAAGTCCGCATCAAGGGTCCCGGTCCGGGTCGTGAGTCGGCCGTGCGTGCGCTCAATAGCCTTGGCATCAAGATCACCCAGATCCAGGACGTCACGCCGGTTCCGCACAACGGCTGCCGCCCGCCGAAGCGTCGCCGGATCTGAGTCGGTTCATCTGATTGGTTGCATTTGATTTGAATTCAGCAGTACCCGTAAGCGACCCGCCGCGAACCGGCGGGTTTTGTTCTAAGACCACCGTCCGGTAGCAGGCAGACCGGACTAGCGTCCTGCGGCATGTGCCGGGGCGTCATCAACAAAGGAAATAACGTGGCACGTTACATCGGACCCAAAGCCAAACTCTCCCGCCGCGAAGGCACCGACCTGTTCCTGAAGAGCGCACGCCGCTCGCTGGACTCCAAGTGCAAGCTCGACTCCAAGCCGGGCCAGCACGGCCGCACCTCCGGCGCGCGTACGTCGGACTACGGCAACCAGCTGCGTGAAAAGCAGAAAGTCAAGCGCATGTACGGCGTCCTCGAGCGCCAGTTCCGCCGCTACTTTGCCGAAGCCGACCGCCGCAAGGGCAACACCGGCGAGACCCTGCTGCAACTGCTCGAATCGCGCCTCGACAACGTCGTCTACCGGCTCGGTTTCGCCTCAACGCGCGCCGAAGCGCGCCAGTTGGTGTCGCACAAGGCCATCGTTGTCAACGGCAACGTCGTGAACATCCCGTCGTACCAGGTCAAAGTCGGCGACGTGGTCGCCGTTCGCGAGAAGGCGCGCAAGCAGGTGCGCATCGCCGAGGCGCTGTCGCTGGCCGAGCAGTCGGGCTTCCCACTCTGGGTTGCGGTCGATGCGAAGAAGATGGAAGGCTCGCTGAAGGCGCTGCCGGATCGCGGCGACTTCAACCAGGAAGTCAACGAGTCGCTGATCGTCGAACTCTACTCGCGTTAATTTTTTCCCGCCGCCTGCCTGTGTGCAGGGGGCTTTTCGATATGCCATCAGCCTTATCGGTGTAACGAGCCGAGGGTATTGAAAGGATATTCATGCAAAACAATCTGCTTAAGCCCCGCATCATCGAAGTCGAGCCGCTCGGCCTCGGCCACGCCAAGGTCGTGATGGAGCCGTTCGAGCGCGGCTACGGCCACACGCTGGGCAACGCGCTGCGGCGCGTATTGCTGTCGTCAATGGTCGGCTATGCACCGACCGAAGTGACGATCGCCGGCGTTGTGCACGAGTACTCGTCGATCGACGGCGTCCAGGAAGACGTGGTGGACATTCTGCTGAACCTCAAGGGCATCGTCTTCAAGCTGCACAACCGCGACGACGTGACCCTGACGCTGAAGAAGGAAGGGGAGGGCCCGGTGCTGGCGTCGGACATCGACCTGCCGCATGATGTCGAACTGATCAACCCGGATCATCTGATTGCCCACCTGACTGCCGGCGGCAAGCTGGACATGCAGGTGAAGGTCGAAAAAGGCCGCGGCTACGTGCCGGGCAATGTGCGCCGTCTGTCGGAAGACGCGAACAAGACAATCGGCCGCATCATCCTCGACGCATCGTTTTCTCCGGTGCGCCGCGTGTCGTACACGGTCGATTCCGCGCGCGTCGAGCAGCGCACCGACCTCGACAAGCTGGTCATCAACATTGAGACCAATGGCGTGATCTCGCCGGAAGAGGCGATTCGCCAGTCGGCTCGCGTGCTGGTCGACCAGCTGACTGTGTTCGCTGCGCTTGAGGGCACCGAAGCTGCCGCCGAAGCGCCGTCCCGTGCGCCGACCGTCGATCCTATCCTGCTGCGGCCGGTCGATGATCTTGAACTCACCGTCCGTTCGGCCAACTGCCTGAAGGCCGAGAACATCTACTACATCGGCGACCTGATCCAGCGCAGCGAAAACGAGCTGTTGAAGACGCCGAACCTGGGCCGCAAGTCGCTCAACGAGATCAAGGAAGTCCTTGCCTCGCGCGGCCTGACCCTCGGCATGAAGCTCGAGAACTGGCCGCCGGTCGGCCTCGAGAAGTAATCAGGCATTCATTCAACGCTTACCGGCCCGCGCCAACCCTTCGGGGTTGGCGATAGAAGAGCTGGATTAATACTCTCAAAAGGAAATCACCATGCGTCACCGTCACGGACTTCGCAAGCTCAACCGCACCTCGTCGCACCGCCTCGCGATGCTGCGCAACATGACCGTCTCTCTGCTTAAGCACGAAGCGATCAAGACCACGCTGCCGAAGGCGAAGGAACTGCGCCGCGTCGTCGAACCGATCATCACGCTGGGCAAGGTCGACACGCTGGCCAACAAGCGCCTCGCGTTTTCGCGCCTGCGCGACCGCGAGATCGTCGGCAAGCTGTTCGGCGAGATCGGCCCGCGCTACAAGGCGCGCAACGGCGGCTACCTGCGCATCCTGAAAATGGGCTTCCGTGTCGGCGACAACGCGCCGATGGCGTTTGTCGAGCTGGTGGATCGTCCGGAGCCTACCGAGGCCGTCGAAGTCGCCGAGTAAACATCCGGTTCGCACTGCTAGCGGTGCAGGATCAACAAGCCAGGCCCTGTGCCTGGCTTTGTCGTTTGCGGGCCGGCCCCCTGCCGCGCATTGTGGCAAGATCTCGGTCGTTGCGACACACCGAAGAACCCATGTCGATTCTCAAAGTTGAGCAGCTTCACAAAGCCTATGGCGAAGGAGCGGGCCGGCACACCGTGATCAACGGCGTGTCGTTCGAGCTGCAGCGGGGCGAGTGCTATGGGCTGCTCGGCCCGAACGGCGCGGGAAAGACCACGACGCTGAAGCTCTGCCTCGGCCTGACCGCGCCGGACAGCGGCAGCATCACGCTGGTCGGCCACGCGGTTCCCGACGATGCACGGCGCGCAAGGATGCGCATCGGCGTCGTGCCCCAGATCGACAGCCTCGACCCGGACTTCACGGTCGAGGAGAACCTGCGGGTGTACGGCCGCTATTTCGGCATGAAAGTCGCCGCGATCGAAGAACGCCTCGACTGGCTGCTGGAATTTGCCAACCTCGCCGCCAAGCGCACTGCGCGCATCGGCGAACTGTCGGGCGGGATGAAGCGCCGGCTGACGCTGGCGCGTGCGCTGGTCAACGACCCGGAACTGATCTTCATGGACGAGCCAACCACCGGCCTCGACCCGCAGGCGCGCCACATGATCTGGGAGCGCCTGAAAGCGCTGCTGTCGGCCGGCAAGACCATCCTGCTGACCACGCATTTCATGGACGAGGCCGAGCGGCTGTGCAACCGGCTGGCCGTGATCGACCACGGCAGCCTGATCGCCGAAGGCGCGCCGCGCGACCTGATCGCCCGCCACATCGAATCGCAGGTGGTCGAGGTGTACGGAGAGAACGTCGATCAATGGGCGCGCGGCGCGACATCCGCCGCCGAGCGCATCGAAACCAGCGGCGAAACCGTATTCTGCTACACCGACCATGCCGAGCCGCTGCTGAATAGCCTGTCGCAGCAGCCGGCGCTGCGCTACCTGCACCGACCGGCCAATATGGAAGACCTGTTCCTGAAGCTGACCGGTCGCGAGATGAGGGATTGACATGAGCGCGCTTGTCTACCGCCTGCCCAGCTTGAGCGGGCGCTTCGTTCCGGTCTGGCGCCGCAACCTGCTCGTCTGGCGCAAGCTGGCCGTGGCCAGCGTGATCGGCAACATTGCCGAACCGCTGATCACGCTGCTGGCATTCGGCTACGGCCTCGGCAGCCTGCTGCAGCAGATCGACGGGGTGCCCTACATCGAATTCCTCGCCAGCGGCTCTATCTGCATGTCGGTCATGATGGCCTCGTCCTTCGAGGCGCTGTACTCGGCGTTCTCGCGCATGCACGTGCAGAAGACCTGGGAGTCACTACTGAACACGCCGCTGGAACTGGATGACATCGTGCTGGCCGAAATGCTGTGGGCCGCCACCAAGGCCATGATTTCCGGACTGGCCATCCTGCTGGTACTGTTCGCGCTGGGCATCGGCCTGCATCCGACTACGCTGCTGGCGCCGCCGCTGCTGTTCCTGACCGGCGTCTGCTTCGCGTCGATCGCGCTGATCATGAACGCGATCGCGCGCGCCTATGATTTTTTTACCTACTACTTCACGCTGGTGCTGACGCCAATGATCTTCGTCTCCGGCGTCTATTATCCAGTCGCGCAACTGCCGGCGTGGCTGCAGTCGGTGGCCGACGTCCTGCCGCTCAGCGCCGCCGTGCGGCTTGTGCGACCATTGCTGCTGGGCCGCCTGCCGGAAAGCCCGGCGCCGGATCTGGCGATCCTCGTCGTGAGCACGGCTGTCGCGTTCTACATTGCGACCGTGCTTACCCGTCGGCGACTGCTGAAGTGACGGAGGCCAATATGGACGAGCAGGTGCTGCTAGCGATAACAAACGTTCCGGACGCGGCGACCGCGCGCACGATGGCGCGCGCCCTCGTCGAGGCCCGCCTCGCCGCCTGCGTGAACATCCTGCCCGCCGTGCAGTCCGTCTACCGCTGGCAGGGCGCGGTGGAAGAGGCGGCCGAGGTCACGCTGCTGGCCAAGACCACGCGCCGCCATTATCCGCAACTGCAGCAGGCCATTCTTGCAGCCCATCCCTACGAACTGCCCGAGGTCATTGCGTGGCCATTGACGCAAGGGCATCTTCCGTACCTGCGCTGGGTGGCCGCTGAAACTTCTTCCGATTCGCATGAATAAGCCGATGATCCTCCGCTGGCATTTCTGGCTGGCCTGCCTGCTGCAGGCGCTGCTCGGTCCGGCCGCGGCAGAAGACTTCCTGCCGCCGGAGCAGGCATTCCGCTTCAGTGCGCGGATGACCGACGCGGCAACGGCCGAGATCCGCTTCCGGGTCGCGCCCGGCTACTACCTGTATCGCGACAAATTCGTCGTCGCCGCCGATGGCGCGGCGGCGGGCAAGCCGGAGATCCCGCGGGGCACGGTGAAATTCGATCCCAATTTCGAGAAGGACGTCGAGACGCTGCGCGACCAGGTACGCATCCGCGTCCCGGTGCAGGCCGACGGGCCGTTCACGCTGCGCGTCACCAGCCAGGGCTGTTCGGACAAGGGGCTGTGCTATCCGCCGATGGAGTCGACAGCACCGCTGTCGCCAGCCGTTGTCGCGGCGGCCTCGACGGAGTCTGCCGAGGCCATCGAAGCCCCGCCCACCGAGCTGGGCCGTATCGAGGCGTCGCTGGCCAGCGGGCGCCTGATGGCCATCGTTCCGCTATTCCTGCTGCTGGGGCTTGGCCTCTCGTTCACGCCCTGCGTGCTGCCGATGGTGCCCATCCTCTCGTTCATCATCGCCGGCGAGGGCGCGCACACCAGCCGACGCCGCGGCTTCACGCTGGCGCTGGCCTATTCCCTCGGCATGGCCCTCGTCTACACCGCGCTCGGCGTGGCGGCCGGGCTGCTCGGCGAGGGGCTGGCGGCCACGCTGCAGAGCCCGCTCATCCTCGGCGGCTTTGCGCTGCTGATGGCTGCGATGGCGCTGTCGATGTTCGATGTCTACCAGTTGCAGATGCCGGCGGCCGTGCAACTGGCGCTGACCCGGCTTTCCGAGCGGCAGCGCGGCGGCAAGCTGGCCGGCGTGTTCGCAATGGGCGCCATCTCGGCGCTGATCGTCGGCCCATGCGTGGCGGCCCCGCTGGCCGGCGCGCTGGTCTACCTCAGCCAGACGCGCGACGTGTTCATTGGCGGCAGCGCCTTGTTCGCGATGGCAGTCGGCATGAGCGTGCCGCTGCTGGTGGTCGGCCTGTCGGCCGGGACTTTGCTGCCGCGCGCTGGCGCGTGGATGCAGGCGGTCAAGGTGTTCTTCGGCGTGCTGATGCTGGCGCTGGCGCTCTGGATGGTGGCGTCGCTGCTGCCGGCCTGGCTGCTGATGGCCGGGTGGGGTGCGCTGGGCGTCGGCTACGGCGCCTTCCTGCTGCGCGCGCGCACGCTGGGCTGGAAGGCGCGCGCACTCGGCGTCGTCTTTGCCGCCCTCGGCGCAGTGCAACTGGCGGGCATGGCGACCGGCGGCCGCGATGCCTGGGCGCCGCTGGCCCACTTGCAGGGCGAGCGCATGCCCAAGCCGGAGTTCACGCGCGTGCGCAGCGTGGCAGAACTCGACGCAGCGGTCGCCGCAGCCGGCAGCCAGCCGGTGATGGTCGATTTCTATGCGGATTGGTGCGTGTCCTGCATCGAGATGGAAAAATTCACGTTCACCGATCCGGCCGTCCGGGCCGAGCTCGATCGCATGCTGCTGCTGCAGGCCGACGTCACCGCCAACAGCGCCGACGACAGGGCGCTGCTGAAGCGCTTCGGCTTGTTCGGTCCGCCCGGCATCATCTTCTACGATGCCAGCGGCCAGGAGCTGCGGCGCGAGCGCGTCATCGGCTTCCAGCCGCCGCGCAGCTTCGTCGATACCCTGCGCCGCGTCCGCTAGGCACCTTGACGCCCGCCTCTTTATCCTTGCCGGCTATCTGCTTAAAGCGAGATTGTCATTGTCTGTCGCATTACCGCCGCCTATATTGGCAGCCTGTCACCACCACAACAGGAGCTTGTCACCATGGGATTGCGTCTCGGCGATACCGCCCCGGACTTCGAGCAGGAGTCTTCCACCGGAACGATCCGCTTTCATGAGTGGGCCGGGGATTCTTGGGTCGTGCTGTTCTCGCACCCGGCCGACTTTACACCGGTATGCACCACCGAGCTCGGCCTGACCGCGAAGCTCAAGCCCGAGTTCGACCGGCGCAACGTGAAGGCCATTGCATTATCGGTCGATCCGGCGGACAAGCATCAGTCATGGATCCGGGATATCGAGGAAACGCAGCAGACCGTCGTCGGCTTTCCGATCATTGCCGATGCCGACCGCAAGGTGTCGACGCTGTACGACATGATCCACCCGAACCAGTCGGAGACGGCGACCGTACGCTCGCTGTTCATCGTCGACCCCAAGAAAAAGGTCCGGCTGATGATCACCTACCCGATGAGCACCGGCCGCAATTTCGACGAGGTGCTGCGCGTGATCGACGCACTGCAGCTGGCCGACGGCTACACGGTCGCCACCCCCGGCAACTGGAAGGATGGCGACGACGTGATCATTCCGCTGTCGGTACAGGACGAGGAAATGCTGAAGCAGAAATATCCGAAAGGTTATGCGTCGCCAAAGCCATACTTGCGAATCACGCCGCAGCCGAACAAGTGATCCGTCGTTGGGTGGTGGCATCGGCGGCTGCCGACGCCGCACACTTGCGCTACAGGTCGTCCGGTAATTCGGGTAACACGAGCGTGTGGCGTGCCGGCCGGCTTGGTTGGGCTGCAATGGCAGAAGCATCGGTCCCGACCGGCTGGCGTGGCTGCGGGATGGCGGGAAGCGGTTTGCCTTTACCCGCTTTCGGTGCCGGGGTAGCGGGCAAGGGTTTCGAAGCTTTTCTGATCGATGACGGCGCTATCGGTTTTGGCGGGAGATACTCTGACTGTGCCAGGGTCTCGTCGACCCGGACGACACTGCCCTTGTTCATCGCGCTGATGAACAGATTATTCACTACGCCCATGGCGATCTTCGGCGGGCCGAGGTTCTTCGTCCATTCGCCCTCGATCTTTTCCTTGAGCGCCCCCGCCTTGATGTGCGCCTGCGTCAGTTGCCTTTCCAGCCTCGGCGCTTTGGCTGGCACCTGACCTTTTTCCAAGTGGCTTTTCGTCTTCTGGCGGAGCAGGCGGTTTGCCTTCGCGTCCTCGTAGGCGTTGTTTCGCAGATGAGAAAACAGCTGGTCGATCTTGTCCGAGTCATAACCCTGATCAGCAAGGAATTCCCTGAAGCGGCCCGAGGTCAGCCTGAGCGAGTCGGCTTCACCGCTTTCCTGCAAAGCCTTGAGATCTTTTTCGGGTACTCGGAAAAATACGACTGCTTTTGAGCAACTGCCATCATCCAGCCGGACGTTAAGTTTTTTACTCGCAAGAATCTCGTTTTCGCCTTTTTCCTGCTTCAATTGCTCATGGATTCCCATGCGAAAAGCAAAACTGACATCTGCTCGGCTCATGGCTGCCTCTCCCAAATGTTGTATTTTCAATACGAAAACTGGGAACACCAATTGGATTCCAAATTTCTAGCGCTTCGGTGAGTAACGATGCTGAGTGGGTGGTTCGATGACCGCCCGCCAACCGGGCCATACGCGGCTTGAGCGAAAACAACAGTGCGGCGACCGGTGGCTGTAACGCACCGGCCGGGGAGGAGAGGGTTTATTTGGGAAGCAGTCGCGCAATGTCGCGCGCGAAGTAGGTCAGTACGCCGTCGGCGCCGGCGCGCTTGAACGCCATCATCGATTCCATCATGGTCTTGTCGTGATCGAGCCAGCCGTTGTGCGCGGCGGCCTTGATCATCGCGTATTCGCCGCTGACCTGATAGGCGAAGGTCGGCACTCTGAACTCGTCCTTCACGCGCCGCACGATGTCGAGATACGGCATGCCGGGCTTGACCATGACCATGTCGGCGCCTTCGGACAGGTCGAGCGCGACTTCGCGCAGCGCTTCGTCGCTGTTGGCCGGGTCCATCTGGTAGGTGGCCTTGCTACCCTTGCCGAGGTTTGCGGCCGAGCCGACCGCGTCGCGGAACGGGCCGTAGAAGGCCGACGCATACTTTGCCGAATACGCCATGATGCGCGTGTGGATGTGGCCTGCGCCTTCCAGCGCGGCGCGGAGGGCGCCGATGCGGCCGTCCATCATGTCCGAAGGCGCGACGACATCGACGCCGGCGGCTGCCTGCGCCAGTGCCTGTTTTACTAGCAGCGTGGTGGTTTCGTCGTTCAGCACGTAGCCGTCGTCGTCGATCACGCCGTCCTGGCCATGACTGGTGTAGGGGTCGAGCGCCACGTCGGTCAGGATGCCGAGCCCGGGGCAGCGCTCCTTCAGCGCGCGCACGGCACGCGGCACCAGTCCGTCCGGGTTGGCTGCCTCGATGCCGTCCGGCGTCTTCAGCGAGGCATCGATCACCGGGAACAGCGCCATCACCGGAATGCCGAGCGACACGCACTCGTCGGCGATCGGCAGCAGCTGATCTACCGATACCCGCTCGACGCCGGGCATCGAAGGCACCGCCTCGCAGCGGTTCTGGCCGTCGAGGATGAACACCGGATAGATCAGGTCGGCAGCTGTGATCGTGTTCTCGCGCATCAGTGCGCGCGAGAAGGCATCCTTGCGCATGCGGCGCATGCGGATCGCTGGAAAACGGGAAACGGAATCGATGGACATGGCTATTCGCAGGGTCAATAGTCGTTGAAGGATGCAAACGCAGGGGGAAGCGCTCCGGAAGCCGGGCGGCAGAGGGCTGAAACTTTTGCGGGCAATTCCCCTCAGACTGATGGGTGATTGCTCACCTCCCGCTTCTCCTCCCTGAGCGGGGCTGTCTCGTTTGAAGGCGAGTCAGCGTTGGACCCTGGAGACCCTCCCCTTTCTCCAGGGTTTTTTTATGTTGGCGCGAGATCGCCGGCATCCGCCGCGACCAGTCCCAGCAATTGGCGGATCGCCAGGTCCGCTTCGTCGAGGCCGGTGCGCTTGAGCGCCGAAAACAGCTGCACGGAGAATGGCAGAGGTTGCCCTGCCTCGTCAACATAGCTTGACAGTATGCTGCGCGACAGGCGCAGCGCATCGGCCTGCTCGCTGCGATTGAGCTTGTCCGCCTTGCTGAGCAGGCAGTGCATCGGCTTGCCGCTCGGCGCGAACCACTCGAGCATCTCCACGTCGAGATCGGTGAAAGGGCGGCGTGCGTCCATGATTAGCACCAGTGCCGACAGTTGCTCGCGTTCCTGCACGTAGCGGCCCAGCAGCGCCTGCCAGTGATCCTTGGCCGATCCCGACACCTCCGCATAGCCATAGCCCGGCAGATCGACCATGAAGGCGCGGATCTCGTCGATCCGGGTCTCGTCCTTCCGGTGCTGTGCCGGGTGCGCGCCGCCGATCGAGAAGAAATTGATGTGCTGCGTGCGTCCCGGCGTCTTCGACGCGAACGCAAGTTTCTTCTGATTGCACAGCAGGTTGATCGCGGTAGACTTGCCGGCGTTCGAGCGGCCGGCGAAAGCCACCTCGGGCACTTTCAGTTTTGGCAAATCCGGCAGTCGATTGACGGTCGTGAAGAAGCGGGCTTGCCAGAGAGCGGACATGGATCGGGGAGGAAGGGAATCGGACGGAGGGGGGCGAAGCTTCAGAGCGTCATTGTAGTACAATGACGGGCTGAGTTTAGTCGCAAATCAACCAAAAATTCCCGGGTGCCTGAATGAATCGTGCTCTTTCGTCGTTCGTGAAAATCGTCTCAATCGCGCTGCTGGCTGCCTCGTCGTCGGCGTTCGCCGCCGAGGGCAACGCGCCGGCCAAGGCCGACCCGGCCAAGGGCGGCACGCTTTACCAGAGCGGCGACGCATCGCGCGGCATTACCGCGTGTGTCGCCTGCCATGGCGCAGCCGGCAATTCGACCATCACGCTGAACCCGAAGCTGGCCGGCCAGCATGACGCCTACCTGCAGAAGCAACTGCACGACTTCAAGGGCCCGAACCGCAACAACGCCGTGATGACCACGATCTCCAAAGGGCTCGGCGACGACGACATCCGCAACCTGTCCGCCTATCTCGCCGAGCAGAAACCGGCGCCCGGTGCGGCGAAGAACAAGGATACGGTCGAGTGGGGCAAGAAGATCTACCGAGCCGGCATCGCCGAAAAGAACGTGCCTGCCTGCGCCGGCTGCCACAGCCCGAACGGCGCCGGCATTCCGGCCCAGTACCCGCGCATGGCGGGTCAGCACCAGGACTACACCGTCGCCCAGCTGGTGAACTTCCGCACCGGCGCCCGCAGCAACTCGGCACAGATGACCGCCATTGGCAAGCGCATGTCGGACGACGAGATGAAGGCAGTCGCCGACTACATCGCCGGCCTGAAGTGATCCGCGCCTGGAGCGCGCCGCCGCCGACCGCTGAACGCGGCGGCAGCGTCGGCAACTGATTCGGGGGGGTGGCGGTAGCCGCCCCTTTTTTGTTGATCGAGACTGGATGAGCAAAGTGGAAAGCACCCAGAGCATGAACAACGCGACCCGCGGCATAGAAATCCGCACCCGGAGCCGCTGGATCGCGGACACGATCGAGTTGATTTCGTCGATGCGTTTCGCCATCAGCCTGCTGACCGTCATATCGATTGCGTCCGTGATCGGCACGGTCGTTACGCAGAACGAGCCGATGCCGAACTACGTGAACCAGTTCGGCCCGTTCTGGTTCGAGGTGCTGTCGAAGTTCTCGGTCTACTCGGTGTACTCGGCATGGTGGTTCCTGCTCATCATGGCTTTCCTGGTCGCCTCCACCTCGCTGTGCCTGGTGCGTAATGCGCCGAAGATGATCCGCGACATGCGCAGCTGGCGCGACTCGGTGCGCGAGCAGTCGCTGCGCAATTTTCATCATCATGTCGAATGGTCCGTGCCCGCCGCGCCGGGCGTGCTGGCGCAGGAATCGGCGCAGCGCGTGGCCGCTGCTGGTTATCAGGTAAAACTTGTCGAGAAAGACGGCGCTACACTGCTGACGGCCAAGCAGGGTGCCGCCAACAAGCTCGGCTATATTTTTGCGCATGCGGCGATCGTCATCATCTGCGTCGGCGGGCTGCTGGATTCCAACCTGCCGATCCGTGTCCAGCAGTGGCTGTTCGACAAGGAGCCCTTCGTTGGCAACGGCATCATTGCCGAGATTCCGCAGCAGCACCGGCTCGGCCTCGGCAATCCCGCCTTTCGCGGCAATACCATGATCCCCGAGGGGGCCAGCAGCAACACTGCCATCATTCCGGCCGGCGAAGGCGTGATGATCCAGGAGTTGCCGTTCACCCTGCAGCTCGACAAATTCATTGTCGATTTCTACTCGACCGGCATGCCCAAGCTGTTTGCCAGCAAGGTCATCGTCACCGATCACGAATCCGGCAAGAGCTTCCCGGCGACCATCGAGGTCAACAAACCGCTGACTTACAAGGGCTACGCGGTCTTCCAGTCGAGCTTCGAGGACGGCGGCAGCCGGCTCAAGCTGGCCGGCTTTCCGATGCAGGGTAGCAGCAGCGCGCAGTTCGCGGTCGAGGGCGAGGTGGGCAAGTCCACGCCGCTGCTCGGCAGCGGCGGCAGCGAATACGCGATCGAGTGGACGGGCTTCCGCCCGTTCAACGTCGAGAACACGGCCGGCAATGGTCAGGACGTACGTGCAGTCGACCAGAAGAAAAGCTTCAATGAGCGGCTCGACCAGCGGCTCGGCTCGGCCGCCAATCCGGAGAAGAACAAGGACCTGAAGAACGTTGGCCCCAGCGTACAGTACAAGCTGCGCGACAAGAACGGCCAGGCGCGCGAGTTCAACAACTATATGCTGCCGGTGCAGCTGGATGGCGCCGAGGTATTCCTTGCCGGCGTGCGCGAGTCGCCGGCCGAGAGCTTCCGCTACTTGCGCATTCCGGCCGACGACAAGGGCAGCGTCAGCGAGTGGATGCGCCTGCGCGCCGCGATCGGCGACCCGAAGCTGCGCGAGATCGCCGCCCGCCGCTACGGCGAGAATGTGCCGCTGGGCGCCACGGCCGACCCGAAGCTGCGCGAACAGTTGCAGGCCTCGGCCCTGCGCGGCCTGAACGTGTTTGCCGGCGACAGCGAGGCCTCGGGCTACATCGCGGTCGCACGCTTCATCGGCAAGCTGCCCGAGGAGCAGCAGGAAAAGACGGCCGACATCTTCATGAAGATACTCAACGGCGCGATGTGGGAGCTGTGGCAGGTGGCGCGTGCGAAGGACGGCTTGCCCGCCGCCGCGCCCAGCGAGCAGAATGGGCGCTTCCTGCGCCTGGCTACCGATGCGCTGGCGGATGCCTTCTTTTATGGTGCGCCCGTGATGCTGCAGCTGCGTGGCTTCGACGAGGTCAAGGCTTCGGTTTTCCAGGTCACGCGCGCGCCCGGCCAGAACGTGGTCTACCTGGGCTGCCTGCTGCTGGTGCTCGGCGTGTTCGCTATGCTCTACGTGCGCGAGCGCCGCCTGTGGGTTTGGATCCGCCCGGCCGAAGGCAACGGCGGCGCACAGGCCCTGATGGCCATGAGCACGCAGCGTCGCGGCCTCGACTTCGACAAGGAATTCGAGCGGCTGAAGGCCGCCCTCGCCGGCAAGTAGGGATTTGTAGCGAGCGCCGGCGGCGCGGGGGGCGCTGGCATATACTTCGAATGGCACGCATGCGGCGCTGCCTGATGCACGGAGAACCACGATGGAACTGACGCAGAATCCCACCTATACCGAAAATCCCGGCTTGCTGAAGGGCCGCAGCGTATTCGACTGGATCTATGCGGCGCTGCTGTTGGCCGGCGCGCTGTTCGCGCTGAACCGCTACGGCGACTACATGGACATCTACGAGAAGGGCATCCTGCTCGCGTCGGTGCCGACCTTCGCCGGCCTCGGCTGGTACTGGCGGTCGATGCGCACGCTGTTCCTGCTGGTGGCCGCGCTATCTTTGGCCGGCATCGGGTTCTACGCCGGCAATCTCGAGATGGCGCAGACCCGTTTCTTCCTTAAATACATCTTGTCGAGCCAGTCGGCCATCTTGTGGATGAGCACGCTGTTCTTCCTGTCCACCCTGTTCCACTGGGGCGGGCTGATCGCGCGCTCCGACTTCGGCGGATCGGTCGGCAGCAAGCTGTGCTGGGCCGCTATCGTGCTTGGGTATACCGGCATGATGGTGCGCTGGTACGAGTCCTACCTGCTCGGCCCCGACATCGGCCACATTCCGGTGTCGAACCTGTATGAAGTCTTCATCCTGTTCTGCCTGATCACGGCGATGTTCCTTGTGTACTACGAGCAGAAATACGCAACCCGCGCCGTCAGCCCCTTCGTGATGCTGATCATTTCCGCCGCCGTCGGCTTCCTGCTGTGGTACATGACCAGCCGTGACGCGCATGAGATCCAGCCGCTGGTGCCGGCACTGCAGAGCTGGTGGATGAAGATCCACGTACCCGCCAACTTCGTCGGCTACGGCACGTTCGCACTGGCCGCGATGGTGGCCATCGCCTATCTGCTCAAGAGCAATGGTTTGCTCGCCGACCGCCTGCCGTCGCTGGAGGTGCTCGACGACATCATGTACAAGGCCATCGCCGTCGGTTTCGCTTTCTTCACTATCGCCACCATCCTCGGCGCGCTGTGGGCCGCTGAAGCCTGGGGCGGCTACTGGTCATGGGATCCGAAGGAAACCTGGGCACTGATCGTCTGGCTCAATTATGCTGCCTGGCTACACATGCGGCTGATGAAGGGCTTGCGCGGCCAGGTCGCCGCCTGGTGGTCGGTCGGAGGCTTGCTGGTGACGACCTTTGCCTTCCTCGGCGTGAACATGTTTTTGTCCGGGTTGCACTCTTACGGCGAACTCTGATCCAACGGAGGCTGCTGCGGCAGCCTCCTTGCTTTGGCCATGCGACCGGAGCGACTCGACCGGGGCGACACGACGGAGGTAACACGACCATGCTAATCCGCATTCCGCGCTTCGACGAACCCCTGCCCTCCGAGATTACCCCGCGCGAACGGCTGGCGTCACGCCGCCTGTTCCTGCACGGGATGGCAGCCGGAACGCTGGCTGCCACCGGCCTGGCCGATGCGGCGCTGGCCGATGCGGCGCAGCGCCCCCGGTTGCCGGCCCAGCGCAATGCGAAATACATCGCGCCGGACAAGCCGACCGCCTATGGCGACGCGACCACCTACAATAATTTCTACGAGTTCGGCCTCGAAAAGGACGATCCTGCCGCCCATGCAGGCACGCTGAAGACGCGGCCGTGGACCGTGCGCATCGATGGCGAAGTGAAGAAGCCGCTGACGCTCGACATCGATGCCCTGCAAAAGCTGGCGCCGATGGAGGAGCGGCTGTACCGGCTGCGCTGCGTCGAGGGCTGGTCGATGGCGATCCCGTGGATCGGATTCCCGTTCGCCGAGTTGGCAAAGAAAGTCGAGCCGGCCGGCAATGCGAAATTCGTCGAATTCACCACGCTGGCCGACCGTGCGCAGATGCCTGGCCTCGCCAGCCGCGTGCTCGACTGGCCGTATGTCGAGGGACTGCGCCTGGACGAAGCGAATCATCCGCTGACCCTGCTGACCTTCGGCATGTACGGGCAGCTGCTGCCGAACCAGAACGGTGCGCCGGTGCGCCTGGTCGTGCCTTGGAAGTACGGATTCAAGTCGGCCAAGTCCATCGTTCGCATACGCTTCACCGAGACGCAGCCGGCCACCGCATGGAACCGTGCCGCGCCCGATGAATACGGTTTCTTTTCGAACGTGAATCCCGAGGTCGATCATCCGCGCTGGTCGCAAGCGACCGAGCGCCGCATCGGCGAAGATGGCTTCTTCACCCGCAAGCGCAAGACGCAGATGTTCAACGGTTACCCGGAAGTTGCATCGCTGTATGCCGGCATGGACCTGAAGAAATTCTTCTGACCGATGGCGCCGACCGCTGCGCAACTGGCCTGGTTGAAGCGCGCGCTGTTCGTGCTGGCGCTGCTGCCGCTGGTGCAGGTCGTGTTGGCCGGCGTCGAGGGTCGGCTCGGCGCCAATCCGATCGAGACCATCACCCGCGCCAGCGGCGACTGGACCCTGTACTTCCTGTGCCTGACGCTGGCGGTCACCCCGCTGCGCCGGCTTACCGGCCTGAACTGGCTGCTGAAGCTGCGCCGCATGCTCGGGCTGTTCACCTTCTTTTACGCCAGCCTTCACTTCGTCTGCTTCATCTGGTTCGACCATTTTTTCGATCTGGCCGAGATGGCCAGGGATGTGGTCAAACGCCCGTTCATCACGGTCGGTTTCACGGCCTTCCTGCTGCTGCTGCCGCTAGCCTTAACCAGCAGCGACGCCATGGTGCGCCGGCTCGGCCGCAACTGGGCAAGGCTGCACCGCCTCGTGTATCTGGTGGCGGTGCTCGCGATACTGCATTTCTGGTGGATGCGGGCCGGCAAGAACAACTTTGCCGAGCCGCTGCTGTTCGGCGCCATTGTGGCACTGCTGCTGGGATTGCGGCTCGTGTTTCGCTGGCGCGCCGCGCGAGCGGCGGCGCGCAGTCTCGCGGTGGAGATATCGGTGAAGGATCCGGGGTGAGCGTATTTATTCTGGAATCGACTCCAGCGCGAACAGGTCGGCCGGATTTTCCCGCTGGCGGATCAGCATGAAGCGGTCGCCGTCGACCAGCACCTCGGCTGCGCGGCCGCGGGTGTTGTAGTTCGAGGCCATCGTCATTCCGTAGGCGCCGGCCGACATCAGGGCCAGCAAGTCGCCCGGCGCGAGCGCCAGCCGGCGCTCGCGTGCCAGCCAGTCGCCCGACTCGCAGACCGGCCCGACCACGTCATACAACTTGCCTGCGTCGTCACGCCGCTGCAGCGGCTGCACGCCATGCCATGCCTCGTACATCGCGGGCCGCATCAGGTCGTTCATCGCCGCATCGACCACCGCAAAGTTCTTTGTCGCGCCATGCTTCAGGTACTGTACCTCGGTCAGCAGCACGCCGGCGTTGCCGACGATGGAGCGGCCCGGCTCGAACAGGATGTCGATCGGCTTGCCCCCGTGCTGTTCCCTGCGCCAGCCGTCGATGCGCGTGAACAGCCGGGACAGGTAGTCCGCCACGGCGACCGGACGCTCGTCGTCATAGGTGATGCCGATGCCGCCGCCGATGTCGAGGTGGTGCAGCATGATGCCTAGTTCGTGCAGCCTGTCGGCCAGTTCGATCACCTTGTCCAGCGCCTCCAGCAGCGGCGCATCGTCGAGCAACTGCGAGCCGATGTGGCAGTCGATGCCGGTCACCTCGAGATGGGGCAGGCCGGCCGCCACGCGGTAGGTGTCGAGCGCGTCCTCGAATGCGATGCCGAACTTGTTTTCCTTGAGGCCGGTCGAGATGTACGGATGGGTCTTCGGATCGACATCCGGGTTCACGCGCAGCGACACGCGCGCGCGCTTGCCCATGCCGCCGGCCACATCGTTGAGACGGTGCAGCTCCGGGATCGACTCGACGTTGAAGCACAGGATGTCGTGCGACAGCGCGAGCCTCATTTCCTCGCGCGACTTGCCGACGCCGGAGAAGATTACCTTGCGCGGATCGCCGCCGGCAGCGATCACGCGCAGCAGTTCGCCGCCGGACACGATGTCGAAGCCCGAGCCGAGCCTGCCCAGCAGCGACAGCACGGCGAGGTTGGAGTTGGATTTGACCGAGTAGCAGACCAGTGCGCCCCGGCCATCGGCCCGGCCATGTGCGCGGCAGGCGTTCGCATAGGCGAGGAAGTTCTCGGTCAGGCTGGCGCGCGAGTACACGTAGACGGGCGTGCCGTGGGCGGCGGCGATGGCCGCAAGCGGCACGTTTTCGGCGTACAGGCTATCGCCGCGGTATTCAAAATGCGACATGGTCAGGGCTGGCGGGAAGTTGGCGGCGTGGCGGGCTGGTCGGAGGGCCGCGGCGCGGACTGCCGGGCGGGTTGCACGTCGAACTCGCTGTCTTCTTTGTTTTTCGGCGGCGGGGTGTCGGGCAGGTACAGCGGGCCGGTCTGGCCGCAGCCTGCGACGACGACGGTAGCAATCGCCGCTAGAATGATCGGGAGTCTCTGCATGGGAACGTGTTGTCCGGACAGGCCGGAGCCGGCCGTGCGCAATGAAAAAATCTTCTGGAGTGTAGCATGAGCGAATCCGAATTCCTGGCCGCCGCCGAGGGCGTGCTCGACACAATCGAGTCTGCTTTCGAGCAGGCGGCCGAGGCCGCCGACCTCGACATCGAGTGCAGCCGCAGCGGCAATGTGCTCGAGATCGAATTCGCGAACCGCAGCAAGATGATCGTCAACACCCAGGCGCCGATGCGCGAAATCTGGGTCGCCGCGCGGGCTGGCGGCTTCCATTACCGGTTCAGCGACGGCCGCTGGCTCGATACGCGCGACGGCTCCGAACTGTTCGGCGCACTGTCGGCGCTGGCCAGCGCGCAGGCGGGCGCTCAACTACAGATCAGCGCCTGAAGGTTCGTCAGAATATCTCGCTCTTCGGCGTCTCTTCCGGCAGGGCCGGCTTGCTCTCGCCGCCCACCGGCTGGCCGACGCCGACCGAGCCGACCGCCGCTTCGTCGTACTCGCTATACATGAAGTCGCCATTGTTGGCGACTACGCCGGACGGCAGCTCGCGCTCGATTACCGGCAGCGAGGGCAATGCCTTCTGCATGTAGCCGATCCAGATCGGCAGCGCGAGGCCGCCGCCGGTTTCGCGATTGCCAAGATTGCGCGGCTTGTCGAACCCGATCCAGGCCACCCCGACCAGTTTCGGGTGATAGCCGGCGAACCACGCATCGATCGAGTCGTTGGTGGTGCCGGTCTTGCCGGCGATGTCGATACGCTTGAGCGACAGCGCGCGCGTCGCCGTGCCCTGGCGGATCACGTCCTTGAGCATGCTGTCGACGAGGAAGGCGTTGCGAGCATCTATCACTCGCATCGCCTCGTCGCCGGCCTTGTCCGGGTTCACCTGGAACAGCGTCTTGCCGGTGTTGTCGCTGATCTTCGAGATCAGGTAGGGGTTGATCTTGTAGCCGCCGTTGGCGAATACCGCATAGGCGCCGGCCAGTTGCAGTGGCGTGACGGCGCCAGCGCCCAGCGCCAGCGTGAGGTAGGGCGGGTTCTTGTCCGGGTCGAAGCCAAAGCGTGTCACGTATTCCTGCGCATACTGCGGTCCGATCTTGTCGAGGATGCGGATCGAGACCATGTTCTTCGACTTCGTCAGTCCGCGCCGCATCGACATCGGGCCTTCGTACTTGCCGTCGTAGTTCTTCGGCTCCCAGGCCTGGCTGCCGGTCTGCGAGGCGTCGTAGACGACCGGCATGTCGTTGACCATCGTGCCCGGCCAGAAGCCCTTTTCGAGCGAGGCCGAGTAGATGAAGGGCTTGAACGACGAGCCCGGCTGGCGCCATGCCTGCGTCACGTGGTTGAACTTGTTGCGGTTGAAGTCGAAGCCGCCGACCAGCGCCCGGATCGCGCCGTCTTCGGCGTTTGCGGCCACGAACGCGGCCTCCACCTCCGGCAGCTGGATGATCGACCAGTTGCTACCTTCCTGCATCAGCCGGATGATCGCGCCGCGCCGGATACGCTTGTTGGTTGGTGCCTTCTCGGTCAGCGCGCTGGCGGCCATGCCGAGGCCGCCGTCGGTGATCGTCACTTCCTCGCCCGATGCCAGCAGCGCGCGCACCGTCTTCGGTCCGGTCGACAGCACGACAGCGGCGACGATGCCGTCGCTGTCCGGATGCTCGGCCAGCGCCGATTCGATCGCGGCCTCCGCCTCGGCCTTGTCGGCCGGGATCGTCATGAAGCCCTCCGGGCCGCGGTAGGCCTGCCGCTTCTCGTAGTCGAGCACGCCGCGGCGCAGCGCGAGATAGGCCGCATCCTGGTCGGCCTTGGTGATGGTGGTGAACACGTTCAGTCCGCGCGTGTAAGCATCTTCCTTGAACTGATCGTAGACCATCTGGCGCGCCATCTCGGCAACGAACTCGGCATGCACGCCGAAATCGCTGCTGTCCATCTTGATCTTCAGCTTTTCCTCGCGCGCCTGCTCGTACTGGGCAGTGGTGATGTAGCCGAGGTCATGCATGCGCTGCAGGATGTACTGCTGGCGCGCGCGCGCACGCTTCGGATTGACCACCGGGTTGTTGGCCGACGGCGCCTTCGGCAGCCCGGCCAGCATCGCGGCCTCGGCCGTGCTGATCTCGGAGAGCTTCTTGCCGAAATAGATCTGGGCGGCCGACGCGAAGCCGTAGGCGCGCTGTCCGAGGTAGATCTGGTTCATGTACAGCTCGAGGATCTGGTCCTTGGTCAGCGTCTGCTCGATCTTCCATGCCAGCAGCACTTCGTAGAGCTTGCGCTTGATCGTCTGCTCGCTCGACAGGAAGAAGTTGCGCGCGACCTGCTGCGTGATGGTCGACGCGCCCTGCCGGCTGCCGCCGAGCGCATTGTGGATCGCCGCCCGCAGGATGCCCCAGTAATCGACGCCGCTGTGCTGGTAGAAGCGGTCGTCCTCGATGGCCAGCACGGCCTGCCGCATCACTTTCGGAATGTCCTTGTAGCGAACCAGGCTGCGGCGCTCCTCGCCGAATTCGCCGATCAGCACATTGTCGGCCGAGAAGATCCGCAACGGCATCTTCGGTTGGTAGGTCGCCAGCGAATCGATGTCCGGCAAGTTCGGATACGCCATCATCAACATGAAGCTGAGCAGCAGAAATCCGATCACCGCCAGACCGGCAAGGATTCCGAACAGGCTGAGGGCTGCCCTGACCGGGCCGGGCAATGTCTTGCGACCTTGGCCACCGGGTGCGGCGTCGGGCGAAGGGGTGGAATTCATTCAGGAGGGAGGGAGGCGCTTTGGTTGATGCGGGTCATTATAGCGGCATGGACTTGCAGGGCAGCGCGGCGTCAGGCGGTGATTTCCACGCGTGTTTCGCTGGTTGATCGAACAGCCATCGGCTTGCCCGACCCGACTAGCCGTCGGCATTCCCGTCGATGTTTGACAACGCACAACGGAGTTCGCTTTACATTTCGGAAAGCCGCTTGCTAGCATCCGCCACGAGTTTCGAATTTGACAATGCGGAGTGCGGGCCATGTTTTCTCTCGATCGCTGGTTGGGGCGCCGTCAGGATCCCGTGCTCGGCATCGATATCGGCGCCGGCGGCATTCACCTGGTCGAACTGGGCGGTCCCGGCTGGCCGCTCCGGGTCCGGCATGCCGGCTACGCGCCGCTGCCGCACGGCGCGCTGCGCGACGGCAGCATCGTCATGCCGGAGGCGGCAGCCGATGCGCTGCGCCGCGCGCTCAGGGCCAGCGGCACCCGGCTGCGCGATGCGGCGCTGGCGCTGTCCGCGCGCTCGGTGATGAAGAAGGTCGTGTCGCTGCCGGAACCCGCGCACGAGGACGACCTCGAGGACGAGGTCGATGCCGAGGCCGGCGCCAACCTGCCGTTCGAGCGCGCCGAGGTCGGCATCGATTTCGCCGTGCTGGGCCCGACCGCCGGGCAGGACGGCTTCATCGACGTGATGCTGGTCGCGGCCCGCAAGGAAAAGATCGACGAGCGCGTTGCGCTCGCTGTCTCGGCGGGGCTGCGTCCGCGCATCGTCGACATCGAGTCGCATGCAGTGGTGGCCGCGATCGGGCTGGCCGAGGCGGCACGCGCGACGGCGGCACCGCAGCCGGTGGCCGTGCTGCAGGTCGATGCCGAACGCAGCCACTGCCTGTTCATGCTGGGTGGCGAGCTGCTGTTCGAGCGCGAACTCGCCACGCCCGCCGCGCGGCACGACACCGATCCGGTCGAGCAGATCGGCATCGAATTCGAACGCGTGTCCCAGATGTTCCGTGCATCGACCAGCCTGCCGGACATCGCCCACCTCTACCTGTTCGGTGCCCTGCCGCCCGGATTGCCGGCCGCGCTGGCCCGGCGCTCGGGGCTGGGCGTGACTGTGCCCGACCCGCTGCTCGACATCACGGGCGGGCTCGAGCGCATTGCGCCCGGCGAGCAAGCGCAGGCGTCGGCTTGCCTGCTCGCCTGCGGACTGGCCCTGCGGAGCTTCGACCGGTGAGCGGATTCAACCTGCTGCCGTGGCGGGACGAGCGGCGCCAGCGGCGCCGGCAGGAGTTTCGCCGCCTGCTGGCGCTGGCCGCGCTGCTGGGCTGCAGCGTGGTGTTCGCGGTGTTTGCGATCAACACCGGCCGCATCGCGCTTCAGCACGACCGCAACCAGCGGCTCGAGAACGAAAACGCGGCGCTCGACCGGCGCATCCGCGAAGTGCGCAACCTGCAGCAGGACATCGAGGCGCTGAATGCAAGGCGCGCGTCGGTCGAGCGTCTACAGGCCGGTCGCGTCGTCACCGTGCACCTGCTCGACGAACTCGTGCAGCGGGTGCCGCAGGGCGTGGTGCTGAAGTCGCTGAAGCAGGCCGAGCGCATCCTGATCACCGGACAGGCACAGTCGAATTCACGGGTTTCGGAGCTGCTGCACGCGCTGGGCGGGCAGTCGCGCTGGCTGGGTCGCGCGGAACTCGTCGAGGTCAAGGCGGGTGATGCCGGGCAGACGCGCGAGGCCGGGCAGACGCGCGAGGCCGCGCGCCTGGTCGACTTCACGATTGCCCTCGACGGACCGGCAGCCGACGGGAGAGCGCCATGAGCGCGGCGCTGGCCGCTGGTCGGGCCGGGCCGCGCGAATGGGCCGCGCAGTTCCGCGCACTCGGCGGGCGCGATCCGGCCCTGTGGCCGCTGCTGCCGCAACTGGCCTGCGCGCTCGCGCTGCTTGTAGCCGTCGTCGCCGCGGGCGGCTGGCTTGCCTGGGCGGCCCAGTGGCAGGGGCTGGACGACGGACGCGCTGCCGAGCAGCAGCTGCGAGCCGCCTTCGAGCACAAGCATGCGCAGGCACAGCATCTCGATGGCCTGCGTCGCCGCAAGGCCGAGGTGCAGGCCATGGTCGAGCATCTGGAGCGCCAGCTACCGGGCAAGGCCGAGATGGATGCCCTGCTGGCAGACATCAGCCGCGCCGGTGCGCTGCGCGGCTTGCAGTTCGAACTGTTCAAGCCCGGACCGGTGCGGATCGCCGAATACCATGCCGAGTTACCGATCGACATGCGCCTGACCGGCTCGTTCCATGCGCTGGCCGGCTTCGTCAGCGACGTCGCCAACTTGCCGCGCATCGTCGGCATCGAGCGCATCTCGATTAGTCACCAGCGCGACCAGCGGCTCGCCTTCGATTGCACCACGCTCGCATATCGCTATCTCGAACCCGGCGAAGCAGAGGCCGCCCGCCAGCCGGCAACGGGCCGGAAGCGGGCGGGAAAGCGATGAGCGCCCGGCGCACACTCCCGGCGCTGGCCGCGCTGCTGCTGGCCGGCTGCAGCGCGCAGGGCGACGACGACCTGCAGGAATGGATGGACGGCGTGCGCCGGCGTCAGCACGCGGCGCCGGTGGCCGCCGTTGCCGCGCCGGTCGCCGTCGCCTTCAGCTACGACGCGCGCGACCGCCCGGATCCGTTTGATCCTGCGCGGCTCAGCCCGGCCGGCGATCCGACGCCGACGGCCGGGGTGGCGCCCGACCTGCAGCGTGCGCGCGAACCGCTGGAGGCCTACGCGCTCGACAGCCTGCGCCTCGTCGGCAGCCTGCGCCGCGGCCGCGAGGCGGTCGCGCTGGTCGAGGCCGACCGCCTGATCCACCAGCTGCGGCTTGGCAGCCATCTGGGCCAGGATTTCGGCAAGGTGGTGGCCATCGGCGAGAACAGCGTCGATATCGACGAACGGGTACGTGACAGCAGCGGCGGCTGGACCCGAAGGCGCACGCAATTGATCTTGCAGGAGAGACGATGACGAACCGGATCGCACGCTGGCAGGAGGCGCTGGCATCGGTGCTGACATCGGTGCTGGTACCGGTCCTGCCGTCGGTGTTGGCCCTGCTACTGTCGGTCATCGCCGTCGATGCCCGTGCCGAAGCCAATGCGCTGCGCGCCATCGATGTCGTGCGCGAAGGGACGCAGCCGCAGTTGCGGTTCCAGTTACGGCAGCCGCTGGCCGTGCCACCATCGTCCTTCTCCACCGCGTCGCCGCCGCGCATCGTGATCGACTTGCCGGACACGGTGAACGCCACCGGCCAGCCCCGGCGGATGATCGAACGCGGTGAAGTACGTCACATCGACATCGTGCAGGCCCCGGGCCGCACACGGCTGGTGCTGAACCTCCGGCGCCCGATGAGCTTTACCACCGAGACGCGCGGTCGCGAACTGCTGGTGGTGTTGTCCGAGATATCGTCCGGCGCGACCGCGGCCGCGCAGTCGGCCAGCGTAGCCAGCGAGCGCAGCGCAATCGTCGATATCGACTTCCGCCGCGGCGACGGTGGCGCCGGCCGCGTGATCGTCGATCTTGCCAGTGCGCAGGCCGCGGTCGATGTGCGCCGTCAGGGCCAGGCCATCGTCGTCGATGTGATGAAGGCGCGCCTGCCGGAGCTGTTGCGGCGCCGGCTCGACGTGAAGGATTTCGGCACGCCGGTGCAGGCCGTCACCGCCACGGCCAGCGGCGACATGGTGCGCCTGACCATCGAGCCGCAAGGGCAATGGGAGCACATCGCCTGGCAGACCGAGCGCCGGCTGGTGGTGGAAGTCCGTCCGCTCCAGCCAGAAGACCGTGCCAGTGGCCGCGGCTACCGCGGCGAGAAACTGTCGCTGAACTTCCAGAACGTCGAGGTGCGCGCCTTGTTGCAGGTGATCGCGGATTTCACCGGCCTGAACGTGGTGGCCAGCGATACCGTCGGCGGCAGCCTGACGCTGCGCCTGAAGGACGTGCCGTGGGACCAGGCGCTCGACATCGTTATGCAGGCGCGCGGCCTCGACATGCGGCGCCAGGGCAATGTGCTGTGGATCGCACCCAAGGACGAGCTGCTGACGAAGGAAAGGCTCGAGCTCGAGCAACGCGCGCAGATCTCCGAACTCGAGCCGCTGATGACCGAAACCTTCCAGCTGAACTACCAGAAGGCCGAAGCTTTCCAGAAGGTGTTTGGCC
Organism: Burkholderiaceae bacterium; assembly: GCA_023653025.1. Lineage (GTDB taxonomy): Bacteria > Pseudomonadota > Gammaproteobacteria > Burkholderiales > Burkholderiaceae_D > Pernthalerella. The sequence continues at coordinate 36,696 of JAMNXS010000002.1, forward strand.
TCGACGGTCAGCCGGGGCGCGGCAGCATACTGTCAAGGCGCGGCAGTGCGTCGGCCGAACCGCGCACTAACAAGCTCTTCGTCACCGACACGCCTGCCAGGCTGGAGGAAGTGCGGCGGCTGATCCAGATCACCGACGTGCCGCAGCGGCAGGTGCTGATCGAGGCGCGCATCGTCGAGGCCGACGACAGCTTCAACCGCAATCTCGGCGTCAGGCTCGGCTATCTCGACCTCAACAATGCGCGCGGCACCGGGCCGGCCGGCATCAATCTGCCCGGCAGCGGAAGGCTTGCCATGACCGGCAACTACCAGGGCGTGGGCGAGCAGACCGGCCAGGCGGGCGTCACGCCGGGCAGCTACTCGCCCAACACCCAGTTCGTGAACCTGCCGGCCGACCGCATAGGCAGCAATCTTGCCGCCAGCATCGGCTTCAGTCTGTTCTCGGCCGGCGCCAACCGCTTCCTCAACCTCGAGCTGTCGGCGCTGCAGGCCGACGGCAAGGGCAAGATCATCTCCAGTCCGCGCGTGGTGACCGCCGACCAGCAGCCGGCCATCATCGAGCAGGGCGAGGAGATTCCGTACCAGCAGGCCACCAGCAGCGGCGCGACCTCGATCCAGTTCAAGAAAGCCAACCTGAAGCTCGAAGTGACGCCGCAGATCACGCCCGACGGCAATATCCTGCTGACCGTCGATGTCGCCAAGGACTCGCGCGGCATCGCCGTCGGCACCAGCTACGCGATCGACACCAAGCACGTGAAGACCAATGTCCAGGTCGAGAACGGCGGCACGGTCGTGCTGGGCGGCATCTTCACGCAGGACGAGCGCACCAACATCGCGAAAGTGCCGTTGCTGGGCGACATTCCGGGCCTGGGCGCGCTGTTCCGCAACAAGAGCCAGTTGCGCCTCCAGAAGGAACTACTGATCTTTATTACGCCGCGCATCGTGACCGACATCGCCGGCGCCCGTTCCGCCTCCCAGCCCTGAGAGGCGGCGCCGGGGCAGGATGGGATAAACTGTGGCCTTTCCGGAGAAACAGTCTCCTGCAACGGTCGCCATGCTGACGCCGAATTCCAATATTTTCCTCGTCGGGCTGATGGGCTCGGGCAAGACCACCATCGGTCGCGCGCTGTCCAAGCGGCTCGGCTTGCGCTTCGTCGATGCCGACCATGAAATCGAGGCACGCACCGGCGCGACCATTCCGCTGATTTTCGAGATCGAGGGCGAAGCCAGCTTCCGCCAGCGCGAAGCCGACGTGATCCGCGACCTGACCGCCCAGCAGGGCGTGGTGCTGGCCACTGGTGGCGGCGCGGTGCTGAACGAACAGAGCCGGCGCCATCTGCGCGAGCGCGGTACCGTGATCTACCTGCGCGCCTCGGTCGGCAGCCTGGTGCAGCGGACCAGCCACGACCGCAACCGCCCGCTGCTGCAGACCGCGGATCCGAAAGCGAAGTTCGAGGCACTCGCCCGCGAGCGCGGCCCGCTGTATGAAGCCGTGGCGCACATCATCATCGAGACCGGGCGCCCGAACGTGCAGGCCATCGTCCAGAACATCCTGTCGCAACTCGAGTCGCTGACGCCGCCGCAGGCCGGGCAAGCCGGGGCGCTGCTGCCGGCGGCCGCCGGCAGCGCTGCGTCGTCCTCATCCGCATGACCCGACCCATGAAGCCGTCCCCCTCCGTGTTTGCCCACCTGAGCGTCGACCTGGACGAGCGCAGTTACCCGATCGTGATCGGCCGCCACCTGCTCGACCATGACGAGTTTGCCCGCCACATCCCGGGCAAGCGCGTGGCGATCGTCACCAATACCATCGTCGCGCCGCTGTATCTCGCGCGCCTGACGGCGATGCTGGAGGCCGCCGGCAAGCAGTGCCTGCCCATCGTGCTGCCGGACGGCGAGGAAGCAAAGAATGCTGATAACCTGATGCGCATCTTTACCGCGCTGCTCGAGCACAAGTGCGACCGCAAGACCACGCTGGTGGCCCTGGGCGGCGGCGTGATCGGCGACATGACCGGTTTTGCGGCCGCGACCTACATGCGCGGCGTGCCTTTCGTGCAGGTGCCGACGACGCTGCTGGCCCAGGTCGACTCCTCGGTTGGCGGCAAGACGGCGATCAACCACCCACTCGGCAAGAATATGATCGGCGCGTTCTATCAGCCGCAGGCAGTGCTGGCCGACACTGCGACGCTGGCCTCGCTGGCCGACCGCGAGCTCTCGGCCGGTCTGGCCGAGGTAATCAAGCACGGCGCCATCATCGACGCCGATTTCTTCCGCTGGCAGGAGCAGAACATGGCGCGCCTGATGGCGCGCGACGACGAAGCGCTTGCGCACGCGATCCGGCGCTCATGTGAAATCAAGGCCGATGTCGTGCGCCAGGATGAGCGCGAGGGCGGGCTGCGTGCCATACTGAACTTCGGCCATACCTTCGGCCATGCGATCGAAGCGGGACTCGGCTATGGCGAGTGGCTGCACGGCGAAGCCGTTGGCTGCGGCATGGTGATGGCGGCCGACCTGTCGGTGCGGCTCGGCTATCTTGCGCCTGAGGACAAGGCGCGCATCGTCGCGCTGGTCGAGGCCGCCGGCCTGCCGACCGTCGCGCCCGATCTCGGTGAAGCACGCTGGCTGGAACTGATGGAAGTCGACAAGAAGAACGAAGACGGCAGGATCAAGTTCATCCTGCTCAAGCCGCTGGGCCAGGCGACGATTACCGGCGCGCCGGCCGATGCACTGAAGGCCACGCTGGCCGCCTGCACGAAAGCCTGACCATGAATGATGCGCTTGAAGCACGGCTCGCCCCCTACGCCGCCCGGTCGTCGATCTCCGCCGGGCGTGGCATTGTCGAGCCGCAGCCAGAAACGCGCAGCGAATTCCAGCGCGACCGCGACCGCATCATCCACTCGACCGCCTTTCGCCGGCTCGAGTACAAGACCCAGGTGTTCGTCAATCACGAGGGTGACCTGTTCCGCACCCGCCTGACGCACAGCATCGAAGTCGCGCAGATCGCACGTTCGCTGGCGCGCAACCTGCAGCTAAACGAAGATCTGGTCGAGGCGATATCGCTGGCCCATGACCTAGGCCACACGCCGTTCGGTCATGCCGGGCAGGATGCATTGAACGCCTGCATGAAAGACTACGGCGGCTTTGAGCACAATCTGCAGAGCCTGCGCGTGGTCGACACGCTGGAGCAGCGCTACGGCGCATTCGACGGACTGAACCTGATGTTCGAGACCCGCGAGGGCATACTGAAGCACTGCTCGCTGCCGAATGCGGAACGGCTGGGCGCAGTCGGCCGCCGCTTCATCGAGAAAAAGCAGCCGAGCCTCGAGGCGCAGCTGGCCAACCTTGCCGATGAAATCGCCTACAACAACCACGACATCGACGACGGCCTGCGTTCCGGCCTGCTGACGGTCGACCAGTTGCAGGAAGTGACTCTGTACGCGCGTCACAGTGCCGATGTGCAGCGCCAGTTCCCCGGTATCACAGGCCGGCGCGCGATCAACGAGACGGTGCGGCGAATGATCAACGCGCTGGTGATGGACCTGATCGCCACCTCGCGCGCAAATATTGCCGCGTCCGGCGTTCAATCGATCGAGGATGTACGCGATGCATCGCCGCTGATCGGTTTTTCCGAGCCCATGCAGGCGGAGGCGCGTGAGCTCAAGCGTTTTCTGCGCAAGAACCTGTACCAGCACTACCAGGTCAACCGGATGACCAGCAAGGCGCGCCGCATCGTGACCGACCTATTCGGCATCTTCCTCAGCGGGCCGCAGCTGCTGCCGCCGGATTACCAGACCGCCGGCGGCGACGTGCTCGGGCAGGCGCGCAAGGTCGCCGATTACATTGCGGGGATGACCGATCGTTATGCGATGCGGGAGTACCGGCGCTTGTTTGCAGTCGACGAGATTTGAGGATGACGGCGGGTTTCGCCTGCGGCTCTACCCGCCCTGTGGGGTCATGCAGCTTCACCATCCCGTGAACGGGCTACAGATCCCGCAACGGATGCGCGTAATCCGGCCATGCGCTGGCAAAGAACTTTTCCACCATCGCCGTCGTCACCTCTTCCAGCGTCGACGGATTCCACTTCGGCGCATGGTCCTTGTCGATGGCCAGCGCGCGCACCCCCTCGATCACCTCGCCATGCTCGAAGCAGCGGCGCACCATCGTGCGCTCCATCCGGAGGCAGGCGCCGATGTCGAGTGCCGCAGCGCGGCGGATCTGCGCCAGCGTCACGCTCATCATCAGTGGCGAACGCTTGTTCATCGTAGCCAGTGTGCGGGTGGCGAATTCGCCGTCGTCACCGGCCAACGACGCCATGATGGCCTGCACCGAATCATGCGCGAAGTGGCGGTCGATCTCGGCGCGTTGGCCAGCCAGCCGACTCTGCGCCGGATCGGTCGCAGAAGCATGGCGGTCCGCGCACGCACGCACGCTCTCGACGGCATCGGCGCCATCGCGGATGGCTTGCGCCAGCGGCACCAGTTCGGCTCCGGGCACGAACACATCGGCCAGTCCGGCGTGCAGCGCGTCCGCGGCGTCGATGACTTCGCCAGTCACCCCCAGATAGGTACCGAGCTGCCCCGGCGTGCGCGACAGAAACCAGCCGCCGCCGACGTCCGGGAACAGTCCGATGCCGGTCTCCGGCATGGCCATCTTCGTGCGCTCGGTCACAATGCGCAGGCGCGCCTGCGGCCCGGCCTGCGCGATGCCCATGCCGCCGCCCATCACCACGCCGTCCATCATCGCGATGTACGGCTTGGGGAAGGTATGGACAAGGTGGTTGAGCGCATACTCTTCACTGAAAAAATCTTCGACCAGCGCCGCGCCGCCGGTGGCGGTCGCGCTGCCTTTCTGGTGGAAGAAGCGGATATCGCCGCCGGCACAGTAGGCGCGCTCGCTGCTGCTCCTGACCAGTACGGCACGGATCGCCACATCGTCGCGCCAGGTCCGGAGCGCCGCGGTCATCGCGCGCACCATCTCAAGGGTCAGTGAATTCAATGCAGCAGGACGGTCGAGCGTGATGACGCCGGTCGTGCCGCGGGTCTCGGTCTGGATGAAATCGGCCATGCGTTCAGGTTGCAAGAATCGGACAAGACGCACAGTGTAGCCGTATGGGGCGGCATAGGTTTTGCCGCGCGGGAAGGCCGGCTTTGCGCGCTGAAAATGGCGGCTGGTACCGACGATAAAAAAGGGCGCTGCCGCGCCCTTTCAGGAGAAAACGGGGATATCAGGCGGCTTCGGCTTCCGATCCGTCGTAGCCGCGGATGCCTGCGTGCTGATGATCCTGGATCTTGCTCTTATGCTTGAGCACCTGCCGGTCAAGCTTGTCCATCAGCAGGTCGAGCGCCGCATACATGTCTTGCGCCTCGCTCTCTACGTGCAGGTCCTTGCCGCGCATGTGCAGGTTGATCTCGGCTCGCTGGCGCTTCTCTTTCTCGCTGCTGGAGTCGACGGCCAGAATGACCGTAATGTCGATGACGTTGTCGAAGTGGCGCGTGATGCGCTCCAGCTTGGTTTCCACATACTCCCGCAGTGCGGGAGTCAGTTCCAGATGATGACCGCTGATCTTGAGATTCATACACATCACTCCTTGGCATTGCGTCGCTGGAGGATCCGGCCAGCGCCGCCGGCAGTCGAGCCGGACGGAACGCAGCAACGGTTGAAAACTCTGGAAAGCCTACAGGGACTTGCGGAGGTTGACCGGGGGTATTTTCAAGGCTTCGCGATATTTTGCGACGGTGCGGCGCGCCACGACCATTCCCTGTTCAGTCAGCATGTCCGTGATCTTGCTATCTGAAAATGGATTCTTGGGGTCCTCGGCTCCTATCAGCTGCTTGATCAACGCGCGTATCGCCGTCGAGGAAGCTTCACCGCCGGCTTCGGTGGCCACGTGGCTGCCGAAGAAGAATTTCAGCTCGAACATGCCGTGCGGCGTCAGCATGTACTTTTGCGTAGTCACACGGGAAATAGTGCTCTCGTGCAGCCCCAGTGTATCAGCAATTTCACGCAGGACAAGAGGCCGCATGGCCACCTCGCCGTGGGAAAAGAAATTGCGTTGCCTGTCCACAATCGCCTGCGCCACGCGCAGGATCGTGTCGAAGCGCTGGCGCATGTTCTTGATCAGCCACTTGGCTTCCTGCAACTGGGATGAAAGCGAGCCTTCACCTTTGTTCTGCTTCAGGATATTCGCGTACATCGCATTGACGCGCAGTTTCGGCATCACGTCGCGGTTCAATGTCACCTGCCAGCCGCTTTTTGCGCGTTTGACAATCACGTCCGGCACCACGTAGTCCGACGCATCGCCGGCAAAGGCCGCTCCGGGGTGCGGATTGCAGCGGCGAATCACGGCCTGCGCCTCGCGCAGGTCCTCGTCGTCGCAATCGAGCGCCTTTTTCAGCTTGTTGAACTCGCGCTGTGCGAATAGTTCAAGGTAGCCCTCCACCAGCGTCAGAGCCATTCTTCGGGTGACAAGGGGAACCTTCTCCATGCGTCGGATCTGTATCGACAGGCATTCAGACGCGTTGCGCGCGCCCACGCCGGCCGGCTCGAAACTCTGCAGCAGCTTCAGCGCGACCTTCAGTTCGTCGAAGTCAATGTCGAGTTCTTCGGGCAGGCGCGCGTGGATTTCCTCGAGCGACTCCTCGAGATAGCCGTTGTCGTCCAGCGCATCAATCAGCAATTCGACCAGCGCGCGGTCGCGCCGGCTGTTGGCGGTGACGACCAGCTGCTCGAGCAGGTGCTCGCGCAGCGTGGACTCGTGGGCCTCGAGCTGCGGGCGCGCATTGTCGTCCTCTGGGGCCTTGTTTGATCGGGCAACGTCATCGAAGCTCCAGTCGGCATCACCGCCGCCCTCGTCGCCGCCCTCGCTGCCGGCCGGCGCATCGAAGCCGCTCTCCGTTGCCGGAGCGCCGGCCTCGGCCTCCGGCGACGACGTGGTGGCCGGCGGGCTGATCGCGCCGTCGGCCAGCAGCCGCACCGAATGATCGAGCGGGTCGTCGAGGCGCTCGAGCAGCGGATTGTCGACCAGCATCTGCTCCAGCTCCTGATGCAGTTCCAGCGTCGACAGCTGCAGCAGGCGGATCGACTGTTGCAGCTGCGGCGTCAATGCCAGATGCTGGGAGACACGGAGCTGTAGGGTCTGCTTCATGGGCCTCGCCGTTACATGCGAAAGTGCTCGCCGAGGTACACGCGGCGAACCGATTCATTGCCGATGATGTCATCCGGGCTGCCGGAGGCCAGCACGGATCCCTGGTTGATGATGTAGGCCCGGTCGCAAATGCCGAGCGTCTCGCGCACGTTGTGGTCCGTGATCAGCACGCCGATGCCGCGCTCCTTCAAGAAGCGCACGATGCGCTGGATCTCGATGACGGCGATCGGGTCGACTCCCGCAAACGGCTCGTCGAGCAGAATGAAGCGTGGACTGGTCGCCAGCGCGCGGGCGATCTCGACCCGCCGTCGTTCGCCGCCGGACAGCGCCAGCGCCGGCGTCTCGCGCAGCTTGTCGATCTGCAGCTCGGCCAGCAGCGTTGCGAGCCGGCGTTCGATTTCCTCGCGCGACAGCGGCTTGCCCTGGTCCGACTGCAGCTCGAGCACGGCGCGGATATTGTCTTCGACCGACAGCTTGCGGAACACCGACGCTTCCTGCGGCAGGTAAGAGAGGCCGCGTTGCGCGCGCCGGTGGATCGGCAGGCCGGAAATGCGCTCGCCGTCGAGCAGGATCTCGCCAGCCTCCGACGGCACTAGGCCGACGATCATGTAAAACGACGTGGTCTTGCCGGCGCCGTTCGGGCCCAAGAGGCCGATCACCTCGCCGCTGCGGACATCGAGCGACACGTCGCGCACGACCTGACGCGCGCCATAGCTTTTTTGCAGGCTGCGTACCTGCAGCTGGCTGGCCGCCTCACTTCTCATTGCGTTCGCGCGGCTGGATGGTGGCGCGCACGCGGCCGCTGCCCGGCTTGCTCTCGCCGCTGGCGCTGTTGGTCACGGTGTAGAACTCGGAGCGGCTGTCGTAGGAAATGAACTCGCCCTCCACCTCGTCGGTCACGCGCGTGCCGTCGATCATCTTGACCTTTGCCTGCTTGTAGAGCTTGGCAACTTCACTTTTCGTGTCGTACTCGATGCGGTCGGCGGCAAATCCCTCGATCCACAGATCCTTGCCGCCATCGCGTTTCTGGCGGAAGCGGGTGAGGCCGCCGGCCGGCGCATACATCGTCGCGTACTGGTAGCCGGCGGCGTCCTGGCGCACCAGCAGCTTCTCGGCATGCATCACGAGCGTGCCGCGAGTCAGCACGACGTTGCCGATGAAGGTATTGGTCTGCTTGGCCTCGTCGTAGAACATCTGGTTCGCTTCGACATTGGTCGGCTTGTCGCGGTCGGCGCGCTCGGCGTGCGCGACGGCGGCCCATGCGAACAGGCAGGCAAGGCCAAGGAGGGGCGTGGTTGATCGGGCGAAGTTCTTCATCGGGCTCGGATGTCAACGGGTGGTTCGAAGGTGGCGCTGACTCGGCTGTCCAGCCTCAGCGCCTGTTGCCGGCTGTCGGCGACCATGCCGACGCCGTTGAGCGTCGAACCGCCGATTTTTGCGCGTACCTCACGGTCCGTCTTCACCAGGTCCTGGTTCGGCAGGACGAGCATGAAGTTGGAATCCACAATCAGCGACTGCTGGTCGCGGGTCTGTGGGCGCTCGAGATGGACGTCGTCGAACAGCCGGATTTCGCTGTGGTCGCGATTGATGCGCGCGGTCCTGGAACGTAGCGTCATTGGCGCCCGCTCACGCGCATAGCTGCGCAGGCGCGGCTGGTCGACCAGGCTCGTGTCGCTGACCGGGTCGTGCACCAGCCGCTCGCCCTCGATTACGTACTCCGCCTTGCCGTTGGCCGCCACGGCTACATAGCTGAACTGGTCGATGATGTAGTCCGGGTCGGTGCGCGCCGCGCGCATCGGCGCGCTCCGGTCTGGCCGCTGCGCCACTTCCAGCGCCCAGAAGCTGGCGCCCGCGAGCAGCAGGACCGCGGCCAGCGTCGCCAGCGCAGGCAGGCGGCGCTGCAGTCCGATCAAGCGAGATACGGCGCGAGCGCCGCCTCGTAGTTGCCCTGCGCGCGCAGGATGAAATCGCAGACTTCGCGCGCCGCGCCGCTGCCGCCGCGCGCATCGCTGACGAAGTGAGCGCGTGCGCGTACTTCCGGGTGGCCGTTCGGCACGCTGGCGGCAAAGCCGACCCGTGTCATCACCGGCAAATCGATCACGTCGTCGCCCATGAAGCCGCATGCCTCGGGCGCCAGCTGCAGGTCCGAGCGCAGCTGTTCGAAGGCAGTGCGCTTGTCGTGCACGCCCTGCATCAGCGACGCGATGCCGAGGTCGGCCGCACGGCGGGCGACGATGGCCGAGTTGCGGGCGCTGATGATGGCGGCCCTGACGCCCGACTGCTGCAGCAGCTTGATGCCGTGTCCGTCGAGCGCGTTGAAGGTCTTGATCGCCTCGCCGTCCGGGCCGTAGCGCAGGCCGCCGTCGGTCAGCACGCCGTCGACATCGAAGATCATCAGCTTCACGCGTTGCGCACGCGCTGTCGCAGGGTGCGTGGCCGGCCCGTTCATCAGATCACCTTCGCCCGCGTCAAGTCATGGATGTGCAGCGCGCCGACCAGGGCGCCGTCGGCCGCCGTCACCAGCACCTGGTTGATCCGGAACGCCTCCATCAGCTCGACCGCCTCGACGGCCAGCTGGTCCGGCCCGACCACGCGCGGATTGGCGTGCATGACATCGCGGATGGGAGTCTTCGAGAAATCCTTGCCCTGTTCGATCAGGCGGCGCAGGTCGCCGTCGGTGAAGATGCCGAGCACGCGCGAGGCTTCATCGACGACGGCGGTCATGGCCATGCCCTTGCGAGTGACCTCGAGCAGCGCCGCGGGTAGCGGCAGGTCGGGCCCGACGACCGGCAACGCGTCGCCGCTGCGCATGATGTCGCGCACGTGGGTCAGCAGGCGGCGGCCGAGCGAGCCGCCCGGATGCGAGCGCGCGAAATCTTCGGCGCGAAAGCCGCGCGCGTCGAGCAGGGCCACGGCCAGCGCGTCGCCCAGCGCCAGCGTGGCCGTGGTGCTGGCGGTGGGCGCGAGGTTCAGCGGGCAGGCTTCGCGCGCGACGGCGACGTCGAGATGCACGTCCGCCAGCTTCGCGAGCGAGGACTCGGGACGGCCGGTCATCGAGATCAGCTTTGCGCCCATGCGCTTGATGACGGGGACGATGGCGAGCAGTTCGTCCGATTCGCCGGAATTCGAGATGGCGATCACCGCGTCCGCTTCGGTCACCATGCCGAGGTCGCCGTGGGCTGCCTCGGCCGGATGAACGAAAAGCGCGGGCGTGCCCGTGGAGGCGAGCGTGGCGGCGATCTTGCGGGCGATGTGGCCCGACTTGCCCATGCCGGAAACGACGACGCGGCCGCGGCAGGCCAGCAGCAGGGCGGTCGCGCGCGCGAACGGCTGGTCGGCGTCCGCCGTCAGCCGCGCCTGCAGCTCGAGGATCGCCTGCGCTTCGATCTCCAGCGTCTGCCGAGCGAGCGCCACGGCACGCAGGGAGGCGGCATTGTCAAAATGCTGCGGAGAATTTTTATCATGCGTTACACTCATGCGCAGAGTATAGCCGAAGTCGCAAAGCAAAAAACCTGCCAGACGCAATTAATCACTGAATCGCCCTCTTGCCGGCCAAGTGCAGAGGCAGCCGTCAACCTTGCCGGAAAGCAATTGTTGCCCCCATGACCTCCGCCCTCGAGATCACGTTGTTGCTGCTGGTTGCGGCGGTGCTCGGCGTCGTGATCTTCCGCATCATGCACCTGCCGCCGATGCTGGGCTATTTGGCCGTGGGCGTGCTGATCGGCCCGCATGCGCTGGGTCTGGCATCGAATACCACGGTCGTGCATACGCTGGCCGAGTTCGGCGTCGTCTTCCTGATGTTTTCGATCGGGCTCGAGTTCTCGCTGCCGAAGCTGAAGTCAATGCGGCGCAACGTGTTCGGGCTGGGGCTGGCGCAGGTCATGCTGACGATCGCGCTCACCATGCTGGGCGGTGCGGCCATGGCGCAGCTGCTTCCGCAGCATTTTTCCCTTAACTGGAGCGCGGCGTTCGCGTTGGGCGGCGCGCTGTCGATGTCGTCGACGGCGATCGTGCTCAAGCTGCTGACCGAGCGCCTCGAAATGGAAAGCGAACACGGGCGGCGCATCACCGCGATCCTGCTGTTCCAGGACCTGGCCGTGGTACCGCTGCTGATCCTGGTGCCGGCGCTGGCCAGCGCCGGCGGCGACATCGTGGACGACCTGCTCAAGGCCGCCGCGAAAGCCGTGTTCGTGCTGGCCCTGCTGCTGACCTTCGGGCAGGTGCTGCTGCGGCGCTGGTTCCGCATCGTCGTCCAGCGGCGTTCGCACGAGCTGTTCATGCTGAACCTGCTGCTGATCACGCTCGGCGCGGCATGGATCACCGAGCTGGCCGGCCTGTCGCTGGCGCTCGGTGCCTTCATTGCCGGCATGCTGATCTCCGAGACCGAATACAGGCTGCAGGTGGAGGAGGACATCAAGCCCTTCCGCGACGTACTGCTCGGCCTGTTCTTCATTACCGTCGGCATGATGCTCGACATGGCGCTGGTGATCAACAACCTGCCGCTGGTGCTGGCGATGCTGGTGATCCCGGTGCTGCTGAAGTTCGCGCTGATCGCCGTGCTGGCCCGCCTGTTCGGCGCCTCCGCTGGCGTGGCGATCCGCACCGGCCTCGGGCTGGCGCAGGGCGGCGAGTTCGGCTTCGTGCTGCTGAGTCAGGCCGGCGGGCTGGGGCTGGTCGACAGCGGCCTGGTGCAGCTGATTCTCGCCGCGATGGTGCTGTCGATGTTGGCCACGCCTTTCCTGATCGCGAATGCCGATCGCATCGTGCTCAGGCTGTCGCGCAACGAGTGGATGCAGCAGTCGCTGGCCCTGACCCGCATCGCCAGCCGTACGATGAGCGAGGAGCGGCATGTCATCATCGCCGGCTTCGGCCGCAGCGGCCAGAGCCTGGCCCGGCTGCTGGAGGAGGAAAAGATCCCCTACCACGCGCTGGATCTCGACCCGGAGCGCGTGACCGAGGCGCAGGCCGCCGGCGCGCAGGTGTCCTACGGCGATGCGACGCGGCGCGAAAGCTTGATGGCTGCCGGCATCCACCGCGCGGCCGCCCTCGTGATCACCTACGCCGATACCCACGCCGCGCTGAAGACGCTGCATTTCGCCAACGAACTGGCGCCGGCGCTGCCGGCCATCGTGCGCAGCGTCGATGACGACGATATCGACAAGCTGCGCGCCGGCGGCGCCGACGAAGTCGTGCCCGAGCGCATCGAGGGCAGCCTGATGCTGGCCTCGCATGCGCTGCTGCTGATGGGCGTACCGCTTCGGCGCGTGGTGCACCGCGTGCAGGACGCGCGCAGCGAGCGTTATGCGTCGCTGCGCGGCTATTTCCACGGGATTGACGACGCCGCCGACGATGATGTGCGGCTGCAGGTGCGGTTGCACTCGGTCGCCCTGCGCGACAAGGCGGCCGCCATTGGCCGGACCTTCGATGCCCTCGGCCTGTCTGAGCTCGGCGCCGAGGTGACGGCCGTGCGGCGCGGCAAGAGCCGCATTCCCTTCTCTCCCGATACCCGGCTCGAAGCCGGCGACGTCGTCGTCCTGCGCGGCACCGCCGAGGCGGTCGAGCGCGCCGAGCAGCGATTACTCTGAATCTCCATGGACGTTTTTCATCGCATCGCGGGCATCATCCTGCCCGTCTTCCTGATCATTACCGCCGGCTACGCGTACTCGCGCTTGCGCGGCGAGGTCGTCAAGACCGACATGGCCGCGCTCAACCGCATCAGCGGCGAGATGCTCTGCCCGTTGTTGCTGTTCTCCGCTCTGGCGGCGAAGGAATTCGACGTGGTCGCGAACCTGCCGCTGATGCTGGCCGGCGTGCTGATCGCGCTGGGATCCGGCGTCGTGGCGTGGGCCGTTGCGCGGCTGCTCGGCTATGACCCGCGCACTTTTGTGCCGCCGATGATCTACAACAATTGCGGCAACATGGGACTGCCGCTGGCGGTGCTGGCTTTCGGGCCGGCCGGGCTGTCGGAGGCCGTCGCGATGTTCATGGCATGCAGCCTCGTCTATTTCACCGTCGGCATTCGCCTGATGGAGAGCGGACGCGCCGGACCGCGTCGTGCGACGCTGCGCATGTTCGCCAATCCGATGATGCTGGCCATGAGCGCCGGCATGCTGTTCGCGGCAGTGCGGCTGACATTGCCGCCGATATTCATGCAGGCCCTGCGCATGCTGGGCGAGGCCAGCATTCCGCTGATGCTGCTGGCGCTGGGCGTGCGGATGGCCGACGTAAATTTCCGCAGCTGGCGCATCGGCCTGGTCGGCGCGGCCATCTGCCCGCTGGCCGGGCTGGCGGTGGCCGCCGCGCTCGATCCGCTGCTGCCGCTGTCGGCCATGCAGCGCGGCCAGATGTACCTGTTCGCGTCGCTGCCACCGGCGGTATTCTGCTTCATCGTGGCCGAGAACTACCGGCAGGAACCGGATAAGGTCGCGGCCATTGTCCTGCTGGGCAATGCCGCCGCGCTTGGTTTCGTGCCGCTCGGCCTGTGGATGGGCATGTAGCCCATCCGTTTCCGGCCGGCGGCGGTCAGGCGTCAGGCGCGCTTTTTTTCCTTCTTCGGCGCCAGCATCGGCGCAAGATACCTGCCGGTGAAACTGGCCGGATGGCGTGCTACGTCCTCGGGCGTGCCGGTGGCGATGATCTGCCCGCCGCCGGCGCCTCCCTCGGGGCCGAGGTCGACCAGCCAGTCCGCTGTCTTGATCACGTCGAGGTTGTGCTCGATGATCACCACGGTATTGCCTTGGTCGCGCAGCCGGTGGATCACTTTCAGCAGCAGTGCGATGTCGTGGAAGTGCAGGCCCGTGGTCGGCTCGTCGAGGATGTAGAGCGTGCGGCCGGTGTCGCGCTTGGACAGTTCCAGCGACAGCTTCACGCGTTGCGCCTCGCCGCCCGACAGCGTGGTCGCGCTTTGGCCGAGCCGAATGTAGCCGAGACCAACGTCGAGCAGGGTCTGCAGCTTGCGCGCGATCAGGGGCACGGGCTTGAAGAACTCGAACGCATCCTCGACCGTCATCTCCAGCACGTCGGAGATGTTCTTGCCCTTGTACTGCACCTCGAGCGTCTCGCGGTTGTAGCGCTTGCCGTGGCAGACATCGCAGGGCACATAGACATCGGGCAGGAAGTGCATCTCGACCTTCAGCACGCCGTCGCCCTGGCAGGCCTCGCAGCGCCCGCCCTTGACATTGAACGAGAAGCGGCCGGCCGTGTAGCCGCGCTCCTTCGCCTGTGGTACGGTCGAGAATAGTTCGCGGATCGGCGTGAACAGGCCGGTGTAGGTGGCCGGGTTCGAGCGCGGCGTGCGGCCGATCGGCGCCTGGTCGACTGCGATCACCTTGTCGAAATGCTCGAGCCCGGACGTGCCGTCATGCTCGGCCGGCTCCGCCTGCGAGCCGTACAGGTGGCGCGCCAGCGCGTGGTACAGCGTGTCATTGACCAGCGTCGACTTGCCCGAGCCGGACACGCCGGTCACGCAGGTGAGCAGTCCGATCGGGAGTTCGAGCGTCACGTCTTTCAGGTTGTTGCCGCGCGCTCCCCGGATGACGAACTGCTTCTTCGGATCGGCCGGCACGCGGCGGGCCGGCACCTCGATGGCCAGCGTGCCGTTCAGGTACTGCGCCGTCAGCGACTCACGGTGCACCAGGATGTCCTGCAGCGAGCCGTGGGCAATCACCCTGCCGCCATGCACGCCTGCGCCAAGGCCCATGTCGACGACATGGTCGGCGCAGCGTATCGCGTCCTCGTCGTGCTCGACCACCAGCACCGTGTTGCCGATGTCGCGCAGGTGCTTGAGCGTCGCGATCAGGCGGTCGTTGTCGCGCTGGTGCAGGCCGATCGACGGTTCGTCCAGCACGTACATCACGCCGGTCAGGCCGGAGCCGATCTGCGAGGCCAGCCGGATACGCTGCGCCTCGCCGCCCGACAGCGTGTCCGCGCTGCGGTCGAGTGACAGGTAGTCGAGGCCGACGTTGTTCAGGAAACGCAGGCGCGCAACGATTTCCTTGATGATGCGGTCGGCGATGTCCTTCTTCGCGCCCTTGAGCTTCAAGCTGTCGAAGAAGGCCAGCGTCTCGCGCAGCGGCAACTCTGCAATCTGGAAGATCGCACGCTGCTGCGCGCCGTTGCCGACCTTCACGTAGCGCGCCTCGACGCGCAGCCGCGCGCCGTGGCAGGCCGGGCATTCCTTTTCATTGATGAACTTCGCCAGCTCCTCCTTGACCGCGATCGAATCCGTTTCGCGGTAGCGCCGCTCGAGGTTGTTTACTACGCCCTCGAAGCTGTGTTCGCGCATCACCGTGCGTCCGCGCTCGTTGATGTAGGCGAACGGTACCTTCTCCTTGCCCGAGCCGTACAGCACCACCTGTTGCGCCTTTTCGGGCAGCTTCTCGAACGGCATGTCGACGTCGAAGCGGTAATGCGCCGCCAGCGACGACAGCATCGAGAAATAGAACTGGTTGCGGCGGTCCCAGCCCTTGACCGCGCCCGACGCGAGCGACAGATTGGGGAAGGCGACGATGCGTTTCGGATCGAAGAACTCGATGTGGCCGAGGCCGTCGCACTCGGGGCAGGCGCCCATCGGATTGTTGAACGAAAACAGGCGCGGCTCGAGCTCCTGCAGCGAATAGCCGCAGGTGGGGCACGCGAACTTGTTCGAGAACAGGTGTTCCTTGCCCGAGTCCATTTCGAGCGCGATCGCGCGGCCGTCGGCCAGCCGCAGCGAGGTCTCGAAACTCTCGGCCAGTCGCTGCTTGACGTCCGCGCGTACCTTGACGCGGTCGACCACGACGTCGATCGTGTGCTTCTCCGTCTTCTTAAGCTTCGGCAGTTCGTCGACTTCGACGATCTTCGCTGCGCCGGTGCCGCTCTGGATGCGGAAGCGGACAAAGCCCTGCGCCTGCATCTGCTCGAACAGGTCGGTGTGCTCGCCCTTGCGGTTCGCAATCACCGGCGCCAGGATCATCAGCTTTGTATCCTCCGGCATCGCGAGCACGGCGTCGACCATTTGCGACACCGACTGCGCGGCCAGCGGGTTCTCTGGATGGTCGGGGCAGTAGGGCGTGCCGACGCGCGCGAACAGCAGCCGCAGGTAGTCGTGGATCTCGGTCACCGTGCCGACGGTCGAGCGCGGGTTATGCGAGGTCGCCTTCTGCTCGATCGAAATCGCCGGCGACAGGCCCTCGATCAGGTCGACGTCCGGCTTCTCCATCAGCTGCAGGAACTGGCGCGCATACGCCGACAGCGACTCCACGTAGCGCCGCTGGCCCTCCGCGTACAGCGTGTCGAAGGCTAGCGACGACTTGCCCGAGCCCGACAGCCCGGTGATGACGATCAGCTTGTTGCGCGGCAGGTCAAGACTGATGTTCTTCAGGTTGTGGGTACGTGCGCCCCGGATGCGGATTTCTTCCATGCTGGCCTGTGGTTTGGTGACGGCGAATTCGTGCCTTTTTGCAAAAATCGCGGGTCGGTGGGTGCGGGTCAACCTGTTACTATAGCGGGTTTTCGCAACCTGCTTATTACCTGCTTATTCGCTGCTTCGGTGCACCATTTCCGTCGCGCGACAGCTTCACGGTTCCTCTATGTCCTCACCCCGGGATTCCTCGTCCAGCCGCATGACTGCCCTTGAAGTGCGTGCCAGCGTATCGCTGGCTTCCATCTTCGGCCTGCGCATGCTCGGACTTTTCCTGATCCTGCCGGTGTTCGCCGTCCATGCGACGACGCTGCCCGGCGGCGACAACGCCACGCTCGTCGGTCTGGCGATGGGCATGTACGGCCTGACGCAGGCCATCGGCCAGATTCCGTTCGGCATCGCTTCGGACCGCTATGGGCGCAAGCGCATCATTGTCATCGGACTGTTACTGTTCATCGCCGGTTCGCTGCTGGCTGCCATCGATACCCACGTCCTGTGGGTGATCGTTGGGCGCGCAGTGCAGGGCGCGGGCGCCGTTTCGGCGGCGGTGACGGCACTGATAGCCGACTCCACGCGTGACGAGCATCGTACCAAGGCCATGGCGCTGGTCGGCGCATCGATCGGACTTACCTATGCCGCCTCGCTGGTCATGGCGCCGGTGCTGTACGCGGCCATCGGCATGCGCGGCATGTTCCTGCTGGTGGCCCTGCTGGCCGCTGCTGCCATCGCGGTCGTTCTATTCGTCGTTCCGCAGGCGCCGCCGCGTTCGCCCGAGCGCGCCTCGTTCATCGACGTGCTGCGCGACGGCGAACTGATGCGGATGAACTTCGGCGTCTTCGCGCTGCACGCGATCCAGATGTCGATGTTCGTCGTCCTGCCGAATGTCCTCGTCGGCGCCGGTGGCTTGTCCATCGACCAGCACTGGAAGATCTACCTGCCCGTGGTGCTGGCCTCGTTCGTGCTGATGCTGCCGCCGATCTTCCTCGGCGAGAAGCGCGGGCGGATGAAGCAGGTATTCGTAACGGCCATTGCGCTGCTGCTGATCGTCGAGGTTGGCCTGCGTGCGGCCGTCGTGCAGCCGCAACTGTCGTTCGGCCTGCTGGTCATGCTGCTGCTGGCGTTTTTCGTCGCGTTCAACATCCTTGAAGCGAGCCAGCCTTCGCTGGTGTCGCGACTGGCGCCGGCCGGATCGCGCGGCGCAGCCCTCGGCGTCTACAACACGATGATGGCCATCGGCCTGTTCGCCGGCGGCGCCGGCGGCGGCCTGTTGGCGCAGCACGTCGGCGGACCCGCCGTCTTCACCGCAGGCTGTCTGCTGACCGTCGCGTGGCTTATAATCGCGGCATCCATGAAGAACCTGCCGCGACGCGCCGAGCGCGCCGCCGCACCCACCTGATTTTCATTCCAAGCCGCTTTCCACACGGGAGATTCGTATGGCATCCGTCAACAAGGTCATCATCGTCGGCAACCTCGGGCGCGACCCCGAAACACGCTACATGCCGAGCGGCGATGCGCTGACGAACATCGCAGTGGCGACGACCGACAAGTGGAAGGACAAGGCCACCGGTGAGCAAAAGGAAGCCACCGAATGGCATCGCATCGCGTTCTTCGGCAAGCTGGCCGAGATCGCCGGCCAGTACCTGAAGAAGGGCTCGCAGGTCTATGTCGAGGGCAAGCTGCGCACCCGCAAGTACACCGACAAGGACGGCGTCGAAAAATACTCGACCGAAATCGTCGCCGACAGCATGCAGATGCTCGGCAGCCGCCAGGGCATGGGCGGCAGCGCGGCGCCAATGGATGAAGGCGCTTATGGCGGCGGTGCATCGCGCGCGCCCGCGCAGGCACCTGCCCGTGCGCCGGCCTCCGCGCCGGCCCGCAAGTCCGATTTCGACATCGGCGACGACGACATCCCGTTCTGATCCCGCGCGCAGGGCTGCGCCATGGCACGGCTGCCCCGGCTGGTCGTTCCGCACCACCTGCATCATCTGGTGGCGTCGGGCAATAACGGGCAGCCGGTCTTTCTCGACGACCACGACTATCCGCAATTCCTCGACTGGCTGCGCGAGGCCGCGCAGCAGCAGCGCGTCGCCCTGCACGGCTACGCGCTACTGCCCGGGCGCGTCCACCTGCTGGCCACACCCGCGGACGAGCCCGGCCTCGGCCGCATGATGCAGGCCGTCGGGCGTCATTACGTGCCGTGGTTCAATGCGCGTCACGCCCGCACCGGCAGCCTGTGGGAAGGGCGCTTTCGGGCCACGGTGATCGACGCCCGCGAATACTTTTCCGCCTGCGCCCACTGGGTCGAGTACCAGCCCGTGCTGGCGGGACTGGCTGCCGACATGGCCGCCTATCCGTGGTCCAGCCATGCCCATCACCTGGGGCTCCGCAAGCAGGCGTGGCTGACCGATCATCCTGTCTACTGGTCGCTCGGGAACACCCCATTCGAGCGTGAAGCCGCATTCCAGCGGCTTTGCGCGTCGCCGCCCGACCCGCGGACAGCCGAACTCATCGACGCCGCGACCCGGAAGTCCTGGGCGCTGGGCGGTGAGGCCTTCCAGGCCTCGCTGGCAAAACTAACCGATCGTCGGCTGCAGCCGGCCCGGCGTGGGCGGCCGCCACGCGCTGCTGAGGCGCGCGGCGAGGCTGCCTGAGCAGGTCGGAGGTGGGCGCCGACCTCGCGCTCATTTCTCGCCAACGCTATTCTGTCCCTAATTACTCCGCTGATCGGCCGGTGTTGGATATTAATGTCATCCGACCCTAATTATTAGGCTTGAATCTGGTTTTGCATTGCACTATTCTTCGCAATCCATCGAATAGTGTTTGGAGTACCGCAATGCAAGCGCAAGGCCTTTACGATCCGCAGAACGAACATGACGCTTGCGGCGTCGGCTTCATCGCCCATATCAAGGGCCAGAAAAGCCATTCGATCGTCGAGCAGGGTCTGCTGATCCTGAAGAACCTCGATCACCGGGGCGCCGTCGGTGCCGACCCGCTGATGGGCGATGGCGCGGGCATTCTGATCCAGATCCCGGACGCCTACTATCGCGAAGAGATGGCCAAGCAGGGCGTGGCCCTGCCGCCGCCGGGCGAGTACGGCGTGGGCATGGTGTTCCTGCCGAAGGAGCAGGCGTCGCGCCTCGCCTGCGAGCAGGAGATCGAGCGCGCGGTGCTGGCCGAGGGTCAGGTGGTATTGGGTTGGCGCGATGTGCCGGTCAATGCCGAGATGCCGATGTCGCCGACGGTGCGCGACAAGGAACCGCTGATCCGCCAGATTTTCATCGGCCGCGGCCAGGACGTGATGGTCACCGACGCGCTCGAGCGCAAGCTGTACGTGATCCGCAAGTCGTCCGGCCACGCGATTCAGGCGCTGAACCTGATGCACGGCAAGGAGTTCTTCGTGCCGTCGATGTCGGCGCGCACCGTGGTCTACAAGGGCCTGCTGCTGGCCGACCAGGTCGGCGTGTACTACAAGGACCTGCAGGATGCGCGTTGCGTCTCCGCGCTGGCCCTCGTGCATCAGCGCTTCTCGACCAACACCTTCCCCGAGTGGCCGCTGGCCCACCCGTACCGGCTGCTCGCGCACAACGGCGAGATCAACACGGTCAAGGGCAACTTCAACTGGATGCGCGCCCGCGAAGGCGTGATGAAATCCGCCGTCCTCGGCGACGACCTGAAGAAGCTGTTCCCGCTGATTTACGAAGGCCAGTCCGATACCGCCTGCTTCGACAACGCGCTCGAACTGCTGGTGATGGCCGGCTACCCGATCGCCCAGGCTATGATGATGATGATTCCGGAAGCGTGGGAAAACCACACGCTGATGGACGAAAACCGCAAGGCCTTCTACGAATACCACGCCGCGATGATGGAGCCGTGGGACGGCCCGGCCGCGATGGCCTTCACCGACGGCCGCCACATCGGCGGCACGCTCGACCGCAACGGCCTGCGCCCGGCGCGCTACCTCGTCACCGATGACGACCTGGTCGTGATGGCGTCCGAGTCAGGCGTGCTGCCGATTCCCGACTCGAAGATCGTGAAGAAATGGCGCCTGCAGCCGGGCAAGATGTTCCTGATCGACCTCGACGCCGGCCGCATCATCGACGACAAGGAACTGAAGGATACCTACGCCAACGCCAAGCCGTACAAGCAGTGGATCGATTCGGTTCGCATCAAGCTCGACGAAATCGTCTCCGAGGCCGAGCAGCGCGCGCCGCAGGCTTCCCTGCTGGATCGGCAGCAGGCCTTCGGCTACACGCAGGAAGACCTGAAGTTCCTGATGGCGCCGATGGCCGTCGCCGGCGAGGAAGCGACCGGCTCGATGGGCAACGACTCGCCGCTGGCCGTCATGTCCAACAAGAACAAGCCGCTTTATAACTACTTCAAGCAGCTGTTCGCGCAGGTCACGAACCCGCCGATCGATCCGATCCGCGAGGCGATGGTGATGTCGCTGGTCTCCTTCATCGGCCCGAAGCCCAACCTGCTCGACACCAACAACATCAACCCGCCGATGCGTCTCGAGGTGGCCCAGCCCATCCTCGACTACAAGGACATCGCGCGCCTGCGCAACATCAGCGAGCACACCGGCGGCAAGTTCCGTTCGTACGAGCTCGACATCTGCTATCCCGTCGCCTGGGGCAAGGAAGGCGTCGAGGCGCGCCTCGCGTCGCTGTGCGCGCAGGCGGTCGATGCCGTCAAATCGGGCCACAACATCCTGATCGTCTCCGACCGCAAGGTCGGCAAGGACAGCGTTGCAATCCCAGCGCTGCTGGCCACCTCGGCGATCCACCAGCATCTGGTCAGCAAGGGCCTGCGCACCTCGGCCGGCCTGGTCGTCGAGACCGGCTCCGCCCGCGAGACGCACCATTTCGCGCTGCTGGCCGGCTATGGCGCCGAGGCGATCCATCCTTACCTCGCGCTCGACACGCTGGTCGACATGGCTCGCGGCCTGCCCGGCGACCTGTCGGCCGACAAGGCCGTTTACAACTTCCAGAAGGCGATCGGCAAGGGCCTGCTGAAAGTGTTCTCGAAGATGGGCATCAGCACCTACATGTCCTACTGCGGCGCGCAGATCTTCGAGGCCATCGGCCTGAACAAGGCGATGGTCGAAAAATACTTCCGCGGCACCGCGTCCAACGTCGAGGGCATCGGCGTATTCGAGGTGGCCGAAGAGGCGCTGCGCCTGCACAAGCTGGCCTTCGGCAACGACCCGTTGCTGGCCAATGCGCTCGACGCCGGCGGCGAATACGCGTTCCGCGTGCGCGGCGAAGACCACATGTGGACGCCGGACGCGATCGCCAAGCTGCAGCACTCGACCCGCGCGAACAACTTCAGCACGTACAAGGAATACGCGCAGATCATCAACGACCAGTCGAAGCGCCACATGACGCTGCGTGGCCTGTTCGAGTTCAAGATCGATCCGGCCAAAGCCATCCCGCTCGACGAGGTCGAGCCGGCCAAGGACATCGTCAAGCGCTTTGCGACCGGCGCGATGTCGCTTGGCTCGATCTCGACCGAGGCACATGCCACGCTGGCCATTGCGATGAACCGCATCGGCGGCAAGTCGAACACCGGCGAAGGCGGCGAAGACGACGCGCGCTACCGTAACGAGCTGCGCGGCATTCCGATCAAGCAGGGCGATACGCTGGCGTCCATCATCGGTCAGGACCGCGTCGAGAAGGATCTCGACCTGCTGGCAGGCGATTCGCTGCGCTCGAAGATCAAGCAGGTCGCGTCGGGCCGCTTCGGCGTCACCACCGAGTATCTGACCTCGGCCGACCAGATCCAGATCAAGATGGCGCAGGGCGCCAAGCCCGGCGAGGGCGGCCAGCTGCCGGGCCACAAGGTGTCCGACTACATCGCGAAGCTGCGCTTCTCGGTGCCTGGCGTGGGCCTGATCTCGCCGCCGCCGCATCACGACATCTACTCGATCGAGGATCTGGCCCAGCTGATCCACGACCTGAAGAACGTCAACCCGGCCGCTGACATCTCGGTCAAGCTGGTCTCCGAAGTCGGCGTCGGTACGGTGGCTGCCGGCGTCGCGAAGGCCAAGGCCGACCACGTCGTGATCGCCGGCCATGACGGCGGCACCGGCGCCTCGCCGCTGTCGTCGATCAAGCACGCCGGCACGCCGTGGGAGCTGGGCCTGGCCGAAACCCAGCAGACGCTGGTGCTCAACGGCCTGCGCGGCCGCATCCGCGTGCAGACCGACGGTCAGATCAAGACCGGCCGCGATGTCGTCATCGGCGCGCTGCTGGGCGCCGACGAGTTCGGCTTCGCAACCGCGCCACTGGTCGTCGAAGGCTGCATCATGATGCGCAAGTGCCACCTGAACACCTGCCCGGTCGGCGTCGCGACCCAGGATCCTGTGCTGCGCGCAAAATTCCAGGGCAAGCCCGAACACGTGGTCAACTACTTTTTCTTCGTTGCCGAAGAGGCGCGCCAGATCATGGCGCAGCTGGGCATCCGCAGCTTCGATGAGCTGATTGGCCGCGCCGACCTGCTCGACAAGTCGAAGGCGGTCAGCCACTGGAAGGCCAAGGGCCTCGACTTCAGCAAGATTTTTTACATCCCCGAGACCGGCGACGAGGCGCGTCATCATGTCGCCACCCAGGACCATGGCCTCGAGAAGGCGCTCGACCACAAGCTGATCGCGCAGGCCCGCCCGGCGATCGAGCGCGGCGAGAAGGTGTCGTTCATCTCGCCGATCAGGAACCTGAACCGCACCGCCGGCGCGATGCTGTCGGGCGAGGTCGCCAAGAAGTACGGCCACGAAGGCCTGCCGGACGACACCATCCATATCCAGCTGCAGGGCACGGCCGGCCAGTCGTTCGGCGCCTTCCTCGCGCACGGCGTCACCTTCGACCTCGTCGGCGAGGGCAACGACTATGTGGGCAAGGGCCTGTCAGGCGGCCGCATCATCGTGCGCCCGAACACCGAGTTCCGCGGCCGTGCCGTCGACAACATCATCATCGGCAACACCGTGCTGTATGGCGCCATTGCCGGCGAGGCCTTCTTCAATGGCGTCGCCGGCGAACGCTTCGCGGTGCGCAACTCCGGCGCAGTCACCGTGGTGGAAGGCAGCGGCGACCACGGCTGCGAGTACATGACCGGCGGCACGGTCGTCGTCCTCGGCAGCACCGGCCGCAACTTCGCAGCCGGCATGTCGGGCGGCATCGCTTATGTGTACGACGAGGACGGCAGCTTCGCCTCGAAATGCAACATGGCAATGGTCGCGCTCGAGTCGGTGTTGTCTGCGTCGGAGCAGGAAGCGACCATCGGTAAGGCCGCATGGCACAGCCTGACCCGCGGCGGCGAGCGCCAGGCCGACGAACTCATCCTCAAGGGCCTGATCGAGCGCCACTTCAAGCATACCGGCAGCACGATCGCACGCACCCTGCTCGACGACTGGAGCACCGCCCGCACGAAGTTCGTGAAGGTGTTCCCGACCGAGTACAAGCGCGCGCTCGGCGAGATGTTCGCCGCCGCGTCCAAGGCCAAAGAAAAAGTCACTGCTTAAGCAAGAAAAGAGAACAACATGGGTAAAGTCACCGGTTTTCTGGAGTATCAGCGCCTGCAGGAGGCGAGCGAAGCGCCGACCTCACGCACCAGGCATTACAAGGAGTTCGTGCTCCACCTGTCCGATGCCGACGCCAAGGTGCAGGGCGCGCGCTGCATGGACTGCGGCATCCCGTTCTGCAACAACGGCTGCCCCGTGAACAACATCATTCCCGACTGGAATGACCTCGTTTACAACGGCAACTATCGCGAGGCGCTGGACAACCTGCACTCGACCAACAACTTCCCCGAGTTCACCGGCCGCATCTGCCCCGCGCCCTGCGAGGCGGCGTGCACGCTCGGCATCAACAGCGACCCGGTGGGCATCAAGTCGATCGAGCACTTCATCATCGATAAGGGCTGGGAAAACGGCTGGGTCGTGCCGCAGCCGGCCGCTGTCAGGACCGGCAAGAAGGTCGCCATCGTCGGCGCCGGCCCGGCCGGCATGGCCGCCGCCCAACAGCTGGCGCGCGTCGGCCACGACGTGACCGTGTTCGAAAAGAATGACCGCGTCGGCGGCCTGCTGCGCTACGGCATTCCCGACTTCAAGATGGAGAAGTCGCACATCGATCGCCGCGTCGAGCAGATGAAGGCCGAAGGCGTTAGCTTCCGCACCGGCGTGCTGGTTGGCAAGGATTTCCCGCAGCAGATCATGAACCTCGCGCAGGAAGTGGTCTCGCCCGAGCAGCTGCAGAAAGAGTTCGACGCCGTCATTCTGACCGGCGGCGCCGAGCAGCCGCGCGACTTGCCGGTACCAGGCCGCGAGCTCGACGGCGTGCATTTCGCGATGGAGTTCCTGCCGCAGCAAAACCGCGTGAACGCCGGCGACCGGCTCAAGGACCAGATCATGGCCACCGGCAAGCACGTGGTCGTGATCGGCGGCGGCGACACCGGCTCCGACTGCGTCGGCACCTCGAACCGGCACGGTGCCGCGTCGGTCACCCAGTTCGAGCTGATGCCGATGCCGCCCGAGCAGGAGAACAAGCCACTGGTCTGGCCGTACTGGCCGACCAAGCTGCGCACCTCGTCCTCGCACGAAGAAGGCTGCGAGCGCGATTTCGCGGTCGCGACCAAGCGCCTCGAGGGCAAGAACGGCAAGCTCGAGAAGCTGATCGCCGCCCGCGTCGAATGGAAAGACGGCAAGATGGTCGAGGTGCCGGACTCCGAGTTCGAATTGAAGGCCGACCTCGTGCTGCTGGCCATGGGCTTCGTGTCGCCGGTCGGCTCGGTGCTCGATGCTTTCGGCCTCGACAAGGACGCGCGCGGCAACGCCAGGGCCACCACCGACGGCGACGGCTGCTACCAGACCTCGCTGCCGAACGTGTTCGCGGCAGGCGACATGCGTCGCGGCCAGTCGCTGGTGGTGTGGGCGATCCGCGAAGGCCGCCAGTGCGCGCGTGCGGTCGACGAGTTCCTGATGGGAACTTCGGTGCTGCCGCACTGATCGACATCGTCGGGACAAGGGCCAGGGCCTGAGGGCGACCTCAGGCCCTTTTTCTTTGGCGAACCGCAAGTCATGTTATTCTTGCAATGGTTCGCTGCAAAAGAGCGTGACGCGTATTGCACTACAATCAATACCCTTTTCGAGCTCGTCCATCCTTCGTGCCCCATCTCGTCGATATCCGCGACCTGCATTTCGCCTACAACGATCGTCCGATCCTGTCGGGCCTGAACATGCAGTTCGAGCGCGGCAAGGTGATCGCCGTGATGGGCGGCTCGGGGTCGGGCAAGACGACGGTGCTGCGCCTGATCGGCGGGCAGATCTGCGCGCAGTCGGGCAGCGTGAGCGTCGACGGGCAAGAGGTCGCGGCGCTCGACCGCACAGGGCTGTACCGGCTGCGCCGGAGCATGGGCATGCTGTTCCAGCATGGCGCGCTGTTCACCGACCTGAGCGTGTTCGACAATGTCGCCTTTCCGCTGCGCGAACATACCAGCCTGCCGGAGTCGATGATCCGCGATCTCGTCCTGATGAAGCTGCACGCGGTCGGTCTGTCGAACGCTGCTTCGCTGAAGCCGGCCCAGGTCTCGGGCGGCATGGCGCGCAGGGTAGCGCTGGCGCGCGCGATCGCGCTTGATCCGCCGCTGATCATGTACGACGAACCGTTCGCCGGCCTCGATCCGATCTCGATGGGGATGACCGCGAACCTGATACGTAAGCTCAATGATGCGCTCGGATCGACCTCGATCCTGGTCTCGCATGACGTGCATGAGTCCTTCCTGATTGCCGACACCGTATACTTCCTGTCGCAGGGGAAGATCGTCGCGCATGGCACGCCGCAGCAGATGCGGGATTCGGACGATCCGTTCGTCAGGCAGTTCGTCAATGCACAGCCGGATGGCCCTGTGCCTTTCCATTATCCTGGCCGCAGCATCGGCGAGCAGCTCGGGCTGCGGGAGCGTGCGCCATGATGCTCGACTGGCTTGCGCGCCTCGGCGCCGGCGTGCGCGGCGGTCTGGCCGACTTCGGGCTGGCTGCCCGACTGTTCGGCGCGCTGGTCGCGGCCAGCGCCGGCCTGCTGCGCCGCTTCCGGCTGGTGACGGACCAGGTGCATTTCATCGGCAATTACTCGCTGGTCATTATCGCGGTCTCCGGCCTGTTCGTCGGCTTCGTGCTCGGGCTGCAGGGCTACTACACGCTCAACCGTTACGGTTCGGAGCAGGCGCTCGGCCTGCTGGTTGCACTGTCGCTGGTGCGCGAACTGGGGCCGGTGGTGACGGCCCTGCTGTTCGCCGGCCGGGCCGGCACGTCGCTGACGGCCGAGATCGGCCTGATGAGGGCCGGCGAGCAACTGGCGGCGATGGAGATGATGGCCGTCGATCCCGTGCAGCGCGTGCTGGCGCCGCGCTTCTGGGCCGGCGTGATCGCGATGCCGCTGCTGGCGGCCGTGTTCTCCGCCGTCGGCGTGCTGGGTGGTTATGTGGTCGGCGTGCGCATGATCGGCGTCGACGAGGGCGCGTTCTGGTCGCAGATGCAGGGCGGGGTCGAGGTGTGGGCCGATATCGGCAATGGCGTCATCAAGAGCGCTGTCTTCGGCGTCGCCGTCACGTTCATCGCGCTGCACCAAGGCTATCGCGCCGATCCGACGCCGGAAGGCGTCGCGCGCGCGACCACGCGGACGGTGGTCATCGGTTCGCTGATGGTGCTGTGGCTGGATTTCCTGCTGACGGCATTGATGTTCTCCTGAAACGAGGCAAGACATGCAACGCAAATCCCTTGACGTATGGGTCGGACTGTTCGTGCTGCTGGGCGCGGTCGCAATCATGTTTCTGGCGCTGAAGGTCGGCAATCTCGGCGCGATGAATTTCGGGCCCGGCTACACGCTTGTCGCCCGCTTCGACAACATCGGCGGGCTCAAGCCGCGGGCGCCGGTCAAGAGCGCGGGCGTCGTCGTCGGCCGCGTCGAGTCCATCGGTTTCGACGACAAGACCTTCCAGGCCAGCGTCGTGTTGCGCATGAACGCCGACGTGGGCTTTCCGAAGGACAGTTCGGCCAAGATACTCACGTCCGGCCTTCTGGGCGAGCAGTACATCGGTCTCGAGCCGGGCGGCGACAACAAGAATTTCGCCGACGGCGACCGCATCAGGAGCACCCAGTCGGCCATCGTGCTCGAGAACCTGATCAGCCAGTTCCTGTTCAGCAAAGCGGCCGAGGGCAGCAAACCGGAGGACCAATGAAACGAGCAACCCTGATGCGCTGGCTGCTGGCAGCGTCTGCGGCGCTGCTGCTGTCGGCCTGCGCCACGACCCCGGGCGCCGGAGCCGATCCGCGCGATCCGTTCGAAAAATACAACCGCGCGATGTTCGAGTTCAACAATACGCTTGACCGGAACGTCATCAAGCCGGCGGCCGAGGGTTATTTCGACTATGTGCCGGAGTTCATGCGTACGGCAATCAGCAACTTCTTCGGCAACATCGGCGATGTGTGGACCGCCGTCAACAACTACCTGCAACTCAAGCCGCGCGAGGGGACGCAGGACGTAGCGCGCGTGGTGCTGAACTCCACCTTCGGCCTCGTCGGCCTGATCGACGTTGCCACGCCGGCGGGGCTGCCCAAGCACGAAGAAGACTTCGGGCAGACGCTGGGTACCTGGGGCGTCAGGTCGGGCCCTTACTTCGTGTTGCCGATCTTCGGATCCAGCACCGTGCGCGACGGCTTTGCCAAGCCGATCGATCTGTACGCCGATGCGCTGAACCAGATTCCCGGCTCTGGCACCCGCAACTCTGCCCGCGTGCTGCGCGCGATCGACGACCGCGCCGATCTACTCGGTGCCTCGTCGCTGCTGGAAGATGCCGCGCTGGATCCCTACCAGTTCATCCGTGACGCTTACCTGCAACGGCGTGCCAGCCGCGTACGGGACGGGGGCGATCCCCCGAAAGACTGAGCGCGCGGCCGTTCGAGCGAGCGCATTGTGTAAGCGTTTGTGTGCCGCTGGCGGCCTTCGGAGGGATTGGTTATCATTCGCGGCATGTTCCGGCCCACCCGTGCCGTACCCCTCCAGCCGACTACCGAGATCTCCCATGAATGCCATTCGATCCCTGCTGTCGTGGTTCCTGTTCACCGTCGTCCTCGCCGCCGGCGCCCAGGCGCAAGAGGCTCCGGACGTCCTGATAAAGCGGGTCAGCGAGGAAATGCTCGAGATTGCGCGGACCGACAAGCAGATCCAGGCCGGCAACCAGCAGCGCATCATGGAAGTCGTCCAGAGCAAGGTGATTCCGCACGTTAATTTCCAGCGGATGACGTCGATGGCCGCCGGCCGCTTCTGGCGCGAGGCCACGCCGGAGCAGCAGACGGCGCTGACCACGGAGTTCCGTACCTTGCTGATCTACACCTACTCGGGTGCCGTTGCCCAGGTCCGCAACCAGAAGCTCGACTTCAAGCCGATGCGCGCCGCGCCGGACGATACCGAGGTCGAGGTGCGCTCGAGCGTGATCCAGTCGCGCGGCGAACCGATACAACTGAACTACCGGCTCGAAAAGACCGCCAACGGCTGGAAGATCTTCGACGTCAACATCCTCGGTGCGTGGCTGGTCGAAACCTACAAGGGCAGCTTCGCCTCCGAAATCTCGAAAGGCGGGATCGACGGGCTGATCCGCACGCTGGCCGAGCGCAACAAGCGCCTCGCTGCCAACCCGCCGCGCCCCGCACTGAAATAAGCCGATGCCCTTCGTTCCCGGCCCATTGACCATGACCGATGCCGGTGCCGCCTTGCGCGCCGGCCGCGACGCCATCGCCGCCGGCGAAACCGAGATCGACCTCGCCGGCTTGCAGCGCTTCGACTCGGCTGCCGCCGCCGCCTTGCTTGACTGGCGGCGCTGCGCCGCCGAACACGGCCGCCCGCTGCGCTTCGTGCATCTGCCCGACGGGCTGGCGAGCATCGCCCGCGTTTACGGCGTCGCGCATCTGCTGGACGGCTGAAACGCCGGACCTCCCCCGATGCAGCGGGGTGAGCGTCGGAAATCCCCTATAATCAAGGACTTTGCGCCCGGTGGGCGCTACACCGCTTTTCCTCCCGTCCCAGCCCATGAAGGCCGCCATCCGGATCGACAACGTCAAGAAGCGCTACGGCGCCCTGCAAGCGCTGGGCGGCGTATCGCTCGACATCGCGCAGGGCGAATTTTTCGGCCTGCTCGGCCCCAACGGTGCGGGCAAGACGACGCTGATCTCGATCATTGCCGGACTCGCGCATGCCGACGAAGGGTCGGTCGGCATTCACGGCCACGACGTGATCACCG
Organism: Burkholderiaceae bacterium; assembly: GCA_023653025.1. Classification (GTDB taxonomy): domain Bacteria; phylum Pseudomonadota; class Gammaproteobacteria; order Burkholderiales; family Burkholderiaceae_D; genus Pernthalerella. Next base: position 66,520 of record JAMNXS010000002.1, read on the forward strand.
ACTACCGTGCCGCCCGCCGGACCATCGGCGTGGTGCCGCAGGAGCTCGTGTTCGATCCTTTCTTCACCGTCCGCGAGACGCTGCGCATGCAGTCCGGCTATTTCGGCGTCTCCGGCAACGATGCGTGGATCGACGAGGTGCTGCACGAACTGGGTCTGACCGACAAGGCCGACACCAACATGCGCAAGCTGTCCGGCGGTATGAAGCGTCGGGTGCTGGTCGCACAGGCGCTGGTGCACAAGCCGCCGGTCATCATGCTCGACGAGCCGACCGCCGGCGTCGATGTCGAGTTGCGCCAGACGCTCTGGAACTTCATTGGCCGCCTCAACCGCGACGGCCATACCGTCGTCCTGACCACGCACTACCTCGAGGAAGCGCAGGCCCTCTGCAACCGCATCGCGATGCTGAAGGCGGGCGAGGTGGTGGCCCTCGATTCGACGGCGGCGCTGATCCGCCGCATCTCCGGCTCGCAACTGGTCGTCAGGCTGTCCGGCGGCAGCCTGCCCGCCTCCCTGCATGCGCTGGTGTCGCATCCGGACGAGCTGTCGCACGGCAGCCAGGTCACGCTGCGCGTTAACCATCACGACGAGGTCGAACCCATCCTCGCGACGATACGCGCGGCGGGCCTGAAGATCGACGACCTGCAGCTGCACCAGGCCGATCTCGAGGATGTCTTCATCCAGATCATGGGAGCCGGCCAATGACGGGCTTCCGCACGCTGCTGCACAAGGAACTGCTGCGCTTCTGGAAGGTGGCGACGCAGACGCTGACCGCGCCCATCGTGACCGCGATGCTGTACCTGCTGATTTTCGGCCATGTGCTGGAGGCGCATGTGCAGGTCTTCCCGGGCGTGTCCTACACTGCCTTTCTCGTGCCCGGGCTGGTGATGATGAGCGTGCTGCAGAATGCCTTTTCCAATTCGTCCTCCTCGCTGATTCAGTCGAAGATCACCGGCAACCTCGTGTTCGTGCTGCTGGCGCCGTTATCGCATTGGGAAATGTTCGGCGCCTATGTGATTGCCGCAATGATTCGCGGCTTCATGGTGGGGCTGGGCGTGCTGCTGATCACGATCTGGTTCACGACGCTCAACTTCTTCCAGCCGCTCTGGATCGTCGTATTCGGCCTGCTGGGGGCGGCCATCCTCGGCACCATGGGGCTGATCGCCGGCATCTGGGCAGAAAAATTCGACCAGCTGGCCGCCTTCCAGAATTTTCTGATCGTACCCGCGACCTTCTTAGCCGGCGTGTTCTACTCGGTGCACTCGCTGCCGCCGTTCTGGCTGGCGGTGTCGCATGCGAACCCGTTCTTCTACATGATCGACGGCTTCCGCTACGGCTTCTTCGGTTACTCCGACGTGCCGCCGGCTACCAGCCTGCTGATCGTGCTGGTGTTCTTCGTGCTGCTGTCCGGCATCGCGCTCTCGCTGTTGAAGCGCGGTTACAAATTGCGTCATTGACGTGCCGCGCACCCCATGAAAATTTTTGTGCAAAGGTTGAATCGTGCTGCCCACTCCTGATCTGATCAAGAACTACATTGCCTCTGGCCTAGCATGCACTCACCTCGAAGTGGAGGGGGACGGTCAGCATTTCACCGCGCTGATCGTGTCGCCCGCGTTTGCCGGCAAGCGCCTGATCCAGCGCCACCAGCTGGTCTATGCGGCGCTGGGCGACCGCATGAAAGCCGAGATCCACGCGCTGTCGATGAAGACGCTGACGCCCGAGGAGTATCAGGGCTGATGGACAAGCTGCTGATCCGGGGCGGCAAGCGCCTGTCAGGCGAGATCGCCATCTCCGGCGCGAAGAACGCCGCGCTGCCTATCTTGTGCGCCGGCCTGCTGACGGCCGACACCTTGCAGTTGTCGAATGTTCCACTGCTGCAGGACGTGGCCACCATGCAGAAACTGCTGCAGCAGATGGGACTGGCCATCGAGCAGCAGGACGGCGCAGTGGCGCTGTGCGGGCGCGACGTCAACAAGCTCGAGGCGCCGTACGAGATGGTCAAGACCATGCGCGCCTCGATCCTCGTGCTGGGACCGCTGCTGGCGCGCTTCGGCGAGGCCCGGGTGTCGCTGCCCGGAGGCTGCGCGATCGGCTCGCGTCCGGTGGACCAGCACATCAAGGGCCTGCAGGCGATGGGCGCCGAGATCCGCATCGAGGCCGGATACATCCACGCCCGGGCCATGAAGCTCAAGGGCGCGCGCATCGTGACCGACATGATCACCGTCACCGGCACCGAGAACCTGCTGATGGCCGCCACGCTGGCCGACGGCGAGACCGTGCTGGACAACGCGGCGCGCGAGCCCGAGGTGACGGACCTGGCCAACCTGCTGGTGGCTATGGGCGCGCAGATCGACGGTATCGGCAGCGACCGACTGACCGTGGTCGGCGTACCGGCGCTGCACGGCGCAAGCCACAGCGTGATTGCTGACCGCATCGAGACCGGCACCTTCATGTGCGCGGTCGCGGCCGCCGGCGGCGACGTGGTGCTGCGGCATACGCGGGCCCATCTGCTGGAGGCCGTGGTCGAGAAATTGCGCGAGGCCGGCGCGATCATCACGGCCGGCGATGACTGGCTCCGCGTGCAGATGTCCGGCCGGCCGAAGCCGGTCAGCTTCCGCACCACCGAGTATCCGGGCTTCCCGACCGACATGCAGGCGCAGGTGATGGCGCTCGACTGCCTCGCCGACGGTACCAGCCGTGTGACCGAAACCATCTTCGAGAATCGCTACATGCACGTGCAGGAACTGAACCGGCTCGGCGCCGCCATCGAGATCGACGGGCACACCGCCATCGTGCACGGCGTGCAGAAACTGGTCGGCGCGCCGGTCATGGCGACCGACCTGCGGGCGTCGGCCTCGCTGGTCATCGCGGGCCTGGCGGCCGAAGGCGAGACCCTGGTCGACCGCATCTATCATCTGGATCGCGGCTATGATCGGATAGAAGCCAAGCTGTCGGCGGTCGGCGCCGACATCGAGAGAATCAGGTAGAGAGTAAAAAAAGAATGAATCAGACGCTGACGCTGGCGCTGTCCAAGGGCCGGATTTTCGAGGAGACGCTGCCGCTGCTCGAAGCGGCCGGCATTGTCGTGACCGAAGACCCGGAGAAGTCGCGCAAGCTGATCCTGCCGACCAGCGATCCCGCCGTTCGCGTCGTCATCGTGCGCGCGTCCGACGTGCCGACGTATGTGCAGTACGGCGCGGCCGATTTCGGCGTGGCCGGCAAGGACGTGCTGCTCGAGCACGGCGGCGAGGGGCTGTACCAGCCAATCGACCTCGACATCGCGAAGTGCCGGATGTCGGTCGCCGTGCCAGCCGGTTTCGACTATGCAAGCGCGGTTCGGCAAGGGGCCCGCCTGCGCGTGGCGACCAAGTACGTCAACGTCGCGCGCGAGCATTTTGCGGCCAAGGGCGTGCATGTCGATCTGATCAAGCTGTACGGCTCGATGGAACTCGGCCCGCTGGTCGGCCTGTCGGACGCGATCGTCGATCTGGTCTCGACCGGCAGCACGCTGCGCGCCAACCATCTGGTCGAGGTCGAGCAGATCATGGAGATCTCGTCCCGGCTGGTCGTCAATCGTGCCGCGCTCAAGACCAAGCGCGAAAAACTGCAACCCATCGTCGACGCCTTCGACCGGGCGTCGCGCCCTGAAAAATAAAGCCATGTCCGTATTCATCCGCCAGCTCGACACGTCCGATCCTGACTTCAATGCGAAGCTGATGCACGTGCTCGCCTTCGAGGCGTCCGAAGACGAGGCCATCGATCGCGCCGCCGCGGCCATTCTCGCCGACGTCAGGACGCGCGGCGATGCCGCCGTGCTCGATTGCACGAACCGGTTCGACCGGCTGGCCGCGGCCAGCGTCGCCGCGCTCGAGATACCGCGCGCCGAACTGCAGGCCGCGCTCGACGGCCTGCCGCCGGCGCGCCGCGCGGCGCTGCAGCAGGCCGCCGACCGCGTGCGCGCTTATCACGAGCGGCAGAAAAAGGAGTGCGGTTCCGACGGCTTTACCTTCGTCGAGGCCGACGGCACCGTGCTCGGCCAGAAGGTCACGCCGCTGGACAAGGTCGGCATCTATGTCCCGGGCGGCAAGGCCGCCTATCCGTCGTCGGTGCTGATGAATGCGATTCCGGCCAGGGTCGCCGGCGTGCAGGAAATCATCATGGTGGTGCCGACGCCGGACGGCGTTAAGAACCCGCTGGTGCTGGCCGCCGCGCAGATCGCCGGCGTCGACCGCGTGTTCACGATCGGCGGCGCGCAGGCGGTCGGCGCGCTGGCGCACGGCACGGCAACCATTCCGCAGGTCGACAAGATCGTCGGGCCCGGCAACGCCTACGTGGCCGCGGCCAAGCGCCGCGTGTTCGGCCTCGTCGGCATCGACATGATCGCCGGCCCATCCGAGATCCTCGTGCTGGCCGACGGCAGCACCGACCCGGACTGGGTCGCGATGGATTTATTCTCGCAGGCCGAGCATGACGAGCTGGCGCAATCGATCCTCGTGTGCCCCGATGCCGCCTATCTCGAGCGCGTGCGCGCCAGCGTCGACAGGCTGATCGGCGACATGCCGCGCCAGGACGTCATCCGTACCTCGCTGACGAATCGCGGCGCGATGGTCAAGGTGCGCGACATGGACGAAGCCTGCGACATCGCGAACCTGATCGCGGCCGAACACCTCGAGATTTCCGCGACCGAGCCGAACCGCTGGGCTGACAAGATCCGCCATGCAGGCGCAATGTTCCTCGGCCGCTACTCGTCGGAATCGCTCGGCGACTACTGCGCCGGCCCGAACCACGTGCTGCCGACATCGCGCACCGCGCGCTTCTCATCGCCGCTGGGCGTCTACGATTTCCAGAAGCGCTCGTCGATCATTCACGTCAGCGAAGCCGGCGCGCAGTCGCTGGGCAAGGTCGCCGCCGAACTGGCCTATGGCGAGGGGCTGCAGGCGCACGCGCGCTCGGCCGAGCTGCGGCTGAAATGAGCGCGGCATGTCGATAGCCCGCACCCTCATTCGCGCCGACGTGCGCGCGTTGTCCGCCTACCACGTGCCGGATGCCTCCGGCCTCGTCAAGCTGGACGCGATGGAAAACCCGTACCTGCTGCCCCCGGAATTGCAGCGGCAGCTGGGCGAGCGCCTCGGGGCGGCCGCATTGAACCGCTACCCGGTGCCGAGCTACGCGAAGCTCAAGGCTGCGCTGCGCGAGCGTATGGGCATACCCGCCGGTTTCGATGTCGTGCTCGGCAACGGCTCGGATGAACTGATCTCCATCCTGTCGGTCGCGTGCGCGAAGCCGGGCGCGAAGGTGCTCGCTCCGGTGCCCGGGTTCGTGATGTACGCGATGTCGGCGCAATTCGCCGGGCTCGAGTTCATCGGTGTGCCGCTGGCGGCCGACCTCTCGCTCGATCTCGATGCGATGCTGGCGGCGGTGCGCGAGCATCGTCCAGCGATCACCTACCTTGCGTACCCGAACAACCCGACCGGCAACCTGTTCGACCTCGATGCGATGCTGGCGATCATCCGCGAGGTCGGCGATACCGGCCTGGTCGTGGTCGACGAGGCCTACCAGCCGTTCGCCGGCGCCAGCTTCATGCCGCGCCTGCCGCAGCATCCGAACGTGGCGGTCATGCGCACGGTTTCCAAGCTGGGGCTGGCCGGCATCCGCCTCGGCTACCTGTCGGCATCCCGCGACTTGCTGGCCGAGTTCGACAAGGTGCGTCCGCCCTACAACGTGAACGTGCTGACCGAGACGACCGCCGAGTTCGTTCTGGAGCATGCCGCCGTGCTCGACGCGCAGGCCGAGGCGATCTGCGCGCAGCGCGCGGCGCTGCTGGCCGCGCTGGCCGCGCTCCCGGGCGTGCAGGTCTATCCGTCGGCCGCCAATTTCGTCCTGCTGCGCATCGTGCGGCCGGGCCTGACGGGGGCGCAGGTATTCGACCGGCTGCTGCAGAGGAAGGTGCTGGTGAAAAATGTCGGTAAAATGCACGCTCTGCTGGAAAACTGCCTGCGCGTGACCGTGAGCACGCCGGAGGAAAACGCGGCCTTCCTCGCCGCGCTGCAGCCCAGCCTGGAATCCTGACCGACCTTGACCATGGCCACCGAACGCAAAGCAGAAGTCGTCCGCGACACCAGCGAAACCCAGATCCGCGTTGCGATCAACATCGACGGCAGCGGCCGGCAGCATCTGGACACCGGCGTGCCTTTCCTCGACCACATGCTCGATCAGATCGCCCGCCACGGGCTGATCGACCTCGAGATCACGGCCAGGGGCGACCTGCACATCGACGCCCACCACACGGTGGAAGATGTCGGCATCACGCTCGGCCAGGCCTTCGCGAAGGCGATGGGCGACAAGAAGGGCATCCGCCGCTACGGCCATGCCTACGTCCCGCTGGACGAGGCGCTGTCGCGCGTGGTCGTCGATTTCTCCGGCCGTCCGGGGCTCGAATTCCACGTGCCGTTCACGCGCGCCATGATCGGGCAGTTCGACGTCGATCTCGCGCACGAATTCTTCCAGGGCTTCGTCAATCATGCGCAGCTGACGCTGCACGTCGACAACCTGCGCGGCGACAATGCGCACCACCAGTGCGAGACGGTATTCAAGGCCTTCGGCCGGGCGCTGCGCATGGCGGCCGAACTCGACCCGCGCGCCGTGGGCACCATCCCGTCGACCAAAGGCTCCCTCTGATCGCTGCACGCCGGGCCGCGTCTTGCCGCCGGCAGCCTGCACTACGCCATGAACAAGATCGTCGTCGTTGATTACGGGATGGGTAACCTGCGCTCGGTAGCGCAGGCACTGCGGCATGTCGCGCCCGAGGCCGAGGTGAAGGTGAGCGGCATTCCGGACGCGATCCGCGCGGCCGACCGCATCGTCCTGCCCGGTCAGGGCGCGATGCCCGACTGCATGCGCTCACTGCGCGAATCCGGCCTGCAGGAGGCGCTGCTCGAGGCGGCCCGCAACAAGCCGCTGTTCGGCGTCTGCGTCGGCGAGCAAATGATGTTCGACTCCAGCGAGGAGGGCGACGCGCACTGTCTGTCGCTGATGCCGGGCAAGGTGATCCGTTTCCGGCTCGACGAGCAACGGCAGCCGGACGGCTCGCGCTTCAAGGTGCCGCAGATGGGCTGGAACCGCGTGCGGCAGCGCACCGCCCATCCGATGTGGGCCGAAGTGCCCGACGGCAGCTATTTCTATTTCGTCCACAGCTACTACGCGGTGCCCGAGCAGGCGGCGCACGTGATGGGCGAAACCACCTACGGCGTGGATTTTTGCTGCGCTGCGGGGCGGGATAATGTTTTTGCCACGCAATTCCATCCGGAAAAAAGCGCCGCCGCCGGTTTGCAGCTTTATAAAAATTTTGTACAGTGGAACCCGTGAGCCGCTGATGACTCGCGCACGATCCCACCTCAACCCTCCTGACCGAAACATCTTCCAGTAGCCATGCTGCTCATACCCGCTATCGACCTCAAGGACGGCCATTGCGTTCGTCTCAAGCAAGGTGACATGGACCAGGCCACGGTGTTCTCCGACGATCCCGCGAAAATGGCCCGGCACTGGCTTGAGCAGGGTGCGCGCCGGCTGCACCTCGTCGATCTGAACGGCGCCTTTGCCGGCAAGCCTAAGAACGAGCCGGCGATCAAGTCCATCCTGGCCGCCGTCCGCGCCTATGCCGAAGCGCACGGCATCGAAGAGATCCCGGTGCAACTCGGCGGCGGCATACGCGACCTCGACACCATCGAACGCTTCCTCGACGACGGCATCTCGTACGTGATCATCGGCACGGCGGCGGTGAAGAATCCCGGCTTCCTGCACGACGCCTGCGGCGCGTTCCCGGGCCAGATCATCGTCGGCCTCGACGCGAAAGACGGCAAGGTGGCAACCGACGGCTGGAGCAAATTGTCCGGCCACGAGGTGATCGATCTCGCGAAAAAATTCGAGGACTACGGCTGCGAAGCCATCGTCTACACCGACATCGGCCGCGACGGCATGATGAAAGGCGTCAACATCGAGGCGACCGTGAAGCTCGCGCAGAGCATGACGATTCCCGTCATCGCTTCCGGCGGCGTGCACACGATCACGGACGTTGAGGCGCTGTGCGAGGTGCAGGACGAGGGCATCGAGGGCGTGATTTGCGGCCGCTCGATCTACGAGGGAACGCTGAACCTGCGCCAGGCGCAAGAGCGTGCCGACGAGCTCTCCGACGAGCTCGACGAAGACTGACATGACTCTGGCCAAGCGCATCATTCCCTGCCTCGACGTGACCGCCGGGCGGGTGGTCAAGGGCGTCAATTTCGTCGAGCTGCGCGATGCCGGCGATCCGGTCGAGATCGCGCGCCGCTACGACGATCAGGGAGCCGACGAGATCACCTTTCTCGACATCACCGCGTCCAGCGACGACCGCGACCTGATCCTCCACATCATCGAGGACGTGGCCTCGCAGGTCTTCATTCCGCTGACCGTCGGCGGCGGCGTGCGCCAGGTCGACGATGTGCGCCGGCTGCTCAATGCCGGCGCCGACAAGGTCAGCATCAATACCTCGGCCGTCACCCATCCGCAGCTGGTGGCGGACGCCGCCGCCCGCTACGGCTCGCAATGCATCGTGGTCGCGATCGACGCCAAGCGCACGGCGGCCGGCAACTGGGAAGTTTTCACGCACGGCGGCCGCAAGCCGACCGGGCTCGATGCCGTCGAATGGGCACGCAAGATGCAGTCGCTCGGCGCCGGCGAGATCCTGCTGACCAGCATGGATCGCGATGGCACGAAGGTCGGTTTCGACCTGCCGCTGACGCGCGCCGTATCCGATGCGGTGACGATTCCGGTCATCGCCTCCGGCGGCGTGGGCGGACTGCAAGACCTGGCCGACGGCATCATCGACGGCCATGCCGATGCAGTGCTGGCGGCCAGCATCTTTCATTACGGCCAGCACACGGTGCAGGAAGCCAAGCGCTTCATGACCGCGCAAGGCATACCGATGAGGCTTGCATGATCGCCAAGGCGAAATGGCTGAACCGCATCCAGTGGGACGAGAACGGGCTGGTGCCCGTGATCGCGCAGGAGGTCGGCAGCAACGACGTGCTGATGTTCGCGTGGATGAACCGCGAGGCGCTCGCGCGCACGGTCGATATCGGGCAGGCCGTCTACTGGAGCCGCTCGCGCAAGAAGCTGTGGCACAAGGGCGAGGAATCTGGCCATTTCCAGAAAGTCCACGAAATACGGCTCGACTGCGACGAGGACGTGGTCTTGTTGAAGGTCGAGCAGGTCGGCGGGCTCGCTTGCCACACCGGCCGCCACAGCTGCTTCTTCAGCAAGTTCGAGCCCAAGGACGGCCAGCCGGACTGGGTCGAGATTGATCCGGTGCTGAAGGACCCCGACCACATCTACAAAAAACACGATGACTGACATCCTCCAACGTCTGGCCGCCGTGATCGAGACGCGCAAACCGTCAGCCGGCGGCGATCCCGACACGTCGTATATCGCGCGCCTGTTCCAGAAGGGCGACGACGCCATCCTCAAGAAGGTCGGCGAAGAGGCCACCGAAACCGTGATGGCCGCCAAGGACGTGCGCCACGGCGCCGATGCGAACCAGCTTGTCTACGAATGCGCAGACCTGTGGTTCCATTCGCTGATCATGCTCGCTCACTACGGGTTGACGCCGCAGCAGGTGCTCGACGAACTGGCGCGCCGCGAGGGCTTGTCCGGCATCGAGGAGAAGGCCAACCGCAAGCTGCAGGCGCGCGAGCAGGACGAGCACAGGCAGGGCGGCAGCCGCTGACCAGCTGGTCCGGCCGCCACCGGACAATACCAATCCAGATACCCATTTCCGGAGAAAGAGATTTGGACAACTGCATCTTCTGCAAGATCGCTGCGGGAACCATTCCGTCGAAGAAGGTCTATGAGGACGAGGACCTGATCGTCTTCCACGACATCAACCCGGCGGCGCCGATGCATCTGCTGGTCGTGCCGCGCGAGCACATATCGACGCTCGCGGATTGCACCGACCGGCACCAGGCGTTGTTGGGTAAAATGCTGTTGCTCGCGCCGAAGCTGGCCGGTGAACACGGCGGCGGCTATATCGACGGCGCCGACGGTCCCGCCGGCGGCTTCAAAAGCCTGCTCAACACCGGTCCTGACGGCGGTCAAGAGGTGTACCATTTGCATTTGCATGTCATGGGCGGTCCGCGACCATGGCGCGGCCAGCGCTGACGCGCTGATTCAAAGATTCGGGCCCGCGAGGCCCCTAGGAGAAGACAATGGGTTCGTTCAGTATTTGGCACTGGGTCATCGTGCTGGTCATCATCATGCTGGTGTTCGGCACCAAGAAGCTCGGCAACATCGGCTCCGACCTCGGCAAGGCCGTCAAGGGTTTCAAGGACGGCGTCAAGGGCTCGGAAGATCAGACCCCGCCGGCCCAGGTCGCCGACAAATCGACGATCGACGTCGAAGCCAAGGAAAAGTCCAAGAGCTGATGCTCGCTGCCCCGGCCGCCATGAATTGCCTGGCTGCCGCCTCACTGCCTTGTCCCTGTACCTGCCCCTGCCCAGATGATTGACCTTGGTCTCACCAAACTCGCGCTGATCGGTGCGGTCGCGCTGGTCGTGATCGGCCCGGAGAAACTGCCGGCAGTCGCCCGCATGGCCGGCACGCTGTTCGGCCGTGCGCAGCGCTACATCAGCAGCGTCAAGGCCGAGGTCAGCCGCGAGATGCAGATGGATGAACTGCGCAAGATGCAGTCGAGCATCGTCGAAGCGGCGACCAACCTGAACAAGACCGTCAGTGGCGACCTCGCCGACGTCGGCAAGGAAATCAGCGAGGCCGGCAAGGAACTCGGCGATTCGCTGGCCGAGGCCAATGATGCCTTCGAGGGCGCCAGCCACGAACAGCGCGTGCCGGCCGACTGGGAGCTGGCTCGCAAGCGGCGCGATTTCCGCCAGAAAAAGCTGTCTCACACGTCGGGCTTGCCGATCTGGTTCAAGCGCCAGAGCGGCCATCGGGCCCGCGTGATGTCGGGTGCGGCGCGCGTGGCGCGCTTCCGTCCGAACCCCGGCAAAGCCGCGACGTTTTTCAACTGATCCCATGTCCGACGAAAACACGTCCAGCGTCCAGGAAACCTTCATCTCGCACCTGATCGAGCTGCGCACGCGTCTGGTGCGGGCGTCGGCCGTCGTGCTGGCGGTGTTCGTGCTGATCTTCGCCGTCTGGCCCGGCGCGGCGGCCATCTACGACTTCATGGCGCAGCCGATGCTTAATGCTTTGCCCGAGGGCTCGAAGATGATCGCCACCGGCGTCATCACGCCGTTCATGGTGCCGGTGAAGCTGTCGATGATGGTCGCGCTGATGATCTCGCTGCCGTGGGTGCTGTACCAGGCCTGGGCCTTCGTCGCGCCGGGCTTGTACGCGCACGAGAAGCGGCTGGTCGCGCCGCTGATCATTTCGTCCTCGCTGCTGTTCGTGCTCGGCGTCGCGTTCTGCTACTTCCTCGTGTTCGGTACGGTGTTCAAGTTCATCAACGACTTCGCGCCGGCATCGATCACGGTCGCACCGGATATTGAAAATTACCTCGACTTCGTGCTGATGATGTGCCTCGCCTTCGGCCTCACCTTCGAGGTGCCGGTGGTGGTGATCGTGCTGGTGCGCATGGGCGTGGTATCGGTCGAGAAGCTCAAGGCGATCCGCCCCTATGTGATTGTCGGTGCGTTCGTCATCGCAGCGATTGTCACGCCGCCGGACGTGATGAGCCAGTTGTTCCTCGCGATCCCGCTGTGCCTGTTGTACGAGGTCGGCATCCTGCTGGCGCCGTTGTTCAAGCGCACGACCGAGGCGCCCGAGCAGAGTTCTGAGACGGCCTGAATTCCCTGCCTCCGCTACCTTGCCTGCATCAGGGCGTGGGCCCGGCAGCGCGCAGCCACTTGACGAGCGGCGCACCGGCCCGGAAATCGGCCAGCAGCAATTCCGGCAGCTTTTCTGCAGACAGCCGCTTCGCGTTCGTCTCGCGCCACGCCAGATAGCTTTTCAGCTTCAGCTGCTCTGCATGCGGCGCGTCGGCGTCGAAGCCTTTCGGCACGCGCACGAGACTGTCTTCCGGGCTCAGCCCGCCAAACGTGTCCAGCAGCCCCTTGTTGCGCAGCAGCCGGCCGAAGCCGTCCGCATCGGCGACGATGTGACGGCGAATGGCGCGCAGCCGGTCGGCCGGCGGCATGTACTCGCCGCAGGCCACCAGCAAGCGGCCAGCGGCGTCGACGTGGAAATAGTAGGCCGGCCCGCCGCCCTGGCTCGGCTTTTTCAGTCCGCTGGCCGTGATCGAGGCCGAGAACGTGGTCTTGTACGGGTCGCGGTCGCGCGCGAAGCGCAGGTCGCGATTGATGCGAAACAGCGCGCGTTTTGGATTGCAGGCCGCAACGGCCGGATCGAAGGTCGAGATGCTGCCGATCAGCCCGGTGACCAGTTCGAGCAATTCGCCGCGCAGGATGTCATAGCGCGGCTTGTTCATCACGAACCACGCGCGGTTATTGTTCTCGGCCAGTTCGCCGAGGTACTGCACGAGGTCGCGCAGATGCACCCGCTTACTCCGTGTCCTGGACCGGCTGCTGCTTCATGCGCGGGCGGCGGCCGACGACGACCGGCAGCGATGTCTCCTCGGCGCGCCGCAGTACAGTCAGTTTCACCGTTTCGCCCGGCTTCAGCTGGGCGACCAGGTTCAGCATCGACACCGTATCCGTTACCGGGTTGTCGCCGACCGAGAGCAGGATATCGCCGGGGCGCACACCGGCCTTGTCCGCTGGCCCGCCCTTGAGCACGCCGGCGATGATGGTGCCTGAGCTCTTGCGCAGCCCGAAACTGTCGGCCAACTCCGGCGTGATGTCCTGCGGCTCCACGCCGATCCAGCCGCGCACCACCTGGCCGTTGCGGATGATCGCTTCCATCACGGTCTTGACGGTCGTGACCGGGATCGCGAAACCGATGCCGAGCGATCCGCCGCTGCGCGAGTAGATCGCCGTGTTGATGCCCAGCAGATGACCGTCGGTGTCGACCAGCGCGCCGCCCGAGTTGCCTGGGTTGATCGCGGCGTCGGTCTGGATGAAGTTTTCGAAGGTGTTGATCCCGAGATGGTTGCGGCCCAGCGCGGAGACGATGCCCATCGTGACCGTCTGGCCGACGCCGAACGGGTTGCCGATGGCCAGCACCACATCGCCCACCTGCGTGTTGTCGAGCTTGCCAAGCGTGATTGCGGGCAGCCCGCGCAGGTCGACCTTCAGCACGGCAAGGTCGGTCTCCGGGTCGGTGCCGACCAGTTTGCCCGGCACCTTTCGGCCATCGGCCAGCGCGATCTCGATCTGCGCTGCCGATTCGATCACGTGGTTGTTCGTGAGGACGTAGCCTTCCGGGCTGACGATCACGCCCGAGCCGAGGCTGAACTGCCGGTCGTCCATGCCCGGCCCGTCGCCGAAGAAGCGGCGGAACAGCGGATCATTGCTGAAAGGGTGCGGCGACTGTTTCGAGGCTTTCGACGTGAAGATGTTGACCACGGCCGGCATAGCGCGCTGGGAGGCGGTGCGGTACGTGCTCTGCATTGCCGAGGCGACGCCATCGGCCTCGCGCACCGGCACCGCGGCCGACTCGAGGCGCACGCTGGCCGGGCGACCGAGCCACTCGGGCTTGAGGGTCGCTACAATGAACCACAGTGCCAGCGCAACGGTAACCGTTTGCGCGAACAATAACCACAGACGACGCATACAGAGACAAGAAGATGAGCGAAGGAACCGACACCGGCGTACACCGCGACGAACTCGCGCGGCACATGGCCATCACGCTCGATATTAACCGTTTTCGCGACTATTGCCCCAACGGCCTGCAAGTCGAGGGACGCGAGCAGATCAAGACTGTCGTCACCGGCGTGACGGCCAGCCTTGCCTTGCTCGAGGCCGCGCTCGACGCGCAGGCCGACATGGTGCTCGTTCACCACGGCTATTTTTGGCGCGGCGAAGACCCGCGCGTGATCGGACCGCGGCAGCGTCGCCTGAAGCTGCTGCTGACCCACGGCATCAACCTGTTTGCCTACCACCTGCCGCTCGATGCCCATCCCGAACTGGGCAACAACGCTCAACTGTCCCGGCAACTCGGCTTCGTGCCCGACGGCCGCTTCGGCGAACAGGATCTGGGCTGGATCGGGTCCGCGCCGGCGGCCACCGTCGGCGAACTTGCCGCGCATGTCGAGCGGGTACTGGGCCGTGCGCCGGTCGTCATCGGCGACGCCGCGCAAGCCGTCCGGCGCGTTGCCTGGTGTACCGGCGCCGCGCAGGGATCGCTCGAGGCAGCCATCGCGGCGGGTGCCACCGCCTACCTCAGCGGAGAGATTTCCGAGCCGACCGTTCACCTCGCACGCGAGGCCGGCGTCGCTTACCTCGGGTGCGGTCATCACGCGACCGAGCGTTACGGCGTGCAGGCGCTCGGCGAGCATCTCGCGCAGCAGTTCGGCATTCGCCATCGCTTCATCGACATTCCGAATCCTGTGTGATGTCCTCCTGATCGGTATTCAAACACTCGATCCGCTATCAGCCCCGCATCCGCGCGATATCTGCCCGAACATCGGTGAATCCACGCGCACGGGGAACTCGGTTTGACAAATGTTTACCGAGCATGCGTTTGCCAGAGCGACAAGGCCCTCGTATGCTGCCGTACGTTTCAACGCAGTCCTGCCGTGTGATGGTCGTCGAAGACGATGTGGTGACGCGCCATCTGCTCTGCCACGTCATCGGGCTCGAGCCCTCGCTCGAGCTGGTCGGGGCCTGCGGTACCGTGGTTGATGCGCTTCGCCTGCTCAAGCGCACGCGCATCGACTTGCTGCTGACCGATCTCGGCTTGCCGGACGGTTCAGGGCTGGCCGTCATTCGCGGCTGCCGGCGGCTGGCGCCCGAGGCCGACATCATGGTGATCACGCTATCGAGCGAAGAAGAACAGGTGCTCGCCTGTATCGAGGCAGGCGCTTCCGGCTATGTGCTGAAGGAGTCCGGGCATACCGACCTGCTGCAATCGATCGTCGACATGCGCGCCGGCGGCTCGCCGATTAGCCCGCTGATTGCGCGCAAGGTGCTGGCCCGCATGCGCCGCCATGTCCCGGATGTCCGGTCCGACGCGATGGCCGACGGCTCGCTAACGCGGCGCGAATCGGTCATCCTTGAGCTGATCGCCTCCGGCGGCACCTACGCGAAGGTGGCGCAGGCGCTCGGGCTGTCGGTGGGTACCGTGCAGACACACATCAAGCACATCTATGCGAAGCTCTCGGTCCACTCGCGCACCGAGGCCATACTCGAGGCCCAGCGCCGCGGCCTGATTCCCGCCGCCCATCCGGTACCGCGCTGGCGCAGCGCCGGCTAGTCCGCACGCTTGTTACCCTCAAGCCTCCTATCCAGCCTGCCGCCGCGCTTGCCATAAAGGCATCTCACAGAGGCATCCGATAAAGCCATCCCGGGGAGGCATCCCCGGACATGGGCGGATGCCGCCTCATTCTGGCGCGTGCGTGCAGGGCTGGTGCCATTTTGTTATTCATGGTTTTTTCGGCGTCTTACCTTCGTATCACGCCTCCGATATAATTTCGGGTTGCTGGAAGTTTCGTAAAAATTAGCACTTTCATTGATTGGGGTTGTCATGAGTGACGAAAATCAGGTCGACTCGGGTCGACGCGGCCTGCTGGTCGCGACCTGTGCGGCAGGTGGCGTGGCGGGTCTGGCCGGCGCTGGTGCTTTTGTATCCACCTTCGAACCGTCGGAGCGCGCGAAGGCGGCCGGTGCCCCGGTCGAGGTCGACATTGCCGACCTCAAGGTCGGCGAGATGAAGACCGTCGAATGGCGCGGCAAGCCCGTCTGGGTGATCAAGCGCACGCCGGAGATGGTGGCTTCGCTGAAGAAGACCGGCGCCGCAGTCGCCGACCCGAACTCGGAGCGCAATCCCGCCGAGCTTACGCCCGAATACGCGCGTAACGAGCATCGCTCGATCAAGCCCGACGTGCTGGTAGCCGTCGGCATCTGCTCGCATCTCGGCTGCTCGCCGACGACCAAGTTCCAGACCGGCGCGCAACCGTCGCTGCCGGACGACTGGCAAGGCGGTTTCCTGTGCCCGTGCCACGGCTCGACATTCGACCTCGCCGGTCGCGTGTTCAAGAACGTGCCAGCGCCGGACAATCTCGAGGTGCCGCGTCACATGTATGTCAGTGACACCCGCATCGTTATCGGCAAAGACGAAAAAGGCGAGGCTTGATCATGGCTTTTCAAGAGACCAAATTGCCGGCCGGCGCGCCGGCTGCGCAGAAGGCCCTGTCATGGGTCGATGACCGCTTCCCGCTGTCCAAACTCTGGAACGACCAGTGGGGCAAGTACTACGCGCCGAAGAACTTCAACGTGTTCTACCTGTTCGGCTCGCTGGCAGCGCTGGTGCTGGTGATTCAGATCGTCACCGGCATCTTTCTCGTGATGAACTACAAGCCGGATGCGACCCTGGCCTTCGCGTCGGTCGAGTACATCATGCGCGAAGTGCCGTGGGGCTGGCTGGTGCGTTACATGCACTCGACCGGCGCCTCCGCGTTCTTCGTCATCGTTTACCTGCACATGACGCGCGCTCTGCTGTACGGCTCGTACCGCAAGCCGCGCGAGCTGATCTGGCTGTTCGGCGTCGCCATCTTCCTGTGTCTGATGGCCGAGGCCTTCTTCGGCTACCTGCTGCCGTGGGGCCAGATGTCGTACTGGGGCGCGCAGGTGATCGTGAACCTGTTCGGCGCGATCCCGTTCATCGGCCCGGACCTGTCGCTGTGGATCCGTGGCGACTATGTGGTGTCCGACGCGACGCTGAACCGTTTCTTCGCTTTCCACGTGATCGCGATTCCGCTGGTCCTGCTGGGCCTCGTCGTCGCGCACCTGATCGCGCTGCACGAAGTTGGCTCGAACAACCCGGACGGCATCGAAGTAAAGGAAAACCTCGGCCCGGACGGCCATGGCATCGATACCATTCCCTCGCATCCGTACTACACGACCAAGGACATCTTCGGCGTGTCGGTTTTCCTGTTCATCTTCAGCGCCGTGGTCTTCTTCGCACCGGAGTTCGGCGGCTACTTCCTGGAGTACAACAACTTCCTGCCGGCCGATCCGCTGAAGACGCCGGCGCACATTGCGCCGGTCTGGTACTTCACGCCGTTCTACTCGATCCTGCGCGCTACGACCTCGCAGTTCATGTACGCGCTGATCGTTGGCGTGCTGGCCTACGGTGCGCTGATTGCCCTGAAGACCCGGCTGCCGAGCCAGGCCAAGCTGGCCGCCATGGGTGCGGCCGTCGTGCTGGCCGTGCTGATGCTGGTGCTCGACGCCAAGTTCTGGGGCGTCGTGCTGATGGGCGTGTCGGTGCTGATCCTCGCGGCCATGCCGTGGATCGATCATTCGCCGGTGAAGTCCATTCGCTACCGCCCGGACTGGCACAAGTGGGTCTACGTGGTGTTCGGCATCGCCTTCCTCGTACTCGGTTACCTCGGCGTGCAGGCGCCGACGCCCGGCCGCACGCTGCTTGCGCAGATCGGCACCTTCATCTACTTCGGCTTCTTCCTGCTGATGCCGTGGTGGAGCACGATGGGCACGTTCAAGCCGGTTCCGAACCGCGTGACCTTCCAGCCGCACTGAGTCGCAAAGGAAAACAACAATGACACTCCTGAAAAAACTGCTGGCGGCACTGGCGCTGGTACCGGCGTTGGCGCTCGCCGCCGAAAGCAGCTTTCCTCTCGATAAGGCGCCAGACCGCAGCGGCGACCTGTCGGCACTGCAGAACGGCGCGCGCCTGTTCGTCAACTACTGCCTGAACTGCCATTCGGCCTCGCTGGTTCGCTACAATCGTTTGCGCGATATCGGCTTGTCGGAAGAGCAGATACGCGACAATCTGCTGTTCTCGTCCGACAAGGTTGGCGACCTGATGAAGGTCAATATGGCCGAGAAGGATGCCAAGGCATGGTTCGGCGGTGTGCCGCCGGACCTGTCGTTGATCGTGCGCGCGAAATCGTCGGCGGCAGGCCCGGGTGCAGACTACGTCTACACCTACCTGCGTACCTACTACCAGGACGAATCGCGCCCGACCGGCTGGAACAACCTCGCGTACCCAAACGTCGGCATGCCGCACGTGCTGTGGGAACTGCAGGGTGTGCGTACTGCAAAGTTCGTCGATGAGAAGGATCCGCATGCCGAGGGCAAGACGATCCGCAAGTTCGTTGGTTTCGAGCAGGTCACGCCCGGCAAGATGAGCGCGAAGGAATATGACGAGCAAATGGCCGATCTGGTCGGCTACATGGAGTGGATGGCCGAGCCTGTGAAGTCGAAGCGCCAGCAGATCGGCGTCTGGGTGCTGCTGTTCCTCGGGTTGCTGGTGTTCCTCACCTGGCGCCTGAATGCGTCGTACTGGAAAGAAGTCAAATAAGCAAGCTCTGTTCGTTGGCCGCGGGGGCGGACCCAAGGTCCTGAAGGTCGGTCAAACGAACGGAAATTCGTACGCAGGGTGAGGCGGTTGCCGTCTCACCCTCTTTGTTTCAAGGAACTGCAACCATGATGGTCCTCTACTCGGGCACGACCTGCCCGTTCTCCCAGCGCTGCCGACTCGTCCTGTTTGAAAAGGGCATGGACTTCGAAATCCGCGACGTCGATCTGTTCAACAAGCCGGAAGACATCTCGACGATGAATCCCTACGGCCAGGTGCCGATTCTCGTCGAGCGCGAACTGGTCCTGTACGAGTCGAATATCATCAACGAGTACATCGACGAGCGCTTCCCGCACCCGCAGCTGATGCCGGCCGACCCGCTGATGCGCGCGCGCGCCCGCCTGATGCTGTTCAACTTCGAGAAGGAACTGTTCGTCCACGTTCATACGCTCGAGAACGAAAAATCGCGTGCCGCCGACAAGGCGCACGAGAAGGCGCGCGCCGAAATCCGCGACCGCCTGACGACGCTGGCGCCGCTGTTCCTCAAGAACAAGTACATGCTCGGCGACGAATTCTCGATGCTCGACGTCGCGATCGCGCCGCTGCTGTGGCGTCTCGATCACTACGGTATCGAACTGTCGAAGACAGCGGCGCCACTGATGAAGTATGCTGAGCGCATCTTCTCGCGCCCTGCCTACATCGAGGCACTGACGCCGTCCGAGAAGGTGATGCGTCGCTGATCTTTTTCCCGCCAGTCCGCTCATGAGCGAAACCTCGACGAAGCCCTACCTGCTGCGAGCGCTGTACGAGTGGTGTACAGATAATGGCTACACCCCGTACATCGTGGTTACCGTCGATGCGCGCGCCCGCGTGCCGATGGAGTTCGTCAAGAACGGCGAGATCGTGCTGAACATCAGTTTCGAAGCCACCGGCAACCTGAAGATGGACAACGAGCTGATCACGTTCAAGGCCCGCTTCGGTGGTGTCGCCCGCGAGCTCGAAATACCGGTCGATAACGTCAGCGCGATCTACGCGCGCGAGAACGGGCAGGGAATGGCCTTCGAGGTCAAGCGCGGAGACGACGCGACCCCGTCGCCGCAGCCCGCCCGGCTCGCCCCGGCGAAGAAGGATGCGGCACGCGGGCTGTCGACGGTGTCGTCGCCGAAGGGAGTTGCCGAACCGATGGACGGCACGGGCGGCGACGACGATGCGCCCCCGCCCAAATCCGGCGGACGGCCGCGTCTGACCAGAATCAAATAACGTATAATCCGCAGCGTCGCCGGCTTAGCTCATCAGGTAGAGCACTTGATTTGTAATCATGGGGTGGCGGGTTCGAGTCCTGCAGCCGGCACCACATTCTCCACGCATCCATCGTCGATACGCTCAGCGGCCAGCACTGCAGGCCATTGACCGCTTCGCCGACGCACCCACCTCCTCATCGCACGCAGGCCGATCGGCCCGCGTAACCTCACACCTTACATCGGTGTTAGAACTCCCGTCGCTGCGACGGACTCGTCGTCTCCGGGTCACGCGCTCGCCTGCGGCGGTCGACGCCGGCAAACGGCGACGTCACCTTGCGGCCGGGCCGGATGCCCAGCAGCGCTTCGGCGTGCATGTCGAGCACATTGATGGCGATGGTCGCATCCCTGCTCTCGAAGCCGATGCCCAGCAGTGCATGACGCAGGATGCCGAGCATTTCCTCATAGGCCTGCGTCGTCAGCCGCAGCGACGCATAGCGGGGTCGGGTCGCTGCAGGGTCATAAGACGCCGCCGGATGGCCGAGCGCCATGGCCAGCAACTCGAGGTTGGCGGCGGCCACGTCGGCCGTCGGCATGCCCTCGAAATACCGCTTGAGCGTGACGTGGGTCAGCAGGTTCGTGCTCAGGGTCTTGACGATCTTTGCGACCGTGGGTGTGCCGCCGTATTTGTCGTACAGGTTGGGGATGGGGTCGGCCATCGCATGTCCTCTGTTGTACGTTGTTATTGTTGCTTGACGGTAACATAAAACAGCGTTTTTCGCGTGCCGTCCGAAAAGCCGCTCCGCTCATGAGCCCGACAATCGTTGCTATTGTGCAAAATCAAAGGCCGCACAGATGATTGAAGGCAACCTTGGGACAGCATGAAAAGTGCAACTTTAATGTTGCTTTTGCCTCTGTAGGCAAATGACCGCGACAGCGCGCGAGGGAAAACATGAGTGCGGGAGAGAACAGCCTGTCCGGAATACTTCGTTCCCGCTCGCGACTGATGGCGCTTCATAATTACGGCATTCTCGATACCCCGCCCGAGGCGTCGTTCGACGAACTGGTGCAACTGGCCGCGCGCCTGTGCGGCACGCCGATGGCAGCCGTCAGCCTGCTCGACGACCAGCGCCAGTGGTTCAAGGCATCGGTCGGCCTGCCGGTGCGCCAGACCGATATTTCCGCCTCCTTTTGTCGCTACGCGCTGGCCCGGCGCGACGTATTCGAAGTGCCGGACGCCCACGAGCACCCGGCCCTCAAGCATTCGCCGCTGGTGACGGGCGACCTGCAGCTGCGCTTTTATGCCGGCCACCCGCTGGTGACCCCGCAGGGCGAAGTGCTGGGCACGCTGATGGTGGCCGATCGCGTGCCGCGCCAACTCAGCGCCGACCAGCATGACACGCTGCGCATCCTCGCGCACCAGGTCATGGTGGCGCTGGACCTGCACCGGCAGCGCGCCCGCCTGCGGCTTCGCCTGCGCGAGCAGGCGCACTACCATGCGGTGCTGCATGAACTGGCCGAGCAACGCGGACAGGTCGCGTACTGGGGGCGCGAACATCAGGACCGCGCCGTATTCCTCACGCCGGAAGCCTGGGAACTGCTTGGCGTGCGCGAGGAAGAAGACTGCGCCATCGACGACCTCGTGCAGGCCATGCCGGAGCCCGACCGCGAGCGCTGGCTGCAGGCACTGGCGCTGTGCGAGCGGGACGGGCTGCCGATGGATGTCGAATGCGCGTGGCAGCGCGCCGGCGCGGTCCTCGTGACGCGCTGGCTGGCCGTGCGCGCCGAACCGCAGGAAGGGCACCCGGGCAAATTGCTGGGCATGGTGACCGACGTGACCGCCCGCCGACGCGACGAACAGGCGGCGCAGCGGATCAACGAGCGATTCCAGCTGGTGGCCGAGTTGATTTCCGATGCGCTCTGGGAGTGGGACTTGCCGACCCACACGATGTGGTGGAGTGCTGGCATGTACAAGCTGTTCGGCTATCCGGAGGTAGATGCCTTCCCGGCCGACAACGCCCGCTCGCTGGTGCATGCCGACGACCAGCCAGCCCTCGAGGCCTCGCTGCGGGAGGCTATCCAGAGCGGCCAGAGCGACTGGTTCCGCAGTTACCGGCTGATGCGCGCCGACGGCAGCTTTGCTTCGGTCGAGAGCCGGGCGCGCATCGTGCGCGACGCCGGCGGCGAGGCTGTGCGGGTCGTCGGGGCCGTTACCGACATTTCGGAGCAGGTGCGCTTGCGTGAGGAGCGGGATACGGACATCGCCCGCCTGAAACAGCAGGCGATGCTGCTCGACCAGGCGCGCGACGCCATCGTGGTCAAGGACCTGCACCACCGCATCCAGTTTTGGAACGCCGGCGCCGAGCGACTGTATGGCTGGACCCGGGACGAGGTGCTGGGACGGCACGAGCCGACCCTGCTGCACGAAGATCCGATCCTGGTGCAGCAGCTCGGGCAGCGCCTGCGCGAGACCGGCGAATTCCAGCAGGAGGTCGTCCATTACGACAAGAACGGGCGCCGGCTCGACATCCGCGCGCACTGGACGCTGGTCAAAGACGAGGCCGGCCAGCCGGTGGCCATTTTCACGACCTGCAATGACATCACGCAGTCGCGGCAAGACCGCGACCGCATCCAGCACCTCGCCTTCTACGACCAGCTGACGCGGCTGCCGAACCGCACGCTCGTCAGCGACCGGCTCACGCATGCGCTGGCCGCTGCGGTGCGCCATCGCCAGTTCGGCGCGCTGATGTTCCTCGACCTCGACAATTTCAAGAATCTCAACGACACGCTCGGCCATGCCAAAGGAGACGAGTTGCTGCAGCAGGCCGCGCGGCGCCTGCAGTCCTGTGTGCGCAGCGCCGATACGGTGGCGCGGCTCGGCGGCGACGAGTTCGTCATCCTGCTCGAAGAGCTCGGCCAGAACGACGACCACGCGGCGTGGCAGGCCGAGTCGGTGGCCGTGAAAGTGCTCGAGCAACTGCGCCGGCCCTTCGTTCTTGGCGAATACACGCACCTGTGTACCGCGAGCATAGGCGTGGCGCTGTTTGCGGCCGATGCGCGCGACGCCGATAGCCTGCTCAAGCAGGCCGACATCGCGATGTACGAAGCCAAGCAGGCCGGACGCAATACCGTGCGTTTCTTCGACCCGGCCATGCAGCAGCTGGTGCTGGAGCGAGCGTGCACCGAAAACGACTTGCGGCGCGCCTCCTTCGATGCCGAGTTCGTCCTGCACTACCAGCCGCAGTGGTCGCGCGAGGGCCGGCTGGCCGGCATGGAGGCCCTGTTGCGCTGGAATCATCCGACGCGCGGCCTGCTGGAGCCGGCGGCCTTCCTGTCGGTGGCCGAAGATAGTGGCCTCATCCTGCCGCTGGGGCGCTGGGTGCTGCAGCAGGCCTGCGCGCAACTGGCCGACTGGCACCGCGCCGGCAAGACCCTGCGTATGGCGGTCAACATCAGCGCTAGCCAGCTGCGCTCGGACCAATTCATTGCGGACGTGCGCACGGCGCTGGCCGAGTCCGGCGCGCCGCCGGGCTACCTGAGCCTGGAGTTGACCGAGTCGATGCTGATGAAAGACCTCGAGGCGGCCATCCGGACGATGTGCCGGATCAAGGAGATGGGCGTGCGCTTTGCGCTCGACGACTTCGGTACCGGCTACTCGTCGCTGTCGGTGCTGGAGCGCCTGCCGATCGACGAACTGAAAATCGACCGCAGCTTCGTGCACCGGCTGGGCCGCGGGCGGCGCGACAACCAGGTCGTGCAGTCGATCGTCTCGCTCGGCAAGACCTTCGAGCTGAACATCATTGCCGAAGGTATTGAAACCGAAGGCCAGCAGTCGCTGCTGCATGAGTTCGGCTGCGACGAGTTCCAGGGTTTCTTGCGCGGTCCGTCATTGCCGGTCGACGCCGTATCGAAGTTGCTGGCAGAATCATCTACGTGAGCGAGCCGGGGCCGGGCCGCCGGGGGCCGCCCGCGTACCGGTCATCGTTCAGACATGACAGGAAAAACATGAAAACAACCACGCCATTGCGCCTGCGCCCGCTCGAGCGCGAAGATCTGCGTTTCGTCCACGAGCTGGACAACAATGAGTCCGTCATGCACTACTGGTTCGAAGAGCCTTACGAGGCGTTTTTCGAACTGTGCGACCTGTACGAGAAGCACATCCATGACCAGTCGGAGCGGCGCTTCATTGCCGAGGTGGACGATACCCGGGTTGGCCTGGTGGAACTGGTCGACATCAACCACATCCACCGCCGGGCGGAGTTCCAGATCATCATCGCGCCCGCCTTCCAGGGCCGCGGCTATGCGCGCGAGGCCACCCGGCAGGCGGTCGAGTATGCATTCACGATCCTGAATCTGCACAAGGTGTATCTGGTGGTCGACGTCGACAACGCCGCCGCCCTCCACATCTACGAGTCCATCGGCTTCAAGCGCGAGGGGCTGCTGATGAAGGAGTATTTTTCAGGCGGCGAGTATTGCGACGTCGTCCGCATGGCCATCTTCCAGCGCGAGTTTCTGGGCAAGCCGGCGGACTGAGCCTGTCCGGCAGCAGAGCGCGGCCCGCTTACGCCAGATTACGTCCGCTTATGCCCGCTCATGCCCGCGGCGAGCGGCGTTGTCCCTTGCCCTCCGCAGTCTTGTCGCCGGCCAGGAATCCCGCCTGCGCACTCTCCTTGACCTGCATCATTTCCTGCCCGAGCGCGTCGAAGTCGAGCTTCGCCTTCTTCACTTTCGGGAACATCTCCTTCTCTTCTTCTTCCACATGGTGCTCGATGTATTCGCCCAGCACCTTAACCTTGGCGTCATACATCGGGTCGTCCGGCTGCATCGACTGGATCTGCGCCACGAGATCGCGGGCGCTGGCGTGCTCGACCTCGGCCTCGTCGATCAGGTCTTCCTCTTCCAGTGCCTCGCGGGCCGCGGGATAGAAGAACTGCTCCTCGATATCCGCATGCAGCAGGAACTCGCTGCAAATCTGTTCGGCGAGCTCCTGTTTCTCGTCGGCGGTGGCACTCTCATGGATCTTTTCGTACTGCTTGATCAACTGGCGGACTTGCTTGTGATCGTCGAGCAGCAGTTCGATCGCGTCGTTTCCTGATTTCCTTGCAGTCATGGCGTCTTCCCCTCTGTAAAAAAGACAAGGGTTGGAGCAGAAGTGCGGCAGGCCGTTCCCTGCCGTCGCCGCTCATGCCGGAATGAATGCTTGCCGGGCGCCGGCCGGCCCGCGCGGCGGGCAACCGACGAAAAAAAACGCCCGGTCGGTCGACCGGGCGTCGGGGAGGGAGGCGCGCCGGCTCGGCCGCTCAGCAGCACTTGGCGATGCGTCCGTTGCCGCCGTAGCGCGCGTCTTGCCGCTCGCGGAAAAATTCCTCGTAGGTCATCGCCGGCTGATCCGGGTGGTTCGCCTGCATATGGTTCAGGTAATTGTCGTAATCGGGCAGGCCGACCATGAGCCTGGCGGTCTGCCCGAGATACGCGCCGAGTTTTCCCAGTTCACCGAACATGCGTGTCTCCTATCAAGGTTCAGGCCGAGGCCACGCCGGCCGGCACGGCTTCGGCTTCCTTCGTGGTCGGCCGATCGGCGCGCAGCGCCTGCAGGCAGGAACGGACCGCAAAGAACAGGATGGACAGCACGACCGACATGAAGATCATCGCCAGCGCCGCGTCGATGTAGTCGTTCATGATGATCTGCTGCATCTGCGCCGGCGACTTGGCCGGCGCGAGCAGTTCGCCCTTGGCAGCAGCTGCCTCGAACTTCTTTGCATGCGCGAGGAAGCCGATGCGCGGGTTCTCGTGGAACAGCTTCTGGTAGCCGGCGGTCAGCGTGCAGATCAGCAGCCACGTGGTCGGCACTGCCGTCACCCACGCGAAGCGCTCCCGCTTCATCTTGAACAGTACGACGGTCGCCAGCATCAGCGCCACGGCGGCCAGCATCTGGTTCGAGATGCCGAACAGGGGCCACAGGGTATTGATGCCGCCCAGCGGATCGACCACGCCTTGGTACAGGAAATAGCCCCAGGCGCCGACGCACAGCAGGGTGGCGATGATGCTGGAAATGACGCCCGGCACCTTGCGGAACGGCGGCACCAGCGTGCCGATCAGGTCCTGCAGCATGAAGCGGCCGACGCGCGTGCCGGCATCGACGGCGGTCAGGATGAACAGCGCCTCGAACAGAATGGCGAAGTGATACCAGAAGGCCATCATCGCCTTGCCGCCGATCATCTCGGAGAAGATGTAGGCCATGCCGACTGCCAGCGTCGGCGCGCCGCCGGCGCGCGAGATGATGGTGGTCTCGCCGACGTCCTTTGCCGTCTGCTGCAGCATTTCCGGCGTGACCACGAAGCCCCACTGGCTGATCGCCGCGGCGGCCGTTTCCGGCGTGGTGCCGATCAGCGCCGCCGGGCTGTTCATTGCGAAATAGACGCCCGGCTCGATGATGGACGCCGACACCAGCGCCATGATCGCGACGAAGGATTCCATCAGCATGCCGCCGTAGCCGATGTACGGAGCGTGCAGCTCGTTCTCCAGCAGCTTGGGCGTCGTGCCCGACGAGATCAGCGAGTGGAAGCCGGAGACGGCGCCGCAGGCGATCGTGATGAACAGGAAGGGGAACAGGTTGCCGGACCAGACCGGGCCGGTGCCGTCGATGAACTTGGTCACGGCCGGCATCTTCAGGTCGGGCGCGACGATCAGGATGCCGAGCGCCAGCGCGACGACGGCGCCGATTTTCAGGAAGGTCGACAGGTAGTCGCGCGGCGCCAGCAGCAGCCAGACCGGCAGCACCGAGGCCACGACGCCGTAGGCGAGCAGCATCCAGGTTAGCTGCGTACCGGTGAAGGTGAAGGCCGGGCCCCAGACCGGATCGGCCGCCACCGAGCCGCCGACCACGATCGAGGCCATCAGCAGGATGAAGCCGATGATCGACACTTCGCCGACCTGGCCCGGGCGCAGGTAGCGCGCGTACAGGCCCATGAAGATCGCGATCGGTATCGTGGCGGCGACGGTGAACGTGCCCCACGGGCTCTCGGCCAGGGCCTTCACGACGATCAGCGCCAGCACGGCCAGCAGGATAGTCATGATCATGAAGGTGCCGAACAGGGCGATCACGCCCGGCACGAGGCCCAGCTCGGACTTGATCAGGTCGCCGAGCGAGCGGCCGTCACGGCGGGTCGACACGAACAGGATCATGAAATCCTGCACCGCACCGGCCAGCAGCACGCCGACGATCAGCCACATCATGCCGGGCAGGTAGCCCATCTGCGCTGCCAGCACGGGGCCGACCAGCGGGCCGGCGCCGGCAATCGCGGCGAAGTGGTGGCCGAACAGCACATGCTTGTTGGTCGGTACGAAGTCGAGGCCGTCATTCAGGCGCACGGCCGGCGTGGCGCGATTGCCGTCGAGCTGCATCACGCGGGTGGCGATGAAGCGGGCGTAGAAGCGGTAGCCGATCAGGTAAATGGCGACTGCCGCAACGACGATCCACAGCGCGTTGATGGTCTCGCCGCGCGACAGCGCGACCGTGCCGAGTGCGAACGCGCCGATCAGCGCCAGCGCCATCCACCCGGCTTGCTTGAATAGTGAACCCATGAGCGAGTCTCCGAATTCTGGTTGTGGGGATTGAATGGAAAACGGCGGATTTTACTGCGAAAAATCAGGCCCTCCGCCACGCCGCACGCATGAAATATTCCGTCGCGACAGGTTAAAAACTCCCTCATGCGGCGATCGGCGTCCATGCTGCGCCGCAGTGTGGCCGCCTGCTTGCGGCGCCCCCGGATTTGTTAGACTGACCTGAAAACATAAACGTTTACCGAACAATAACAAGGGGGAGACGCATAATGAACACATCACACCAACAGGCGGCCGAGCGCCTGATGCAGCAGCGGCTGTCGCTCGAACCGATCGGGCCGCTGCCGGCGGAACTGGCCCCGGCCAGCCTGACCGACGGCTACGCGATCCAAGGCGCGCTCAATCGCCTGCTGGTCGATGCCGGCATGGGCGAGGTCGTCGGCCACAAGATCGGCTGCACGACCCCGGTCATGCAGGCCTTCGTCAATATCAACCAGCCCTGCGCGGGCCGCATTTTTTCCCGGGCCGTGCTGCAGCGCCGCGGACGGGTGCCCGCCTCCGGCTTCGTGCGGCTCGGCATCGAGTGCGAGATCGCCGTGCGCCTCAGCCGCGACTTGCCGCCGACGGTGCGGCCCTACGACAGGCACGCGGTCGCCGAGGCGGTCGGCGAAGTGATGGCGGCCATCGAACTGGTCGATGAACGCTACCAGAATTTCCGCTCGCTCGGCGTCCCCACGCTGGTGGCTGACGACTTCTTCAACGCCGGCTGCGTGCTGGGCGAGCCGGTGGCCGACTGGCGCAGCCTAGACCTCGCGGCACTTCGGGGCCGGACCTGGATCAATGACAGGGAAGTCGCCAGCGGGCTCGGCGAACTGGTCATGGGCCACCCGCTCAATGCGCTGGCCTGGCTGGCCAATGCGCAGTTCGAGCACCGGCTGCCGGGCCTCAGGGCCGGCGAATTCGTGATGCTCGGCAGTGTGGTCGAGACGCAGTGGCTGTCGGCCGGCGACCGCGTGAAGATCGCCATCGACGGGCTGGGCGAGGCGGCGCTCGACCTCGATGCCTGAACGGCGGCGCCGTGATACATTCGCAACAATTTTTTTCGGAGACCACGATGCGACGACTGCTGGCCCTGATCGGCATGAGCCTGGCGTTCGCGACCGCCCAGGCAGACGACCGCATGCAGCATGGCGACTGGTCGTCGCAGTTCCAGGACGGGATGGGCGAGGCATCGACCCATGAGAACGGCGCGTCCATGTTCGGCATGCTGTGCGCCGACGGCAACTGCCGCTACTACTTTGCCAACGGCATCGCCTGCGAAGCCGGCAGCAACTACCCGCTGATGGTGACCACGGCCGCCGGCGCGCTGGCCTTCGACGCGATATGCGAGCCGATGGACACCGCCAACGGCGAGGTCATGCTGTACTGGTTCAACGAGTCGCAGCGGCTCAACGAAGCGTTCGGCCAGTCATCGTCAGTCGGTTTTGCCTTCCCGCTAACGGACGGGCAGTTCAAGACCAGCAAATTTTCGATGTCCGGCTACGAGCAGGCGGTCGAGCGTATGGTCAACGGGATGCGCGCCAAGCGCGAAGCGGAAGCCAATCCCGACAGCAGCGACAGGACCTGACCGGCCCCTGCGCCAAGGCCTGCAGAGCAGCCGGCGACCGAGGCGGCAACTCAGCCGGCGACTCAGCCGGTCAC
>JAMNXS010000067.1 GCA_023653025.1 Burkholderiaceae bacterium
CGTTGAATCGAATCTGAAAAACTCCAAACGTTGTCCGAGCAACATCGTCCAACCTTGCACCGCCTGCGACTCTCACTGGAGACATCAGATGAAAAACCTTCGCCAAGCCACTGTTTATTCGTTGATTTATGGGTTGATCCTCGTCATGAACCTGAGCATGATCAGCGTGCCGGCCCACGCCGCGCTGATCGGCACCGACGCCGTCGCCGCCGCGCAGTCGCGCCAGGCCAGCGAGCAGAAAATCCTGGCCGCCTTGTCGCGCGACGACGTGGCGCGCCAAATGACGGCCATGGGTGTCGATCCGGCCGAGGCCGGCCAGCGTGTCGCGGCGCTGAGCGACCAGGAACTGGCGTCCTTGTCCGACCGGATCGACCGGCTGCCCGCCGGCGGCGACTTTTTCGGCACCGTCGGCCTGATCTTCATCATCCTGCTGATCACCGACATTCTCGGTTTCACGAAAGTGTTCCCGTTCACGCGCTCGCAGCGCTGACCCGGGCACGCCTCTCCATTGGCCTTGCCCGAATGCACCGTCGGCCCTGCCTGCTTCAGTGCTTGCACCAGCGCCTGCAGGCCGGCCTGCTGTTGGCACTGCTGGTCACGCTGACCGGGCTCGCCGGCTGCGCAACGCAGCCGCGCCTGCCCGCAGTGGCACAGGCCGGCGCACAGGCCGACGTGCAAGGCGGCGTTCCGGCGCGGGCAGAACTGGCCAACACGCCGTTCTTCCCGCAGGACCGGCATCAATGCGGGCCGGCGTCACTGGCCACCGTGCTGACGGCGGCCGGTCATGCGGCCGACCCGAAGCGGCTGGAGCCCTGGTTGTACCTGCCCGAGCGCGAGGGCGCGCTGCAGGCCGAGATGCTGGCGGCGGCACGCCGGCAGGGCGCCCTTGCGCTGCCAGCCCCGCGCGATCTGGCCGGCCTGTTCTCGGAGGTCGCGGCTGGCCACCCCGTGGTCGTGCTGCAGAACCTCGGCCTCAGCTGGGCGCCACGATGGCATTACGCGGTCGTCATCGGCTACGATTTGCCGGCCGGTCAGATCATCCTGCGCTCCGGCATTACGCAGCGCGAAGTCATGGCGCTGCGCACGTTCGAACGCACGTGGGCGCGCTCGGCGCACTGGGGAATGATCGTGAGTCCGCCCGGTCGATTGCCGGCAGACGCACGGCAGGCCGATGTCGAGTCGACGCTCGCGGCACTGGAAAAATTTTCATCCCCGGCGACGATGATCACGCACTACCGGACGGCCGCGCATCGCTGGCCCGACAGCTTGCTGCTGCAGGTCGGTCTGGGCAATGTTTACGCCCGGGAGCAAAGGCTGGACGCGGCCGAACAGGCGTTTCGTGCTGCGGCCGATCGGCATCCGGGCAGTGCGGTCGCCCTCAACAATCTCGCCTCGGTGCTGCACAGCCGTGGCAAGACGGCCGAAGCGCTGCAATTCGCCGACCGGGCTCTCGATGCGGCCGCCGGTAGCGAGTGGCACGCGCATGCGCGAGCGACGCGGGAAGAAATCCGGGCGGCAATGGAAACGCCGGCCCCCGGCTCGCATTGACGCTCTCGCCCTGGAGCTTGTCGCACCACCACCCGCCCGCTTCACCCGCCGCCTATTCCCTCGACAATCTTGCCCGTGCCGCCGCAATCCGGGCATTCCCTGTCGCCGTCGATGATCCCGCTGCCCCTGCAGCGCGGACAGATGTCTTCGCCGGTGCCCGGCGTTCCCGGTGCCGCTTCGTCGCCGGGATGGGTCGGTGGTGTCTGCTGCATGATGGTCCTTGCTGGTCTCGTCGGATCACACGACACGCAATAAGCGGACCATGAGCAGACCAGACACCGGCGATGGATTACCGGGGCACCCAGCCGCCGCACACCGGGAACACCTGCCCGACGAAACAGTCGGCATGGCGGCTGGCGAGGTAGGCGGCGAACATCGCATCCTCGCGCGCGCCGACCAGGCGGCCCAGCGGCACCTCGCGCCTGAGCCGGTCCTGAAATGCCGGATTGGCCTGCACCTCGGGCGGGAAATACGTCGGGTTGTCGACGAAGTTCTGCGCGATGGCATTGACCTGCACGCCGCGCGACCCGACCTCGACGCCGACGGCCTGCGCATAGGCCAGCTGCGCGCCGCGCGCGGCGCTGTACGTCGAAGTTTTCGGCATGCCGCGTAGCGCGGATGCGCTGCCCATCACGATGATCTTGCCCGCGCCGCGTGCGAGCATCTGCGGCAGCACCGCGCGTACCAGCCGCTGCAGCGGATCGACCATCTGCGCAAATGCGTACTGCCATTCATCGTCGCCCGCGTCGGCCGCCGGCGTGCGCGCCGCCGGCACGCCGAGATTAGCCAGCAGCACGTCCACCCTGCCCGCTTCGTCAACCAGCCTGCCCGGGCGCCCAGGGTCGGCAATGTCGCTGTCGTCGGCGATCACCTCCGCCCCCAGCTCGCGGAACACGTCCCCCAGTACCGGCCCCATGAAATCCTGCGCCTGCGTCAGCAGCACGCGCTGTCCCGTCAAGTCCCATCCCTGCATCGTCCCCTCCGTCATTATCCGTTTTCATATTCGCGCGCCGGTGGCGCAAGCCGCGCCGCGTGGCCGCTTGCGCGCCGTCACTCCGCCCCGATCATGCGAAGCTAGCATAGCCAGCCATGAGGATACTCGTGGCGCACAATGCCTACCACTACCGCGGCGGCGAGGATACCGTGGTCGACGCCGAAGTGTGCTTGCTGCGGCGGCACGGCCATGACGTCAGACTGTACCGGCGCGACAACGCCGAGCTCAAGCACATGCCGCGGCTGCACGCCGGCCTGTCGGCGATCTGGTCCCGGCGCACCGTCGACGATCTCGCGCGCCTCGAGCGGGATTTCGCGCCGCAACTGATCCATGCACACAACACCTTTCCCCTCATTTCGCCGTCGCTGTACGGTGCCGCGCGGCGCCTCGGCATACCGGTGGTGCAAACGCTGCATAACTTTCGTCTGCTGTGCCCGCAGGCCATGCTGCTGCGCGAGGGCCGCGGCTGCACCGATTGCGTCGGCCGCTTCCCGTGGCGCGGGGTGCTGCATCGCTGCTACCGGCAATCCCGTTTGCAGACGGGCGTCGTGGCAGCGATGCTGGGCGTGCACCGGCTCGCCGGCACCTGGCGGCGCGACGTGCAGCGCTATATCGCACTGAACCAGATGTGCCGCGACCTGTTCGTCGCGGGCGGGCTGCCCGCCGAAAAAATGACGATCAAGCCGAATTTCGTCGAGCGCCCGACACTGCCGGCGGCGCCCCGGCGTGCCGGCGGCATCTTCATCGGCCGCCTGTCGCCCGAGAAGGGCATCGTCACGCTGGCGGCGGCACTGCGGCGCTTGCCCGGCCTGCAGATCGATGTCTACGGCAGCGGCCCGCTGCGTGAACTGGTGGAGCGCACACCGGGCATCCGCTATTGCGGCTTTCAGCCGCCCGAGGTGCTGCGCGAGCGCATGCACCGGGCCGCCTACCTCGTGGTGCCCAGCACCGGCATCGAAAGTTTCGGGCTGGTCGCCGTCGAGGCCTTCGCCTGCGGCACGCCCGTCATCGCCAGCGGCCACGGCGGCTTGCGCGAAATCGTCGTCGATCGCAAAAACGGCCTGCTGTTCAGACCCGGCGATGCGGACGACCTGGGACGCGCCCTCTGCGAAGCCGAGCGCAATCCGGACGACATGCGCCGCATGGGTGCCGAGGCGTATCAGGACTATCTTGCGCATTACACGCCCGAGCGCAATTACGAACTGCTGATGCGCATCTACGATGAGGCCATCGCCGCCCTTCCCGCTTCTCTGCCCGCTGCCCATGCCGAAAATCGCCCTGGTCGTTAACGAACCGCCGCCGTACCGGATACCGGTGTTTAATCGCGTGGCCGCCCTGCCGGGCGTGACGCTGCAAGTAATTTTCTGCTGCCGGCGCGAGCCGAACCGCCTGTGGGACTTGCCGCCAATGGCCTTCGACGCGATTTACCTGCGCGAGCGGATCACCACCGTGCGCGGCCGCTACATCCACAACAACCCGGATGTACTGCTTGCGCTCGACCGTTTCCGGCCCGATGCGGTGGTCGGCAACGGGTTCAACCCGACGCACTTGTACGCGATGATCTGGAGCGCGCTGCGGCAGCGCCCGTACGTACCAATGACCGATGGCACGCTGCGCTCGGAGCAGGCGCTGAGCCCCGTGCATGCCGCGCTGCGGCGCCTGGCCTATCGCCGCGCGCGGACCTTCATCGCTGCCAGCGAGGGTGGCCTCGCGCTGTACGGCAGCTATGGCGTGCCGCGTGCGCGCTGCTATCGATCCTGCTTGTGCATCGACAACGGGCGCTTCCGGCCGGGGCCGGCTGCGCCGCCCAAGACGCGCGACTTCATCGTTTGCGGCCGGCTGGAGCCGGGCAAGAGCCCGGATCTCGCGCTCGAGGTGGCGGCCCGCTGCGCGTCGCTGCTGGGTCGCAGGACGCGGCTGCTGTTCGTCGGCTCCGGCAGCATGGACGACACGCTGCGGCAACTGGCGCGTAGCATGGCGGACCGCGTCGAGGTCGAGTTCCACGGTTTCGCCGCGCAGCGCGAACTGCCGGCGCTCTATCAGTCGGCGCAGATATTCCTGTTTCCGACCCGGGCTGATGTCTGGGGCGTGGTGGCCAACGAAGCCTGTGCGGCCGGCCTGCCCGTGATCGTCACGCCCGAGGCCGGCGTGGCCGGCGAACTCGTCGTCGACGGGCAAAACGGTTTCGTGCAGCCGGCCGATGTCGAGGTCTGGGCAAAACTCGCGGCCGGCCTGCTGTCCAATGTCGCGCGCCGGCATGCCTTCGGCCAGCGCTCGCTGCTGATGGTCGAGCCGTACAGCTTCGAGCGCGCGGCGCAGGGCATCGTCGATGCCTGTGTCGCCGCGATCGGCCGGCCGTCCGATGTTTATGCCGCCGTCAGGCGGCCGGTCTGATAGTCGAGGATGGCCCGCTCGATCTCGGCCACTGTGTTCATCACGAACGGACCGTACTGAACGATGGGCTCGCCGATCGGGCGACCGGCCAGTAACAGGAAGCGCGCGCCCTCGGCGCCGGCCGTGAACGAGGCGAGATCGCCGTCAGCCAGGATGGCGGCACTGTGCGTGGCCAGCAAGTCGTTGCTGCCGGCCGGCCTCAGACGACCCTCGAACACATAGACCATCGCGTTATGTCCGCGCGGCGTTGCCTGCGCAAAGGCCGCGCCCGGCGGCAGTTCGACGTCGAGGTAGAGCGGCTCGGTCGATAGCCCGGCGATCGGCCCGTCGATCAGCACGCCGTCGGCATCGAGCCGGCCGGCGATCACCTTGACCCGGCCGCCGCCGGAGAGCGCATGCACCGGTATTTCCTCGGGCGGAATATCGCGGTAGCCGGCCGGCTTCATCTTCTCGCGGGCCGGCAAATTGATCCACAGCTGGAAGCCGCGCATCCTGCCCTCGAGCTGCTGCGGCATCTCGGAGTGGATGATGCCGCGCCCGGCCGTCATCCACTGCACGCCGCCGCTCTTCAGGTCGCCCTGGTTACCGAGGTGGTCTTCATGCCGCATGTGGCCGTCGAGGATGTAGGTGACGGTCTCGAAGCCACGATGCGGATGCGACGGAAAGCCAGCGATGTAGTCGCCGGGGTTCACCGAGGAAAACTCGTCGAGCATCAGGAAGGGATCGAGCCGCGTGCGTTCGTTGCTGCCGAGGCTGCGGCGCAGCCGCACGCCCGCGCCGTCCGACGTGTTCATCGCGGGAATGATGCGCGCCAGCGGCCGCACGACAGGTTCCTCGGTTGCCATTGCCTATCCTTTCGAAAGAGGCCCGATTTTAACGCCGGCCGCCGCGCGCTGCCCGGGGCCGATGGCCATGAACGGCCATCGCCTGCCCTCGATGACGTTTGCTTGCCCTCAGTCGCCGATCGTCGCCACCAGCGGCAGGTGATCCGATGCACGCTGCGCCGCCGCCGTCCGGATCGCATGTACGCGGACCAAGCGGTGCCGGGGACGGATCCAGATCCGGTCCAGCGCCAGCAGCGGCCAGCGCGACGGGAAGGTGGCCGGCGCAGGCACGGCCTGGAAATGCGAGATCAGCCGGCGCAGGGCCTGCCCCCAGACGAACCATTCGTTGACGTCGCCCATCAGCACCACGCCCATCTCGTCGGTATCGAACGCCTGCAGCAGCCGATCGACCTGCGCGCGACGCTCGGCGGCCCGCAAGCCCAGGTGAGTGGCGACGACGCGCAGCCGGTGGCCGTGGCAGTAGATGTCGGCGTCGAGCGCGCCGCGCGGCTCGCGGCTGCCGAACGAGATATCGATGCGGCGGGTGGCGACGACCGGGTAGCGCGACAGGATGGCATTGCCGAAGCAGCGTCCGCCGACGCTGAAGGTCAGACCCTCGACGCCGACGCAGGCGGTCGACTGCGCCAGCAGGTGCAGCACGTTCGGCCAGTGCCGGCCGCCCAGCGGCACTTCCTGCAGCGCGACGATGTCGGCGTCGATCTCGTGCAGTACCTCGGCGATGCGCGACGGCACGAAGCGCCCGTCGCTGCCGACGGCGGCATGGATGTTCCAGGTGGCCAGCGTCAGCGGCCACGGCGAATCGGGTGCGGCGGCGGCAGGGTCGGCGCTCATCCAACTCATCCCGCTCACCCCGCATCCCGCTGCCGCCGGCTCCATTTCCGCACGCCGATGCCGAAGCCGGCCAGCAGCAGGACGACGATCACCAGAATGCCCAGCGTCTCCGGACCGGGGCGGCGAATCGCCATCGCCAGGTTGTGTGCGAAGGCCGTGGTCAGCAAGATGCCCGGCAGCATGCCCAGTGTCGTGCCCAGCAGGTAGTCGCGCAGCCGGATGTGCGAGGCACCCGACACCACGTTGACCACGCCATACGGCGCCAGCGGCAGCGAGCGCAGCACGATCATGGCGATGATGCCGCGCCGGGCGAGCCGGCGCGATAGCCGGTTGATGCGCGCGCCCAGCAGGCGCCGCACCAGATCCCTGCCCAGCAGCGCACCCAGCGCGTAGCCGGCGGCGGCCGAGGCCAGCGCGCCGGCCAGCGCATACAGCGCGCCCGGCATGAAGCCGAAGACGATGCCGGTGGCCGCGATCAGCAGTGTTACCGGCACCATCAGCAGGCCGCCCACGACATAGGCCAGCACCACCAGCAGCGGCGTGGCCGGCAGGTCGCGCAGGTGCTGTGCCAGGCCGATCAGTGCCGGCAGGTTCAGGTGCTCGCGCATCGGCGTGGCACGCCAGGCCAGCGCCAGCCCGATCAACAGCAGCGATACGGCGACCAGCGCCGCGAAGCGCCATGGCAGCGCCGCATGCGCTTCCTTCGGCATCGTGGTCACGACGACTTTTTCCGGGTCAATCGGGCGCTCCGGATCGAACAGCGCCTGCTGCGGTATAAGCGCATCCAGTTCGGGCGGCACGCTCGGCTCTACATCCTGCAGGCAGCGCGGCCACGCATACAGCGCATCGACGGCGCGCGATACGCTGCCGTAGTCGTCCAGCGCCTGCTGCACCTGCGCCGGCCCGGTACCGAGATGTTCGGCCAGCAGGCGCGCGCGCAGTCGGGCGATGCCGTCGGCAATGCGCGCCGCATCGCGGCCGCCGGCCTCGATGCTCAGGTTGCATTCGGTATCACAGGCCAGCGAGCGATTCGACAGGTTGGCCGAACCGATCGAGCACAAGCGGCTGTCGACGAAAAACAGCTTGCTGTGCACATTCAGGCACTGCCCGTTCTGGTCGGGCAGCATCGGGCACAGCAGCCGGTAGCGCTGCTTCAGGTCGGCGCTGCGCAGGCGCGCATGCAGGCGGGCGCGCAGCACGCCCATCGTCGCTTCCTCCAGCCAGCCGCTCTGCTTCATCGGGGTAATGACGATCACCTCCGGCGGCGACGCCTCGCCGAGCCGCTTTTCCAGCGCGTCGGCGATCAAGCCGGAGGTGAAGTACTGGTTCTCGAACAGCAGCGACTGACCGGCAGCCGCGATGGCGTCGAGGTGCAGGCGGCGCACCTCCTGCACTCCGCCCTCGCCTTCAAAGGCCGGCTCCGTGCGCGAGATGGCGACGTCGACATCGACAAGGTCGGGCGCCAGCCAGGCCGGCCAGCACGGGCGGGAAGTTGCTGCAAGCGCGGCGGGCGCCGGCGGCAGCACGCCGGTGGCACGCTGCCAGCGTGTGCGGCACAGTTCTCCCAGCGCGGCGGCGGCCTCGCCGTCGACGGCGGCCTGCACGTCATGGAACGGCGAATACGGCTTTCCGTCGCGGTCGATGCGGGCCGGGTCGCCGATCCGGTGCTCGCAGGTATCCCAGCGCGCGCCCGTCAGGTCGAGGCCGCCGACGAAGGCGATCGCATCGTCGACGACCATGACCTTCTGGTGATGCGAGGCGCCGATCGGATGGTGCGCATCCATGAAAAAATGCAGCCGGCGGTGCGTGGCCCAGCCGAGCCTGACGACCGGCAGCCATTCCCGCTCCATCGCATACAGCAGGGTGAAGTCCCAGTTCAGCAGCCAGATGTCGAGCCCCTCGCGCTCGGAGACCAGCGCATGCAGGAACTCGCCCAGCGGCTCGGGATAGCCGTCGTTCGCGCCGCCCGGCACCAGCCGCATCCGGCTGTCGATGTCCCACGACAGCAGCAGGATGCTGTGGCGTGCCGCCAGCATTGCCTCGCGCGCGGCCCGGAAGTAGACATCGGCATCGACCAGCATCGCGAACCGGCTGGCGTGGCATATCCGCCAGCAGTTGCGGCCGGCTTGCAGGATCGATGGGGCAGTCACCCCCGCAAGTTAATGAAAGAATTGTCCCTGCTGCTTGCGATGCTGCAGTAGCTGTTCGAATTTGTCCGGCCGCAGGGGCTCGCTGAACAGGAAGCCCTGCACATGGTGGCAGGCGCTGCCGCGCAGGAAATTTAGCTGCTCGAAGGTCTCGACCCCCTCGGCAAGCACCTTGATCTGCAGGTCGCCGGCTAGCTTGATGATGGCCGACACGATGGCGGCATCTTCGCGGTCGCGCGGCAGGTGGCGCACCAGCGTCGCATCGACCTTCAGCAGATCGACCGGATACTGTTTCAGGTAGGACAGGGTAGAGATGCCGGTGCCGAAGTCGTCGATGCTGAGTGATACGCCGATCGCCTTCAGCGCATCCATCACGTCGCTGCCGGCGGTGCTTGCCGCGACCAGCGAGCCCTCGGTCAGTTCGAGGTCGAGCAGCGCGGCGGGCAGGCGGTGGCGTTCGATCGCATCGCGCACCAGCTTGACGAAGCCGGGATCCATCAGCTGCGCCGGCGACACGTTGACCGCCACCTTCAACGCCGGCAGCTGCCGCTCGCGCCAGTCGGCCAGTTGCCTGCAGGCGGCGTCCAGCACCCATTCGCCGAGGCTGTGCGCGAGCCCGGTCTCTTCGGCCAGCGCGATCAGCTGCCGTGCCGGCAGCGCCTGCAGCGTCGGGTTCACGCAGCGCAGCAGCGCCTCGGTGCCGACGATATCCATGGTCTCGAGGTTGATCTGCGGCTGGAATACAAGCTCGAATTGCTGCTGTGCGATGGCAACGCGCAATTGCTCCTCTTGTTGCTGGCGGGCCAGTGCCTCGCTCAGCATGCCGGGCGAGAACACCCGGTAGCGGTTGCGCCCGGTGGATTTGGCCCGGTACATCGCCAAGTCCGCCTTCTGCAGCAATTCGCCGGCGTCGCTGCCGTCGCTCGGGTACATGGCGATGCCGATACTGGCGCCAGTGCGCAGCGGCTGGCCGAGGATCTCGCACGGCTCGGCCAGCGCGCGGATGATGTTGTCGGCGACCAGTTCGGCAGCGGCGAGCGCCTTGAGGCGGGTGAGTATGAGCACGAACTCGTCGCCGCCCAGCCGCGCCACCGTATCGGTCTCGCGCACGCACGTCAGAAGGCGCTGCGCGACCTGCCTCAGCAGCAGATCGCCAGCGTGGTGGCCGAGCGTGTCGTTGACGGATTTGAAGCGGTCGAGGTCCAGCAGCAGCACGGCGCAGCCGCTGCCGTCGCGGTCGGCACCCAGCAGCGACTCGTGCAGGCGCTCGAGAAAGCGGGCACGGTTGGCCAGCCCGGTCAGTGGGTCGTGGTTGGCGAGATAGAACACGTTCTGCTCGGCCAGCCGGCGCTCGGTGTTGTCGCGCATGATCTCGACGAAGCCCTTGACCTTGCCCGCCGGGTCATGCAGCGCGCCCAGCACGCCGGTACACCAGAAGCGCTCGCCGTCCTTGCGCACGCGCCAGCTGTCGTCTTCCGAGCGGCCTTCGCAGGTGGCCTGCCGCAGCTTGCGCATCGGCTCGCCGCGCGCCTGGTCCTCGCTGGTGAAGAAGGTGGCGAAGTTGCTGCCGATGATCTCGTCCCTGCGGAAACCGAGGATGCGTTCGGCGCCGGGATTCCAGCTCACGACCGCGCCGTTCTGGTCGAGCATGAAGATCGCATAGTCGGTCGTTCCCTCCACCAGCAGGCGAAAATGCTCTTCGGCACGCTGCAGTTCCTGACGCGCGCGATGCGTGTCGGTGACGTCGCGAAACACATCGACCGCACCAACGATGTCGCCTTCCGGACCGCGCAACGGCGCGGCCGAATGATTGAGCGTCATCGACAGCGCGCGCTTGCGGTTGTACAGCGAGAGTTCGTAATCCACGACCGTCTCGCCGGCCAGCGAGCGGGCGAGAGGATGCTGGTGCCAGACCCACATCCCGGAGCGCAGGCTGTGCTCGCTGGTGTGCATAGCCTTGATCTGCGACAGCCGGGTCAGCGGCGCGCCGAGTTTCAGCAGGTGTTCGGCCGAGCGATTGACGAGCAGCAGTTCGCCCTCGGCATCGCAGACGATGACGCCCTCGGTCATGCTGTTGAGGATCAGCTGCAAAAT
Source organism: Burkholderiaceae bacterium (assembly GCA_023653025.1). Lineage (GTDB taxonomy): Bacteria > Pseudomonadota > Gammaproteobacteria > Burkholderiales > Burkholderiaceae_D > Pernthalerella. The sequence goes on from JAMNXS010000067.1 coordinate 10,854, forward strand.
CGTGGTCTGGCGCCGCAGTGCCTCCTGCGTGATCATCTGCTCGGTAATATCGGTTGCCGTGCCGATCAGTTGCGTGACGCGGCCGTCGTCGTCGCGCTGGAAGGCCGCCACGCGCACCCGCAGCCAGCGCCAGCCGCCATCGGCGTGCCGCACCCGATGCTGGTTCTGGTAGACCTCGTCGCCGTGCGCGCCGAGCGCCTCGCCCAGCCACGCGGAAAATGCGGGGTGATCGTCGGGGTGAATGAAATGGCGCTCGCTGCGGAGGTGGCGCGACTCAAATTCCTCGACGGTCCAGCCCAGCACTTCGGCAATGCGGGTGTTGCAGTAGATGACCCGATCGGCGGCCGCATCGAAGATGAAGATGATGTCCGGGCTGGTCGCCGCGATTCTTTCGAAGTCGCCGGCCAGGCGCATGCCATTGATCCCGCCTGGTGCGTCGATGCCGGACAGTCGCCCGGTGCTGGTGCCTGTCATTCGCTTTCCCGTCGTTCGCTTTATTGTGGGTCTGAACGTCGTCGGATGGCCGACCGTCAGAGAGTATCCGATAGCCAAGACGGTGGCGCGGCGCGATGGGCGGATCAGCCCCCAAAAGCGATTGACGTAAATCAATAGTCTCGCGAGTCCAAGCGCGTTGATCGCCCTCGCCTGCCGGGAGGAAATATCGCCAGTTTCCACGTCCCGGATGCCGGTTTTCCATGCGCGGTAAGATGGGCTTCTTTATCGAACCACGATGGGGCTCATGGAATATCCCGTTATCGACGCGCTGGTCGCTCCCGAAGGCAAGCTGGAGGTACTGTCGCGTCAGGAAATCGCGAAACTGCTGGACACCAGCCAGACCGGCCTGCACCAGGTATTCAGAAATTGCGCGCTGGCCGTGCTGGCCTCGGGCAACTATCTGGACGACGGAAAGGCGCTGATGACGTCCTACCCGGATTTCGACATCCGCATCGTCCACCGCGAGCGCGGCATCAAGCTCGAGTTAATGCGTGCCCCGGCCAGCGCCTTCGTCGACGGCGAGATGATCCTCGGCATACGCGAACACCTGTTTGCTGTCTTGCGCGACATCCTGTTCACCAGCACCGAGTACGAGTTGCAGGCGCAGCGGCGCCAGCATGACACGGTCGCCACCACCGACCTCGTTTTCCACCTGCTGCGTAATGCCGACGTGCTGCAGCGGGTGAAGACGCCGAATCTCGTGGTGTGCTGGGGCGGGCATTCGATCTCGCGCATCGAGTACGACTACACGAAGCGCGTCGGCTACGAGATGGGACTGCGCGGCCTCGACATCTGCACCGGCTGCGGCCCGGGTGCGATGAAGGGCCCGATGAAAGGGGCGGCGATCGGTCACGCCAAGCAGCGGATCACCGACGGGCGCTATCTCGGCTTCACCGAGCCCGGCATCATCGCCGCCGAATCGCCGAACCCGATCGTGAACCGGCTCGTCATCCTGCCCGATATCGAGAAACGTCTCGAGGCTTTCGTGCGCGCCGGCCACGCGATTGTCGTCTTTCCGGGCGGCGCCGGCACGGCCGAGGAAATCCTCTACCTGCTCGGACTGCTGCTGCATCCGGACAACCGCGACATTCCGATACCGCTGATCTTCACCGGGCCGGCCGACTCGGCGGCCTACTTCACGCAGATCGACGAGTTCGTCGGCGCCACCCTCGGCCCGTCAGCGCAGGAACTGTACGAGGTGATCATCGACGATCCCGGCCAGGTGGCGCAGGCCGCGCGTGCCGGCACGCAGCGCGTGCGCGAGTACCGCAAGCAGCACAGCGACGCCTACTACTTCAACTGGCGGCTGAAGATCGAGCCCGATTTCCAGCAGCCCTTCGTGCCGACGCATGCGTCAATGCGTGCGCTCGACCTGCAGCGCAACCAGCCGCCTGACCTGCTGGCTGCCCACTTGCGCCGCGCGTTTTCCGGTGTCGTGGCCGGCAACGTGAAGCTGCAGGGCATCGCCGAGATCGAGCGGCACGGCCTGTTCGAGATCCATGGCGATGCGGACATCATGGAGCGCATGGACAGCCTGCTGACCGCCTTCATCGACCAGGGGCGGATGAAACTGCCCGGCACCCGCTACGAGCCCTGCTACCGGATCGTGCGCTGATGGCCGCGCATGCACTGATCGTCGGCGCGACCGGCGGCATCGGGGAGGCCATCGCGAGGCAGTACGCCGAGCGGCCATCGCTGCGCACGCTGGTCCTGTGCGCACGGCAGGCAACGCGCAGTGCCCGCCTGCAGTTGCTCCGCGACGAATTGCTTGGCCGCGGCGTGCAGGCCCTGCTGCTCGATGCGGATATCCGCGACGAAGCCAGCCTGGCCGCCCTGCGCGCGGTGCTGGAGGACAAGCAGATTGACCTCGACCTGGTCGTCAATGCGTCGGGCCTGCTGCACGCGCCGGGCATCGATCCGGAAAAACAGCTCGAGCAGATCGACGCCGCCGCGCTGCGGACGCTGTTCGACGTGAATGCCCTCGGGCCCATCCTGCTGGCAAGGGCGCTGCAGCCATGGCTGGCAAAGAGGCGCCGCATCGTCTACGCGTCGCTGTCGGCGCGCGTCGGATCGATCGACGACAACCGCCTCGGCGGCTGGTACGGCTATCGCGCCTCGAAGGCCGCACAGAACCAGTTGCTCAAGACGCTGGCGATCGAAATGCGCCGCCGCAATCCCGAGGCCATCGTGCTGATCCTGCATCCGGGGACGACCGACACGCAACTCTCCCGCCCTTTCCAGCGCAATGTTGCACAGGAAAAGCTGTTCACTACGGACTTTGTCGCCGGTCGGCTGATGGCGATCATCGACGCTGCCGGACCCGACGACAGCGGACGTTTCATCGGCTGGGATGGCGAAGGTATCCGCTGGTGATCAGCCCGGTGCCGGTTCGTCGCGCAGCAGCGCCAGCCGGTCTGGCTCCAGATAGCACCACTCGCCCTCGGCCAGACCCAGTGCATCCAGCGTCAGCCTGCCGATCGACGTCCGCTGCAGCGCGGCGCAGTGATTGCCGGCGGCAGCCAGCATGCGCTTGACCTGGTGATACTTGCCCTGTGCCAGCACGATCTCGATCTGGCAGGGGCCGACTTGCACGCATTCCCGTGCCGCCAGCGGTGCCGGCTCATCGTGCAATTGCACGCCCTCCAGCAACTGAGCGATCAACCCCGGCGTGACGGCCTCGGCCGTGGTGGCGAGGTAGCGTTTTGGCACATGCCGCTTCGGCGACGATAGCGCATGGTTGAAAGTGCCATCGTCGGTCAGCAGCAGCAGGCCGGTGGTGTCATGATCCAGCCGGCCGATGGCCTGCACTTCGCGCCAGCCCAACTCCTCGGGCAGCAGGCTGAGCACGCCCGGGTGGTGGCTCGGCTTGCGTGAGCACTCGATGTCGCGCGGCTTGTTCAGGGCGATGTAGACATGCTCGCGGTACAGCCATTCTTCGCCGAACAGCGTGAACCGCAGGCCCTCGGTATCGACGATTTTGCGGAAGTCGGTGACGGCCACGCCGCCGATGGCGACCTCGCCGTCGGCAATCAGTTGCCGGCACCATTTGCGGGCGCCGATGCCCTGCGACTGCAGGACGCGATCAAGAGTGAGTTTTGACATGGGCGGCACTGTAGCAGAACCAGTGCCGCCCCCCGCCGCGTATTTGCCGTCAGCGTGCCGGCTGGGTCGGCTCGTTGAGCCGACGGTCGCTCGGTTGCTGCATCTGCTCGGTACCCTGCATCTCGCCGGCATCCGGACCGCTCTTCGGATTGCCGCCGCTCGAACTGCCGCTCGCCCCGCTGGTGCCGGACGTGCTGTCCGACGTTCCCGAGGTGCCGGCGCCGCTCGATGCACCGCCGGAATCCGGCGCCGTGCCCGACGCGCCGGACGATCCTGACGTGCCGGACGACGGATCGCTGGTGCCCGAGGTGCCGGACGACGTGCCGGACGAGCTGTCGCCGCTGCCGGACGTGCCCGATGAGGTGCCCGATGAGGTGCCCGACGAACTGTCGCCGCCGCTCGAGGTGCCGGAGCTCGTACCGGACGAGCTGTCACCCGTGCTGGAAGAGCCGGATGAGGTGCCCGACGAATTGTCGCCGCCGCTCGAGGTGCCGGAGCTCGTACCGGACGAGCTGTCACCCGTGCTGGAAGTGCCGGATGAGGTGCCCGACGAATTGTCGCCGCTCGACGAACCGGAGGAACTGCCGCCGCTGCTGCCGTCCGTCGATCCCGAGGCACCC